>DASXAK010000079.1:0-19692 GCA_036406715.1 Bryobacteraceae bacterium | reverse complement strand
ATCGGCCAGCAACTAACAGATCAACAGTCCCACGTTTGGGCAGATCACGAGCATGAACTACAGCCCGAGAGTGATTCAGATTGGGGCGTACTACCGGTTCTGAGCCGACGACGAACGCCGATTGTCTACGGCTGCGGCTGGGCGGGCTTTGTGCTCCGCAGGTGCTGGAGATCTTTGTTGTTCTCGCTGCACTCGTATTCGAGCAGCTCCGGCAAGCCGGGAGTCGGCTTGAGCGGCGTCATGACGCGCTGCTGCTTCCAGGGCTGCGCGTACATCACAGGGTCATCGACGACATATTCGTAGGCGATCGCATCGGGCGCAGTGCGGCGCAGGCGTTCAATCACGTGCAGCTTGTCACTGTGCTGATGGCCGGCGGTGTCGAGCCAGGTGCGGTCGTTCAACGCGATGGTGTCGATGACCAGCGTGTCGCCTTCCCATCGGCCGACGGAGTCGCCCATGAACGTGGAATCGATCCCCTTGTTATGCGGGCGGTTGTCGGTGTAGATGGCGCGCCACAGGTTCATGTATTCGAACAGGAAGAAGACTTGTTTGTCCGTCTGAACGATCTGCACCGGGTAGGGCGACTGCATAATGCGCGGCACGCCGGGTTTTAAACAGAAGCCGGTCGGGTCGTCTTTGGAGTCATGGTTGACGAACGCCGCTTTGCCGGCGGGCGTGTAGGGGACGGTGTCCTCCTTGCCCTGCGCCATGTTGGGGACGTAGGGAAGATTCCAGTAGCCGGAGAGATCGCGGCCGGCGGTTTTCTCTTCTGCCGCGGCGGGCAGGACGAGCGCGCCTGCCACTAGAAGCGCGCTCAGAAGCCGGAGTTTCATAGAAATTACCGTTTGACGGGCTTGCCGTAGACTTCGATAGCCGCGACGTCGATCCAGCCGCCCTGGCCGTGGCCGCTGCCGGGAATCAGGCTGGTAAAGCCGATCTCATCGACTTTGCTGAGGTCCGGCTTGGCGACAATGGTGCCCTTGGTCACGAGTTTTTCGGGATCGAGCCGAAGCCAGCGAACATCGGAGATCAGGAACTCGCTCTGGAGCCAATCGCCCACAGAACCATCGACGTGATCGCCGACTAGCATGGTGCCGTCTGCCAGGCGAAGGACCGGGTGAACCTGGTGGAAGCCCGAGACCTTGGTCACCCATCGGATCTTGGCGATCCCGGTGAGGTCGACGAAGTTTTCCTTATCGCGGAGCGTGGCGCCGCAGACCGAGGTGCAGAGGCCGGTCCAGAGATGGATCGGGTTGCCTGCGTTGCCGGCCTCGCCGGTGATCTGGATGTCTTTGCCATCGGTACCGTAGAGCTTGAGTTCCACATTGGGATTGGCCAATCCGGCGGCATCGACAGGGTGCTCGCCGGCTCCGGGCGCCTGCTTCCACTCTTCGCGAAGGAACAGCGGGGGACGCGGCGGACCGGCTGGCTCGCGGCGGGCGGCACGGGCCGGAGCGCCCGAGGGTTCCTGGGCAAACGTGGGGGCCATCATCAAGGCAATTCCGAACGAAAGGGCGGCGATGCGCGGCAACATGGAAACCTCCAAAATCCCCGCCATTATATCAATGCTTCGGCGCGCTGAAGGAGAGGTTGGCCGAGAAGAACGGCAGCACCTTCGTGCCCATGCGCGCGGCAATACGGTTCGTGTGATCGCCGTCGTACAGCTCGAAACTGTGCGGGATGCCATAGGAGGAAAGCACGTCGGCAAGTTGCTGGTTGCTTCGCGCGAGGCCGTCTTTATCGCCGACGTCGATGCCGATGGCGCGCAGCTTGCGAAGATTCGGCGCGAATTGGTCGATCATGGCGAGCGGTGCGTTGGCCACCCAACGCGCGACGACATCGGGCTGCGGCTGGCCGTCTTTGACCGGTAGATCGAAGAAGAAGGGCGGGTTTTTCGGATTGGGCGACCAGGCGGCAGCTTCGGCGAGGATAGTGATCGGCCCGCGACTGAGTTTGGCTACGTCAGCGGGATCGTGGACGGCTTCCGCTTGCGTGTAGGAATCGCCTTTTGGAGCGAGGTTCGCAGTCAGGCAGCAGGCGCTGAGAATATAGATGCTCGAAAATACGCCGGGATCTTTCATGGCGAGCCGGATGGCGCCGTAGCCGCCCATGGAATGCCCGGCGAGGCCGCGGCCGGCGGGCTCGGCGATGGTGCGGTAGTGGCCATCGATGTATTGCACGAGATCGCGCGTGAGGTAGACTTCCCAGTCGCCGGTGGTCACCGAATTGGAATACATGCTGCCCTGGTACACGTTGTAGGCGTTGGGCATGACGAGGATCATCTCGCGGGCGGCGCCGCCGGAGATTGCTTCGTCGGCCACGGCTGGCAGCGTGGTATGGGCGCTCTGAAAACCGGACTTGGTGTTGGGGCCATACCAGCCTTCGTCCGAATTGGTGTAGCCGTGCAGCAGGTAGACAACCGGATAGCGGCGATTGCGGTCGGTCGCATAGCTCGGCGGCAGGTATACGGAGACGTCGCGGTCCGGCGAGTCGCCGGCGAGGTTGCCTTCGAGCGATTTGCCGTGCACCTTGATACGTTCGAACGTTCCTCTTCGGGTCGAAGAGCCGGTTGCGGAGAACAACCATCCCGCTGTACCTGCCGCTAACAGAATCGGCATCCAGAGTGTGGATTTCATCGACACCGATTCTACACCCGGCAGCCGGCGATTTGTCCCAACTCTAAACCGCTTGAGATTAAGGGCTAGATACCGCACTGTGACCACGTATGCAGGTCACTGACCGCAAGTTGACCTCTACTTTACACGGTCTGGCCGTTCCACATGGTAGCCTCGTCGCAAACTCTTTGAGGGATCTTCAGATTTCAAAAAACTGGGGCAAAAACAATGATCCATAGCGCCATACTTTTGACAATGCTCTTTGATGTCCACGGAGTGGTTGTGGACCCAGCCGGCCGGCTCGTCGAAGGCGCCATGGTCAGATGTTCAGGCCAAACCTCGTCAACTAACCAACAAGGCTCGTTCCGGTTCCCGGACAGCTCGGGGTGCGAGGCCAAGATTTCGAAATCCGGCTTCTCGGAGCAGACGGTTACCTTGGGCAGTACGAAAGATAATCAGGTCACTTTGAAGATCGCTCCGACCAGCGACCGCGTGGTCGTTTCAGCCGGCGGTGCACCGGTCGCACTCGAAGAGGCGGGGGTCGCTGCCGAGATTTTCACGGCCCAAGACCTGGAAGTTCGCCAGTACGCTCCCGTGTCGGACGTCCTTCGTGATGTCGCCGGGCTCAACGTGGTCCAAACCGGAAGCGGCGGAGGCCTGATCTCGGTTTTCTCTCGCGGGGGCGACTCCAAGGCCGGACTGGTGCTGCTCGATGGAGTTCCGCTGACCGCGCCCGGAGGCGAACTCGACTACGTCAGCCTGACGACACCTGGTATTGAAAGAATCGAAGTCGTCCGCGGTCCCGAAAGCGCGTTATTCGGAGCCGAGGCCTCCAGCGGGGTCATCCAGATGTTCACCAAGCAAGGCGATCCGGAGACCGCCAAACCGCACGGTACGCTCGCCTACGACCGAGGCTCGTTTTCTTCCGATCATTGGAGCGCGGGGCTGGACGGCGGCTTGGGAGGGAAGCTGGACTATGCCTTGATCGCCGATCAATACCGGACCACCGGCGAATTTCCCAACAACGCATTTCGCAATACCACCGGCACGGCCAACGTGGGATTCCATTTCTCGGACAAGACCTCGCTTCGAGCAATCTACCGAATGTGGGACTCTTACACCGGCACTCCGGGCCAAACGTACTACAATCTCTTCGACCTGCATGCCGACCAATTGGCGCGAGACTCCGCCTTGACGGTTCGCGTGGACGATACTCGCGGTCAACGCTACACCCAACACGCTTACGTCTCGTACCACCGAAATCGAACCCGATCCATCGACACGAACCTCGACTCCGATACGGCGGCAGCGCTCGTCACTACCGTTCCGGCTTCGGGGCCCGGAACATTTGACCGGACCTACCTGGTGCGTCTAGTCCCGCCGTCCACCACAACCGCAGATCCTGGCACAACCCTCGTCACGTCGAGCACGTTTCCTTTTCCGTATGACAGCCTGTCTCTGACGAGCCGGACGAGTGGCGCTTACGAAGGAATCGTGACGCACCGCGGCGGGGCCTTTGTGGCAGGCTACGAATTTGAAAGACAGGCCGGCCTGATCTCGACGTTCGATGTGGATCGCCAGAACCATGGGATCAGTCTGTTTGATCAGTACGCGGTGGGGCGCAACATTTTTCTCTCCGGGGGAGCGCGCATCGAACACAGCAGTATTTTCGGTTCGCGCATCGCTCCGCGCGGAGCGGTCTCGTTCCGGTTGCCGACGGATACCTATTTCCGGGTAAGCCTGTCCAGAGGAATCCTCGAACCGACGCTGGTCGCAAGCTTCGCACGCGAGCAGTATTACATGGGCAACCCGAATCTGCGGCCGGAGAAGACCGACAGTTTTGAAGCGGGCCTGCTTCGCGAGTGGTTCGGCCGCCGCCTCCGAACCGAGGCATCTTATTTTCGGAATCGTTATCAGGACCTGATTGAGTACGACTCCTCTGTCTTTCCGGGCACTTTTGAGAACATCAACCGGGCATGGTCGCGGGGACTGGAATTGACGACTTCGATTCGCCTGAGGGAGGCGGTTTCATTGCGGGGCGGATACACCTACTTGAGAACGCGCGTGGTCAGTTCGGCAACCACCAGTCAGATTGGAACCGAATTGCTGCGGCGGCCTCGCAATTCCGGATCGGTCGGGCTGCAGATTACCCCTCGGCGGTGGACATTCCTGATAGGCGCACGCTTCGTGGGTGAGCGCGCCGATAATGACTTCTTCTTCGGCGTGAACCGTAACCCGGCGTATCAGTATGCCTACCTGAGCGGCTCGTTCCAGATCAACAAGCACATCGCTCCCTATGTTCGCGTGAACAATTTGAGCGACGAGTGGTACCAGGAAGCGCTCGGCTACGCGGCGTGGGGCCGCAACGCTACGGGAGGGGTGCGCGTCACCTGGTAAGTAGATGGCCCCTTATACTCAGGGATTTTGGCTGTTTTGCGGCCTCGGCGCTTGCGTCTTTGCAGCGCTGGCGACGAACTGGAGGCGAGTTGTTTTCTTAACCGCCGGATTCATCGCCGCGACAGCCTGGGTTCGGCTGGGGCGTATGCCGGATCCGGCTTGGATGGAAGGATTGGCGGTGTGCATCGTCATCCTGATTTTTATGCGGCCCAAGTTTGTCTGGGTGGCAATCGTTTTTGGAGGAATTCTTGCGAGTCTTTTAGGCTCGCTTCTACAATTTGAAGGAGTCGGAGTATTTCCGGCAATGCTCTCGCCGGCAGCTTTACTCGTGGTTTCGGTAGGATTTGGTATGTGCCGTCCGAAGTTTGCGCCGGCCGCGATACGCGATGACGCTTTGATTCTCATAGCGGTGCTGGGACTGCTGCTTGCTGTGGCACCTGGTTTAGCCGAAGGCTGGCGGTCCGCGGTGACCCTCAACGTGGGCGAACGAGGGGCGAGTTCACAGGCGGTACCGGTTTGGGTCCTGGTCATGGGCGGAGCGTCGCTGGGGCTCGGCGGCGCTTACTCGGTTTGGAGAAGAAGTTGAACGTACTCAGGGTATTGGAAAACGGACTTTTTGCACTCGGACAGGTGTTGCGGTTCCCCGTGATGGTCCTTCTGTGGGTGTGTGTCGGCGCGGCTTTATTTATGGCGGGCGCCTGCGTGGTGGATTTTCTGGCTCGGCGGCGAGAACGGCGCGGATTCAACATCGAACTTTGGTTGCAGTCAGGCAAACTTCTGGGCGCGGATCCGGCGCGTCAGCGCGTCTTACCCGTCAGTCTGCGGAATCTGTTGCTGGACGTGGAGCGAGCGATGGCAACCGACACCTTGGGCGCTGGCGGACTCGAACACCTGGTTCTGGAGCGCGAGGAGCGAGTACGTAGGACGTTGACGGGACCGCGAATGCTGGTGAAGGTCGGGCCGAGCCTTGGACTGCTGGGCACGCTGATTCCGATGGGAACGTCGCTCGCTTCACTCGCGGCCGGGAACCTGGAGGCGATGGCCGGCCAGATGGTGGTCGCATTCACGACGACCATCATTGGCCTGGCGACGGGCACCCTGGCCTACGTCGTCGCAGCGGTCCGGCTGGCCTGGGTAAATGAAGCCGTCCGCGAACAGCGCTATCTGGCCGAGCGCATTTTGCGCGAACTGGGAAGCGTGCCGGCTGAACCGCCTACACGCGAGTGGGCCCGCGAAGCATAGATCATGGCACACTTTCTTCACCTACCGTCACCTGAAGAGGCCGCCGAAGAGGATCCACTCTCGGGCATCGCCAATCTGTTCGACGTTTCAGTCGTGTTCATCGTCGGGCTGATGATCACGTTGTTCTCGGTATACCGGATGGGCGATCTGGTCGATGCCAAGAGCGAAGTGACTATGGTCAAGACGAACGCCCAAGGCCAGCGCGAAATCATTATTAAGAAGGGAACGAAGATCACCGCCTACAAGGTAACGGGCAAAACCATGGCCGGTGACGGAGAGCGCCTCGGCACAGCATACCGGTTGGCCAACGGGCAAGTGATCTACGTGCCAGAGGGCAAATGATCCGGGGACGCACCGCCTTGCTGCTGGCAGTTCTAGCTGCGCCGCTGTTCGCCAAGCCCGTGCGTCTTGCATTTGTCTACTCCGACGGCAATATCCCCGCGACCATGCAGGCCTATAAGGCCATCCTGCGCGAGCGGCCGGATCTGCGTGCACAGGTGAGCCTTACATTCCTCACGGAATCCGTTTTCGAAGATACTCAGGCTGCCGATTTGACTGGCGCCGACGTGCTGGTCTTCGACACCATGAACCAGCAGATGCTCGATCGCTTCGATTCCGAGCGCAAAGTGGACGTGCTTCGGTCGGTGAACCGGCATGGAAAGGTGGTGGCTGTCGGGGAAGGCTTGTTGCCCAAGGAGCACTATCTCGAGCAAGGCGTGTTATGGGATGAGAAGGCTCGCGCCTTCTGGACGCATTCCGGGCTCTCGAATCAGATCGGGTTGCTCAAGTACACGCTGACTCAGGCGGGCATCACCGGTCTGACCGTTCCGCAGCCGGAAAGCAGCCTGGATTTCGGCTACTACTATCCGGACGGTCCGCAAGGCCGCGTGTTTGGCAAGTGGGCGGAATTCGACGCCTGGCGCCGTGCGCACGCACCGCCGAAACCCGGCGCTCCCCGCGTGGCGGTTGGTTTTTACAAAGCCACCTACTACACCGGCGATACGGCGTTGTTGAACGCGGTCATCGCGGAAATCGAACGGCAAGGCGCGGAAGCCATTCCCTTTTTCGGATACCCCGACGCGGTTGCGTTTGAAAGAATGCTACTCGACGAACAAGGCCGCAGCCGCGCGGATGTCGCGCTCTCGTTCCTCTTTCGCTTTGCGGATTTCCACTCTTCAGAAACGCTGCAGAAGATCGACATCCCGGTGATCAATCTGGTCAGCCTGTATGGCCGCAGCGAAAAGGAATGGCGCGCATCGAACACGGGTCTCTCGATGTTCGAAGGCACGTTTCAGGTGGCCGTTCCCGAGCTGGCGGGGCTGGTCGCACCGGTCGTGGTTGGCAGCAAGGAAAAATTGAAAGACCCAGAGAGCGGTCTGACGCTGGTGGTAAGCCGGCCAATCGCGTCGCGGATCAGAACGGCGGTCGAGCGCGGCTTGCGCTACGCCGCGCTTCGCTCGAAGCCGAATCGCGAGAAGCGGGTCGCTCTGCTGTTCTACGACTTTCCGCCCGGCAAAGCCAATATTGGCGCCAGCTATCTGAACGTGGCAGAATCGCTCGCGAATGTTCTGACGCGGATGTCGCAAGACGGTTACGACGTTGGCGGGAAGGATTTTTCGTCGGCCGCGATTCTCAAGGATTTGCTGGAGAAATCCCGAAATGTCGGAGGCTACGCGCCGGGGGAGCTTGCGGCGATGGTCGCGCAGGGAGACGCGGTGCGCATTCCGATCGCCGAGTACAGAAAATGGTTGAGCGCCTACCCGCCAGGACTTGGGGCGAAAATCCTTAAAGACTGGGGCCCTCCCGAGAAAAACCGGCTCATGACCGTATCCGGCGACCTGATCATTCCGGTGGTTCGCTACGGCAATGTGGCGCTGCTGCCGCAGCCGGCCCGCGGCTGGGGCGAGGACAACGAAAAGCTTTACCACGCCAAAGATCTCGCTCCGCATCATCAGTATGTCGCCGCCTATTCCTGGCTGCGGAACGGCTTTCGCGCGGACGCCGTGGTGCATGTCGGCACTCACGGCACTCTGGAGTGGCTGGACGGGAAAGACGTCGGGCTCTCGGAAGAAGACGCGCCGGATGCGTTGATCGCCGACATGCCCGACATCTACATCTATAACGTGGACGTGGTCGGCGAAGGCCTGGTGGCCAGGCGGCGCGGCATGGCGACACTTATCGATCACATGGTGCCCCCCTTCAAGAAAGGAGGACTTTACCCCGAGCTGGCGGCTCTGAGCGAAACCCTTAACGACTACGACAATAATGTCGGCAAGAATCCGGAATTGGCAGGGGCGTACGCTGGCAAGGTCCGCGAGCAAGTCGAGAAGCTGGGGATTGCAAAAGATCTCAGCCTGGATCTCTCGAAGCCCAACAGCCTGAATGATCGCGTCATTCATCAGATTGAGGATCACATTGCCGACCTCAAGGTCCAGAACATACCTTACGGGCTGCACACGTTCGGGCGTACGCCGGAGAAGCCGCTGCGCGATACCACCGTGGACGCGATCGTCAGCGCCGATCGCAGCTTGCTGCCCGAGAAGGCCAGTGTTTTGGCCGCCGAGATGGAAAAACGCATCGCCGATTCCGGCCCGCGCGAGCTTGGCAATCTGATGCGCGCGCTGAACGGCGGCTTCGTCTCGGCGGGAGAAGGCGGCGAGCCGATCCGCAACCCCGATTCGTACGCGACCGGGAACAACTTCTACGGCATCGACCCAGACAAGGTCCCGAAGAAAGCCTCGTGGGAGATCGGCGTCAAGCTGGCGGATCAGATGCTAGCGGACCATGCGAAGGAGCACGGCCGCTATCCCGAAAAAGTCTCTTTCGTGATCTGGGGCGACGAAACGATGCGCCACGAAGGCGTGATCGAGTCGCAGATCTTCTACCTCCTGGGCACGCGTCCGGTGTGGAACGATCGCGACAAAGTCGTGGACGTCGAAGTGATCCCGCGCTCCCAACTCGGGCGGCCGCGAGTGGACATCGTGATTGCGTGCGCCGCCGAGGGCATGTTCAACAACGTCACGATCCTCATGGACAAGGCTGTGCAGAAGGTCAAAGCCATGGAGGAAGCCGAGAACTTCGTGCGCCGGCACTACCTGGAAACGAAGACGGCCCTCATCAGAAAAGGGTACTCGGAAAAGGACGCTGACCGGCGCGCCGGCGTGCGCATCTTCGACGAGCCGCCAGGTACTTTCAATCTGAATACGTCGACCATCGCGGCGGCGAGCGGCACGTGGGACTCCGACAAAGGCATGGCGGACGATTTCATCCGCAAGATGGGCCATGGATTCGGCAATGGCTTTTGGGGCGAGCCGATGGAAGACGTCTTCCGCATGGCGCTCTCCGGAACCGAAAAGGTGGTGCACAGCAGCTCCACCTCTCTCTATGGAGCGCTGGATAACGACGATATGTTCATGTACATGGGCGGGCTGGCATCGGCCGTGCGCAGCATCGACGGCAAGAACCCGGAGCTCCTGGTCACGAATACGCGCAATCCGGGCAAGCCCGAAATGACCTCCATGGACAAGTTCCTGGGCACCGAGTTCCGCTCGCGCTATGTCAATCCGACCTGGATCGAGGGCATGAAGAAAGAGGGTTACGCCGGCGCCGGTGAGATGCGGTCGTTTGTGGAATACCTTTGGGGGTGGGACGCGACCGTCCCGGATCTTGTGGACGACGCCAAATGGAAAGAGACGTTCGACGTCTACGTCCAGGACAAAGACAAGCTCGGGATGAAGGAATTCTTCGAGAAGAATTCGCCTTTCGCATACCAGGACATCACGGCGCGCATGGTCGAGACGATCCGCAAGGGCTATTGGAAGGCGGATGCTGCCACCACCGAAAAGCTCCTGCGCGAATACGTCGAGAGCGTCAACCAGCACGGCGTGGGATGTTCGGAACACACATGCGGTAATCCCCGGTTTCAAAAGTACGTGACCGAACAGGCGAAGGCTGCCGGGATTCCGGTGCCCGCCATCGAGGGATTCCGGCGCGCCATGGAACGTGCCACGGAATCGAGCATCAATGCCGCTGCCAAAGCGGCGGAAGATTTCGTGCGACGCAACGAGGCGGCCCCGTCCGAGACTTCGCGAAATGCCGTGCCCTCGCCCTTGCAAGGTTACCTGATGGAGATGGAGGAACGCTCGCGTTCTACGCCGGCACAAGCGTCGAATGCATCTCGTCCTTCCGATTGGGACGGCATTTGGGTCGCAGTGCCGATGCTAGCCGTCCTGTTCGGCTGGCGCTGGCGGCGTTCGCGGGGCTAGAGATGGTGGCGAGGGGTGTACCGGACGGCGTCATCGCAGAACCGAGAGTGCCCGCGGCGCCACGCTGGAAATGGCGGCGGGCGTTGTTTTTGCTTCATTCGTCCGTTGGCGTAGTGCTCGCGCTCTACGCCGTCGCGATCGGGCTATCCGGCGCGGCACTCGTTTTCCACGATGACATGACGGAAGCGGAGCAACGGCACGCTTGCACGCCCTCCGGACCTTTGATCGCCGGCCCCGATGCGGCGCTCGATCGAGTGCGTGAGAGCTATCCGTCCTGGCGCATTCTGAGCCTTACCCATCCAAACGAACGCTGCGCCAACTGGAATGCATACTTGCTGCGGGGGGACGAAGCGCGCCTGGTGATGGTGGACGCCGCCACGGGCGCCATTGACGCGGAACTCGACGCGCGGCAAGGCGTGCTCGGCTGGGTGGAGCACCTGCATACGAATCTGTTCCTCGGCCGGTGGGGACGCGTCCTGAACGGCGCCGCGGCGCCCTTTGTCATCATGCTCTCGGTCTCGGGCATTGTACTCTGGTGGCCCGGAATCGGCCGGCTGGCGCGGGTGTGGCGGCTCGATCGAGGCGGGCAGTGGCCGCGCCGGCTCTGGCAGCTTCACGGCCTTGCCGGCGTTCTGCTGTTGTTATTCCTCATCCCGATGGCGATTACGGGAGCGTACTTCATCTGGCCGCAGAGCTATATCACGGCGATCGGCCGTATTTTGCCGCGCCAGGAACGGCTTGATTCTCGACCTCTTGTGGGGGCGGCCCGCTCGCCTTTGCCCTGGGCGGCGCTGGTTGCGATCGCGCAGCGCGAATTTCCTGGCCGGCCGCTGCATCGGCTGCAACTTCCGGGCGCGCCCGGTCTTCCGGCGCGCATCACGTTCCGCGAAGATCACGTAGACCGGTTTCACAAAGTCAGCAGTGTCCTGCTGAATCCGTACACGGGTGAGATTTTGCAAACGGATCGCCTCTCCAGCCGGCCCGCCGGCGATTCCCTCGTGGCGTGGCTCAGCGCTTTCCATTTCGGCGTATTTGCCGGATTCTGGATCAAGTCGTTGTGGGTGGTGTTGGGCGCCGCCATGGCTTTCCTTGGCATCAGTGGCGGGCTGGTGTGGTGGAGACGGACCGGTTCGCGACTGGGCCTTCGCCGGCACGCCGCCATCATCCGCGTTCTCGTGGTTGGTTTGGTTTCGGCGGCCTACTTAGCCGGAGCGCCGCGCATCGCGAGCCTTTCCTCGCCACAGACGGAGACCGTGTATGCGTTGGGCGCGGGCGCCGAGATCGTCGGCGTCACGGACGTTTGCGAGTATCCCGAACAAGTGCTGCGCGATCGGGCCGCCGGGCGTGTACGCGTGCTCGGCGGGTTTTCCAATCCGGACCTCACACAGGTCGATGCGCTCCATCCCGATCTGATTCTTACGGGGACCGGCTTCCAGAAAGCCCTCGCTGAACAATTGCGAAAGAAGGGCTACCATGTCTTGCACTTTGAGCCGCATTCGCTGGAGGACGTGTTTCAAGGGATCGAAGAGATTGGCGCCGCTGTCGGGAAGGCGAAGGCGGCGATGGATCTGACACGGCGCTACCGGCAGGACCTGACTGAGATCGTTGGACGCAACCGGGCGGCCCCCAAGGTGCGCGTCTATCTCGAGGTGAACCACGAAGGGCCGTGGACGGTCGGCCACGATTCTCCGCTGAATGACTTGATCCGATACGCTGGCGGCGCCAACATTTTCGAAGACTCGCCCGAAGGCGTCTTCGTGACCACGCATCGAGAGATCATCGAACGCAATCCGGACATCATTCTTTCACCGATTTGGATCGGCGCCAAGGTCGGCGGGATCGATGGCATCATTCCTCTGGCGCAGATTTTTGCCCGCCCGGGATACGACCGTACGAACGCTGTCCGCAACAGCCGGGTGCTGTATTACGACTCGGCCCTCCTGAAGCACGAGGGGCCGCGCCAGATTCTGGCTATTCGAAAGCTGGCGTGGCTGCTTCATCCCGACCTATTTCCGAATCCGCCGGAAACCATTCCCTGGGAACTCGGACGGATTCGCTAAACTGGCGGCGTCTCGGCCAATTTCTGCTAGACTCGACGCCATGAGTCCTGAAAGCAGAACCGAGATTGTGCAGACGCTGGAAGACGGGCGGCAGCAGTTTGTGGAAACGGTACGCGATTTGACGGAGGCCGAGGCCCAGGCCCATCCGCAGGAGGGGCGGTGGTCGGTGCTGGAGTGCGTCGAGCACGTGACGACGGTAGAGGAACGCTTCCTGGGGCGGATCGAGAAAGCGCAACGCGAAGGCGCACCGCCGGTCAATCGAGAACACGAAGCGGAACTGGCGGCACGGGTGAAGGATCGAACGATGCGGGCGCAGGCGCCCGACTTCGTCCGGCCGACCGGCCGATTCCAGACGCTGGCGGAGGCGGTTGACGCGTTTCATGCCGTGCGGGGCCGCACGATTGGTTTCGCCGAACAGAATGCCGGGGAGCTTTACTCGCTGGCGGAGGCGCATCCACGGTTCGGTCCGCTCAACGGGATGGAGTTCCTCATTATGATGAACAGCCACGTGCTGCGGCACGCGGCTCAAGTCAGCGAATTGCGGGCGGAGTTGCGGAAGTAACTACGGCGCGGAGCACTTGCCGCCGGGGCAGCGGTTGTTTTCCTCGCACACGTATTCGTACAGACCCGTGGAATCCCATTCGGGCTTGGCGGCCATGGTGAAATCTTCGGACCATGGACGGGTGAAGGTCTTCGGATCGTCGATGGTCATCCGGTAGGCCACAGTTTTCGGATCTTTCCAGGACATGTGCTCGGTGACCTTCAGCGCGTCGCTGTGCATCCGGTATTCCTTCGGGTTGGTGTAGTAGTAGTCGTCGAGCCCCCAGCGCTTGAAGTTGGTCGTCTCGATGACCAGCGTGTCGCCTTCCCAGTGTCCGACCGGATCGCCATAGAACATGGGCTCCAGGCCTTTGCGGTGCGGCCGGCCATCGAGCGGGATGACGCGAGTCATGCGCTGAAATTCGTGCACGATCACGAGGTAGTTCTTGTTCTGGACGAACTGGACGGCGTTGGCCGAAAGCATGCCGGAGGGAAAGCCGGCGGGCATGCAGTAGTTTCGCGGCTCATCGTGACGAGGGTCGCCATTGGGCGGTTCATAGACGGGCTCGCCGCCCGGTTTGAGCAGCGGAAGAAAGATGTTCTTGTCGAAGACGGTGGCCGAACACCGGCAACGCTCGCCTTGGGTGGCTTTCGGCCATTCGTAAACGCCGCTGAAGTCCGGCTTGCCGTCCGCAGTGCGTGGGGCGGCGGTCGAAGCATTTTGGGCGTAGAGACCGGCCAGAGAGAGAACGAAGATCAGGGCGACCGATTTGATCATGGCTATTTCTTGCCCTCCGGGATCCGGTCTTCCGCACTAGCGGTGAACACCTGACGGCCGTCGGGGAAGGTCACCTTGGCGCCATTGGCATTGTTGGAGCCATCCTTGGCGCGGAATCCGTCGACAACGACAGTCATGCCTGGCTGAATGACTTCCTTATAAATTCCGCGGCGCATCAACTGGCCGGGAGCACCGCCGGAGAACGCCCAGTGGGTGACCTTGCCGGCCTCGTCCTTGGCATCGACGTAGAACCAGATGTGCGGATTCTGCCATTCCACTTTGGTGACGACTCCAGTGACTTTAACCGGTTTGGAATCATCGTATTCAGCGGCAAACGAATGATGCGCCAAGAGTGGAAGGGCGGAGAGGGACGAGAACGCGAGCCAGAGAGCAAACGACCGGAGTTTCATGCACGACACCTCGGAATATGGGCAGCATACCGTGGCTGGCAGGGCGTGTCAAATAGCTCGACCGGTCGGGCGAAATTTAGTAATTCTCCCGACAGCCAAGCACATGGAGCGATGGCATTATTGACGCTATCCGCCAGCCATGCCGGAACAATCGCAGGAATTCGACGAACTCCAGAAGTTGATGCAGGAGGCGCTCGCCGACCCGGGCGACGGGGGTCGTAAACGGGCGATACCGCTGAAGCGGCTCACACGGGAGCTGACGGCGCGCGAACGGGAAGTGCTGAGACTGATTGCCGCCGGCAAATCCACCAAGGAAATCGCGCATGCCCTCGGGGTGGCGCTTCCGACGGCGGTGACGCATCGGTACCACCTTCAGCAGAAGCTGAAAGCCCGGAACACGGCGGATCTGACGCGAGCCGCCGTGCGCCTCGGACTGATCGACTTCTAATTCGGCCTAGTGGCCGGGGGTCATGAGATGGGCGGTCGTGGTGCCGGCAGCCATGATCCAGGCGCCGCCTTGCCGCGGGTTGTCGGGCAGGCCGGTGGTCTGCGTGGTAGCGCCCGGCAGCGCGATGGTCACGTGCATGCGAGCGTGCTCCTGATCGGGGCCGTTCATCGAGAACCAGACGGATCCATACTCCGGTTTGACCCGCGTGCCGTTCTTTTCGGCATCGTCAATCGCCTTCTGCCGCGCGTCCTTATCGGCGATCGCCTCGAACTTGCGGTTCTGAGCGACGCGGTCGAGGTTGGCGCTGCTGGTGCATTGCACAGCAAAGGGCGCGTGTCCGCCGACGCCGGACCGGTCGTAGCACACCAGCTTGTTGGTGCCTTTCTTCAGGGTGTCGTAGGTGCCGTCCTCTTTCCATTTGATGACGGTGGCATCCTTGGCCTGTTGAGCCGGCGCGGCGGCCAAAGCCTTATCAATCTCCGGCGAGTTTTGCGCGAATGCGCCGCCCGCGAGAGCCAGCACACCGACAGCAATCGGAATCATGCGTTTCATTCACAACCTCCAAGTAATTGGCCCAGAATAGGGTTTCAGTATATCGTAACGCGGCTCGCGTGGAACAATTGGTAAATTGAAATTATGGACGAGTGGCATTTTATCGCCGAGAGGAAGATTCGGGAGGCCATGGAGGAGGGCGGATTCGATCACCTCGAGGGGGTGGGCCAGCCGCTCGACCTCAGCGACAATCCATTTGAAGATTCCGAATTGCGGATGGCGCACAGGCTGTTGAAGAACAACGGATTCGCGCCGGCATGGATCGAAGAAGCGAAGGAGATCGAAGCCGAATCCCGGCGTCTGAGCGATGAGGGCGCAGGTTCGAGGAGTGATTTCCGCAGCCGTGTCGCCGCACTGAACCGGCGGATTGTGGCGTTCAATCTAAGAGCCCCGTCGCTGAGCCTGCACAAGCGAATGTTCGAGACCGATCGATAAGGGCCGGCCCACGCCAGCCGTGCAATAGCGGATCACGCGAGAAAGGGCTTCTAATCCTTATTTTGCGGAGCAAGGCTGGGGGTCCCAGCCGGTGGCGTCGCGAAGCTTCTTGAAATGTGTGGTGGTGACGAAGGGCATGGTTAGGTATTGCGGGTCGCGAACTTCGGTCATCACGACCAACCAATCGTCGCCGTTAGGAGCTTGGATACGGTCGTAGTATTCCGTGAGGACCGCATTGGCGCTGTAGGGGATGCCATTTCTGCGCAGATAGCCGGCGAGCATGTGAGTGGTGGTGACTTTGAGATCACCACTCCGCGGCTGCCCGCGACCGGCTGAGGCAGGCTCCCACTCGGCGACGGACTCGCCCTGCCACGTGGGTTCGCCGGAAGGCGGCGGTGTGGCTCCGAAGTGGAACGAGCGGGTCTGCGTGCCAGCGTCGGTTTCGATCTTGAGGGCGGTGTCGTTGTCCCACGTGATATGGAGACGGCCGGGGACGCGCATGATGGCGGCAGCGCCGTAGGATCGACACTGCTGGCCGGCGGCTGCATCTTTATCCGGATCCCAGGACTCGGCGAGGCGCCGGCCTTCGGCGTTGAGTGGCACGCCGCCGAATTTGCCCTTGGGCGGCGTAACCATGCGGTAGCGCCAGTCTTCTGTGACGACGGAGACCCAGTAGCCGGTGAGATCGATCGAGGCCGCGGCTTTCGGAGATTGGGGCGGACCGCCGCGGGCTCCGCGCCTGCCCCCTGGCGGAGGCTGGGCAACTGCGGCTAGCGCCAGGCTGAGAACTAGAAAGCGGGCAGGTCTGAGACCTGCGCTACTCGATCGTTTCACCGGGATTGGTACCCCAGCCGAAACCATCGGATTTGCGGTGCAGGGTCTTCAGTGCACCGCGGTGGTCGCCAGCGGTGCGGGACGGGTTCATGGTGATGACCACTTCATCGCCGACTTTCAGCGTGTCGCGCTTGATGCCTTGCTGTCCGAGCTGGCCGGAACTGCGCCACTCGAGCGACCAGCGCTGCACGACGCCGTTCTCGTCGGGGGCTTCGATCTGGAGGAAGGAGTGCGGGTTGCGGAGGAGGAGATCGAGGATTTTGCCGTCGAGCTTTACTTCTTTATCCAAGTAGGTCGCGGCCAGCGAATGGTGAGCAGAAGCTGCGACCGCAAGCAGGAGTCCTCCGGCGATGGCGAGCAATTTAATTTTCATCGTTCGTCCTATTTCTTTTGACTCAGGCTCCGGTACACGGCTTCGACGAACATGTCGGCGGTCCAGGGGCCTGAGGTCGACCCGTAGAGTCCATCATAATCCATGGTCGGTTTGGCCGCCTTGACCTGCGCGAGGGTCATGCCCTGGCGGATCATGTCCTGGACGCGGTCGCGAATGATGGCCACCATGTTGCGGTAGTTGGCGACGTCGCCGATGTCGCAGAGGCGGCCATGGCCAGGAATGACCCAAGTGCCGCCCTGGGAGCGGAATTCGGGAATCATGAGATCGAGAATATTGTTGAGCGCGTCGAGCACGCCGTTGATGGTGCCGCCCTTGTCAACTTCAATCACGGGATAGCTGTCGGTGCGAAGGATGTCGCCGGCGGCAATCACATCGGAGTAGCGGAAATAGACGATGCTATCGCCGTCCGTGTGGGCCGCGGGCTCGTGATAGACCTTGATGCCTTCTCCATTGAAGAACTCACTCAGCTTGTACGAGGCGACGTGGTAGGTCTCGGTGGGCAGCGCATTGGAGGGGGCCTTGGCTTCGGTCATGCGATCGAGAATCGTTTCGTGAGCGATGACGGTGGCGGAAGGAGCAACGCCTACCGGCGGGAAGGTCACGCCGACGATTTTGGCGTCCGCGGGAAGCTGGGAGAGCTTCTCGTTGCCGCCGGTGTGATCGGGATCGACGCTGGTGTTGATGATGAAGCGGATGGGTTTCGGCGGGCCGGGGGAGGCAATGATCGCGTTCATGCCGGGACTGGTCCAACCGAACGGGTTGGACGCACAATGCAGACCGACGCATTTGTTGGGAGCGGGGGACGCGGTGACCTGGGTGGCGAGCTGCAGGACGGTTGAGAGCACTTTCCCGCTCATTTCGGAGCGGCCGGAATCGACAAGCAGAATGCCATCGGGACCGATGGAGGCGGTGATGTTTGCGCCGTCGCCGACCAGCATGTAGACATTGCCTTGAACCGGTAGGATGTGAATTTCGCCGTCGGACTTGGTGGGCGCGGGCTCGTGAATCGGGCTCGAGGGCACGTTGACTTTCGCGGCCAGGCCTCTTAAGACGGAGCGGTATTCGGGATAGATCTTCTCGGAGCCGCCGCGGGCGGCGGCAGGCGGGATGTCGTCGGCGGTGAGATTGGGATTTTTCCCGGGCAGGAAGTGCGGAACGTCCTTCGAGATATTCTCTTCGCTGACGGTGCACGGGTAGTAAGAAAGCGTGGTGTGCGGGTCGAGCTCGTAGTGGGTGGTTTGAATGAACGGCTCTTCGAGCCAGACCGGGTCGGTGAGGATCATGGTGACTTCGAGATAGTCGCCGTGACGGGTGATGTACTCCATCATGGTGGATTTGTCGCTGAAGCTGGCGCCGTTGCGGCGCAGGTACGCGCCCTTGATGTGGGTGGTGGTGACGACGAGCATGTTTCCCTGCCACTTGCCGGTGGAAAAGCCTGACCAGCTATGCGGCGCCCACTCGGGCGGATGCGGGCGGTTATCCATATAGATCCAGCGGTCCATCGAGCGGAGGTATTCGAGGTGATAGGCGCGGAGTTCGCGCGAGACCGGGTCGGTCTCTTCGGAGATGCGGACGGCGCCGAGTGCGCGCCACTGGTAAGGCGCGGGATGCGGGCGGCACTGAAATTCGGGCAGGCTCCACTCGGAGTGGTCGTGACTGTCGGCCTTCATGCGGCCGGCGTCGTTGAGCGGGATGCCTTGATAGTCGCCGAGGGGCGGGCCGCCGGAGCGCTCATAGGAATCTTCGGTGATGCGGTCGGCCCAGACGCCGGCTAATCCGATTTGGGCAGACAGGGGAACGGCGGCCAGCGCGACGAGGCATAGTATGCGCGTACGAAGCGACATTTCTTCAGTATGGCGTGTGATGAGGCGGAATGGTTTCAGGGGGGAGGATCTATTCGCGGCGATAGATGCGGCCGTCCTTCAAGACGAATTTGACTTTCGAGGTCTGGCGGATGTCTTGGCTGGGGTCGCCGGGGACGGCGACGACGTCGGCGAGTTTGCCGGGTTCGAGGGTCCCGATGCGGTCGGCGAGGCCGAGCAGTTCGGCGTCGGCGGAGGTCGCGGCTTTGAGCGCGTCGATGGGCTTCATGCCGCGTTCCACCATGAGTTGAAATTCGGTCGCGTTCATGCCGTGCGGGTAGACGGCAGCGTCGGTGCCGAAGCCGATCCGGACGCCCATTTCGATGGCCTTGCGAAAGACCTGGCCGACGGACTCGGCCGCGAGACGGGCTTTGGCTACGACCTCCGGGGGGAGGAGCAGCTTGCCTTGATCGACTTGCTGGACGATCCACCAGGAGGCGATCAGGGTCGGGACGAAGAAGGTTCCCCGATCCTTCATCATGCGCAGGGCTTCGTCGTCGAGGAAGGAGCCGTGCTCGATGGAATCGATGCCCGCTGAAATGGCGCGCTTAGCGCCGGCCGCACCGTGCGCGTGGGCGGCGGTTTTGCGCCGAAGGGCGTGAGCTTCGTCGACCAGGGCATTCAGCTCGGCTTGCGTAAGCTGGGGCGTGTCGACGTCGTCGGTGAGAGAGAGCACGCCGCCGGTGGCGCAAGTCTTGATGACGTCGGCGCCGTATTTGTGATTGAAGCGGACCGCCCGGCGCGCTTCATCGGGCGAATTGATTACGCCCTCTTCGATGCCCGTCTCCTTCACGAAGCCATAATGGAAACCCTCGCCCGAATCGCAATGACCGCCGGTCGCGCCGAGCGCGTGAACGGAG
>DASXAK010000078.1:0-24021 GCA_036406715.1 Bryobacteraceae bacterium | reverse complement strand
GCGCTGCTCGCCGAGGTGTTCTCCAACGAGGGCATCGGTACGCTGATTTACGCCAACGAATACGAGCAGATCCGGCCGGCCCGAAAGAAAGATATCCAGGCCATTCAGCACTTGACCAAAAAGGCAGTGGAAGCGGAAGAGCTGATCCGGCGAACGCGTACCGAAATGGAGAGGAACCTGCCGGACTATTACATCTTCGAAATCGACAAGAACCCGGTCGCGTGCGTCGCCCTGCACGTCTATGCAGAGCAGCAACAGGGCGAACTCGCCAGCCTCTATGTCGATCCGTCGCACGAAAACCAGGGAATTGGCCGAAAGCTGATGCGCTTCGTGGAGGACAAGGCCCGGGATCTCGGCCTCTCTGAATTGATTGCACTATCCACCCAGGCGTTCACTTACTTCGAGTCGAAGGGCGGTTTTGTGGAAGGCACCCCGGATGACCTTCCGCCGGCCCGCCGCGAAAAGTACGACCAAAGCCGCCGGAATTCGAGAGTGCTGATCAAAAGGCTGAGCGCCTCCGCACCCGCCATCCAGCTGGCTCCGAGCCGTTCGTGATGTCCGTTCAACTCACCCCTGGCGGACGGGTTCTCCCCCAAGGCTGCCGGCATCAACGGCTGGTTTCGGCGCCGCTGCCGCAGATCGCTCGGGTTGCGTAACTCGGGTCGCAGTCGTATCGTTTATCGCCGGCTTGCGAACCGGGCCCGTCGCCATCTGATTCGATGCCGCCGGCAAAGCGGCTGGCGTGCCCCGAGTCACCGGTCTCTCGGTAGCCCGGCTGACTGCGCCGCGGGACGAAACTCCTCTGTTGATTGCCTTGGCCTTGGTGCTCGACACACGCGATTTGCGGCTTGGTTTTGCCCGCTGTAAGACTGTACGTTTGGCCGTCTTCGTCACCGCCTTGTGGGCCGTCACCCTGCGATTGGTGGTCCGTGTCGCGGGGGAACGCCGCTTTTTGGCAGTTCGGGCGGCGTCCTTGCGGATCGGCCCGGTACCCTGTTTCCGGCTCGCGCCTTCGGCTTTGGCGAGGGGCTTTCTTGCCGTTGACGCGTGTTCGGGATGACCGATAGCCTCCTTCGCGCTGCTCACGGATGTTTGTGCCGAAGTAAGCAGAGTACGCATTTGCGTGTTCCCGCTTGCATATTGGTGAAGAACACCCGATAGCAACGCCTCGACCCGATTTAGCCTTTTGAGCGCTTTCTTCGCTTTCATCGTTATTGCTGAGCCTCCTTGACTACACCCACTGGCCGTTGACTCCAGCCCCTACCTCCGTACTCGTCCGTGAGTCAACGCAACCAAATTGTAACCGCCATCGTTCTCTCAATCCACCGTGGCTGGAAGTGCGGTATTGTCAGTTGCGACTATCAGACCCCTATATCTCTGATTAATGCTATACTGCAATTTAGAGGGCATCAGAGGAGGTCCCGGTGGACGCCTTTCTGCAGAACAAATTCGAAAGAAACGTGATCACCACCTCGGTGGACTATGTCTTCAACTGGGCGCGCCAGTCGTCGCTCTGGCCGCTCACATTCGGCCTGGCGTGTTGCGCTATCGAGATGATCGCCTCTTCCACTTCCCGGTTCGACATCGCCCGTTTCGGGGCTGAAGTCTTCCGCCCGAGCCCGCGGCAATCCGACCTGATGATCGTCGCCGGCACTGTCACCTTAAAAATGGCGCCTGTGTTGCGGCGGATCTGGGACCAGATGCCGGACCCGAAATGGTGCATCGCCATGGGCGCTTGCGCCAGCGTCGGCGGACCTTTTAACACCTACTCCGTTTTGCAAGGAGTCGACCGCATTGTCCCCGTTGACGTTTACGTGACCGGCTGCCCGCCGCGTCCCGAAAATCTCTTCTACGGTCTGATGAAGCTCCAGGATAAAATTGATCAGATGAGCACTCTGATCAAGCGGCCCACCGAGGTGCGGCTGGAAGAATCGATGCTCGAGCAATTCAAGCAACAGGTGAGGATTGCCCAGATTCAGAATCCCGCATAACCGGAGCCGAACTCAGAACCGTGTTTTATAAAGATTCCCGTCATATCTATCGAGTCCCGGAGTTCGACGTGTTCCCCTGGCTGGAGCACGGCTTCGGCACGCGTCTGTCGGATGTTCCCGCTCTTTATCCCCGTCTCGCCACCGTCAAGCAGATTCATTCTTCCGACTGTGTCGCGGCGAACGGCCGCCACGGTGTACTGGGCCAAGGCGATGCGCTGGTTGAAGCCACTCCCGGTTCAGCGGTGGCGGTGCGAACGGCCGATTGCCTGCCGATCCTGCTGGTCGACGCGCGCAACCGCGCGGTTGCCGCCGTTCATGCGGGCTGGCGGGGAACCGCGGCGCGAATTGTTTCAAACGCGCTCGCCGAGATGCACCGGCGCTTCGGCACCGTTCCGGCGGACCTGCATGCGGCAATCGGACCAGGCATCGGCAAATGCTGCTACGAGGTTGGTCCTGAAGTCGCGGAGCAATTCGGAGAGCAGGGAAGAGCGCACATCGATCTTGCCGAAGCCAACCGCGCTCAGATGGAGGCAGGTGGCGTAACGCGGGAACACATCTACGCGTCGAATCTATGCACGATGTGCGGGCGGGATGAGTTTCATTCCTATCGGCGTGACCGAGAGGCGGCTGGCCGCATGCATTCCTTCGCCGGAATTCGCCCGGCGGTACAGTAAAGGTAGGCGAACACATGTTCTCGTGGATTTGTCCCCGATGCGGGCGGGAAGTGCCACCGTCCTATACTGAATGCCCCAACTGTCAGGGAAAAGAAGTTCCGGTGGGCGCCGCCGCGCCTCCCCCACCTGGCGCCCAGCAGACGCCGCCGCAGCCCGCGTACCAGGCGCCGCCGGCCTATCAGGCGGCTCCTCCGGCAGGTGCTTATCCGCAGGGGCCGCCACTTCACCAGCCCCCGCCGCAACAACCGCAGGCTCGCGCGTATGTGCGTCCGCGCCGCAGTGGTCTTCCGACGTGGCTGTTGACTCTGCTATTCGCATTTGCGTTTGTGGGGCTTGGAGCGGCGATCTATTGGGGTGTAGGCTACCTTCGCGGCGGGGGCGGGAACTTGGCCGCGGCCAAGCCGGCGGCGACCGTCGAAAGTCCCACCGCCAAGCCCGGCGCCAAGCCCAGTGCTCTGCAAAAATACATGGAGATCTCAGGTGTTCGGTTCGCCGAAGACGCCAAGAAGAAGCTGCAGGTCAAGTTTAACCTGACCAACCACTCCGACGCCGATATCACCGGCTTGACGGGCAACGTCACCATATGGGGCCGGACCCAGAAATCCGAAGAGGACGCCGTCGGCACCTTCTCGTTCATGACCGATGTCAGCCCGCAGAGCACGCGCGAACTGACCGCGCCCCTCACCACCAAGCTCAAGGTTTACGAACTGCCCGACTGGCAGAACGTCACCACCGATCTGCAGATCACCGCGCCGCAGTAGGCGCCACTCGATGGCATAATCATCAGAGTGAAAACCGCACCTCCGCGCAAGAAGGCGACAAAGGCCAAGCCGCGCGCCGCAATTCGACGCCCAAAGACCGCGGCCGAACGTCAGCAGCGCGTCAGTGAGATCCTGCGGGGCCTCGACAAAATGTACCCGGGCGCCACCTGCGCCCTCCACCACCGCAATCCTTGGGAATTGCTGGTCGCCACGATTCTGTCCGCGCAATGCACCGACAAGCGCGTCAACCAAGTAACGCCGGAATTGTTTGCCAAGTACCCGACACCGCGCGATTTCGCCGCTGTGCGTCCGGAAGTGCTGGCGCAAGATATTCGTAGCACCGGCTTCTTCAACAATAAAGCGAAGTCGATTGTGGGCGCCGCCAAGCGCGTCACCACGGACTTCGGAGGCGAAGTTCCAAAGACTATCGAAGAAATGCTCACGATTCCCGGCGCCGCGCGCAAGACTGCCAACGTTGTGCTGGGAACCGCGTACGGAATCGCCTCCGGCGTGGTGGTCGACACACACGTGCAGCGCATCGCCCGCCGCCTCGATCTCACACGCCAGACCGATCCGGTCAAAATCGAGCGGGATCTCGTAAAGATCATTCCACGCGACAAGTGGATTCTGTTTTCGCACCAGATCATTTTGCACGGCCGCGCCTTGTGCATCGCGCGCAATCCGAAATGCGCCGAATGTGATCTCAATCCCGTCTGTTACGCCTCCGACAAAACCGCCTGATCACAATTCTTCACTCTGGATTTACCGAATCTTTACGAGGGCTTTGCACCCGAAGGTTCATCTGCCGCGTTTAATAAGCAGGAGGATTTCGGAGATGAAATCAAGGATTCTGGGCCATTTGGTAATGACCGGCGCCCTATTGCTGGGTGCGGGGGTGGCCGGTGCCACCGTCAATCCGCCGGCGCTGCAAACCGACGAGGCCATCTCGAAGCAAGTGCGCCACGAGGTTGCCATGTACCCCTATTACGGCATCTTCGACAACGTGAACTATCGAGTGGTGAACGGCAATGTCGAGCTGACCGGCGCCGTGACGCAGCCTTGGAAAAAGGATGCAATCGGCAAGAGCGTGCAGAAGATCCCGGGCGTGGCCAGCCTTTCCAACGACCTTCAGGTCTTGCCGCTGTCGCCCATGGACAACCAGCTGCGATTGCGGATCGCACGCGCCATCTACAGCGATCCGGCTCTGTCGCGCTATGCGATCCAAGCCATTCCGCCGATCCACATCATCGTCAACAACGGGCATGTGACCCTCGATGGTGTCGTCAACAACGATCTCGAAAAGCAGGTGGCGGGCATGCGGGCCTCTACGGCCGGATTGAGCTTCGGGCCGGTCGTTAATAATCTGCGTGTCGAAAATTCTTCCCTCAAAAAAGGCTGAAGTATTTCTTTCAACCTTGGGCTGGCTGGGCGCAAGCTCAGCCGCCCATTTTTTTTGCAACGGGCGCTACAATCTGACTTTCCCTGATGCGATTGTTCTTGGGCGTGGATGGCGGCAAGTCCGGCACGACTGCGCTAATTGGCGATGAGACCGGCCGCGTCCTTGGAACCGGCCGCGCCGGACCGTGTAACCACGCTGCCGAGTCGGAAGGCCGGGCGAAACTGGAGCGGGCCGTGCGCGACAGCATGGCGGCTGCTTGCGCGGAAGCCGGCCTGGTCCCCTCAGCGATCCGCTTCGAAGCGGCTTGCCTGGGAATGAGTGGCGGCCCGGACGACAAGCGAGCGATCTTGAGCGAACTGCTGGTCACCGGCCAGCTCATCGTCACGACGGATGCCGAAATCGCGTTATCCGCCGCCGTCGAAGCAGGGCAGGGGATCATCGTGATCGCCGGCACCGGTTCGATCGCCCTGGGACGCCGGCACGCCGGCCAGCTTGTCCGCGCCGGAGGCTGGGGCTACGTCTTCGGCGATGAAGGCAGCGCGTTCGATATTGTCCGCCAGGCCCTGCGAGCCGCCTTGCGCATGGAAGAAGGATGGGGGCCTCCGACGGCGCTCCGGCAGGCGCTGCTGGAAGCGACCGGCTCAGTCGATAGCAACGAAACGCTGCATCGGTTTTATACACCCGATTGGCCGCGCGACCGGGTCGCTTCCTTGGCGCCGCTGGTGGATACGGCCGCCGGCGCGGGTGACGGCGTCGCGCTCGAAATTCTGAATGCCGCCGCGCAGCAACTCGCCATGTCCGCCGCTTCGGTTCGCGCGCAACTCTGGAATCCCGGCGAGCCGGTGGAGGTAGCGTATCTCGGCGGCGTATTCCAAAGTACTCGCGTGCGAGAGCGATTTCGTCTCTTGGTCGAGCTAGAATCCGCCAGCCGCTGCGGTCCACCCAAGCGCAGCGCTGCCGAGGGAGCATTACTGGAAGCCTACCGCGCCGCCGGGCTGAACGTTACGCCGGGATAGCGTGCTACTGTGGCGGCTCGCCTTCGAGGCGGTTAGTTTAATTTCTGATAACAGATATTATGTAAACCAAAGCTCCGGCGAGCGGCAAAAAAAACGGCCCGGGCCCCACGCTGAATTGGGGACCGGGCCAATGGGAAGAAACTGATGTTGAAAATCGATTAGCGGTTGTGGCTGCCCTCCCGATTGCCTCCGCTGCGCGGACTGCCTCCCGCAGGCGCGCGCGACCCGCCTCCGGAGCGCTGCGGCGGCGCGCCGTTCGATGGCCCGCGCCGAAACTCCGGCTGTGATTGATTGCGCGGTTCCCGTTGCGGCGTCTGGCGCGCTTCCGGCCGAGGTGCGGCTCCCGCATTGCCGAACCGGTTCCAACTTCGGTTCGCTGGAGGCGGCGGCGACGACTCCGCTTGCTGCGGCTGTTGCGGCTGCTGTGCACCGCGAGAGTTGCCGAAGCGCTGCCAAGCCGGGACTGCACTCTGTCTTCGCGGGTTTTGGACTTCCGCCGCCGGTCTTCCGCCCGGATCTAGCGCCCGCCGCTGCTCCGTGAACGAAACACGTGGCGCCGGGTTCGGCTGCTCGCGTGTAAAGAAACGCGTGTTGGCGCCAGAACGCGGGACGAACGCGGGCTGCCTCTCCGAAAACTGCAAGTGCGCACGGTCGGGTGCAATCGGCATGGGCCCGCGCACCACTCCGGCTTGACGGATCTGCTCGCTCGTCGGCCGCACGAAACCATTGAAGCGGCCCGCCCGGAAATCGCCCTCGCTGACTGCCGTGACACCGTTGGTTACACGTGCATTTCTGTATACGTTTGTGACGTTTACGCTGGTGATATTGATGGAACGATTTACATATGTGGGCCCGCCATAATATCCTCGGCCCCACCAAGGATGCAGCACTTCGTAGGGAGCCAGAGGCACCCAGCCGACATTCCCGAATCCGAAGCCGACGCTGACACCGCCGCCGCCGAATCCGAAGAACGCGACCAGCGCCGGAGCCCAATAGTGACGGACGCCGATCGCCCCGGGATACCAGCACCAGCCATAGGCCGGTTCATAGAACCAGCGCCCGTAGTGATACGGGGCCCATCCCCAAGGCTCGTAGCTCACCCACGTCCAACCATACCAGTCGACCCAGACCCACCGGCCCTGCCGGTATGGCGCCCAGCCGTCTACGGCGACCGGATGCCAGGCATATCCATAACCGGGCACGTCGACCCAATTTCCGTAAGGATCCAGATCCTCTGCGCCGTACACGCCCGGTCCGACATATTGCGCGCTGCGTGAGCGCGAAACCGCCTGATCGCGACTGTCACTCCACCGGTCCCACTCATCATTAGCCGCCGCGCGCACAACCTGAAATTCGGGGTCGGAAGCCGGACCTCGCGCCATCAACTTCTGTCCCGGCCGAACCCACTGCGAACCGGTCGGCGAGAACACCTCCACTTCCCCGCTCCGCGCGGTCACCTCAGTTTCGCCAGAGTCCATTACGGCAATTCGATAAGCTCCCATCTTCGAAGGCCTTACCGAAATGCTCGGAGTATCCACTTCCAGATCGGCATTGGAAGTTCTCAGAACCCGGAAGGTTACGGTTCCGCGGTTCACGCCCATCTGAGAGCGGGCATCTTCCAACTGCGTCATCGTAATTTCGCTCGTTCCGCTCAGACGGAGGACATTTATCGCGTCGAACTGCACCTCGGCCCGCGCGTTCGGGCCGGTCGCGATCCGGTCGTTGGTCAGAATCGGCGCATTCACGGTCGCCGCTACCCAATCTCCGGAATCGCCGCGTTGCACTGATACATCGCCCTCGACAAAACTCAAACGAGCAACGCCGCGCTTCTGATCGTCAGGATCCTGCGCGAAGGCCGGGGCGATGGAAATCGAGGCTGCCAGAATTACCATTCCAGCCCTGCTCCGGAAACGCCCATAAGCACTTCGTTGCATAGATAGCCACCCTGTGTTGGCACGGTTAGGGCCAAATCGTGTTCGCTCAGAATCAACGGCTTAGACAGACCTAGCCAAGGTGATGCTGGCCGAAAACCACCATCGCCGGTTCTGTTGAATCACTCGGCTCGAAATAAGAACTCAAGTGTTATTCTATTCACTGCTTCGCGGTCGAAATGAGTTCCTTTATTGAAGATTTTCGCTACAGCGTGGTGCCGCTGGCGAAGCACCGCGGATTTGCGCTCGCCGCCATTCTGTCGCTGGGCTTGGGCATCGGCCTGAATACGACGATATTCACGTTCATCAATGCGATTTTCCTGCAGCCGCTCCCGGTCCAGGATTCGTCGGCGCTCGCCAGCATCGTCACGCTCGACTCCCGCATTCCCGGTTATTTCGGTAGCTCCTACCCGAATTACCAGGACTACCGCCGGCGCAACCGGTCTTTCTCTTCCCTGCTCCTGTACGCGAGTTTCAATGGAAGCCTCACGGATCTGGGCGAACCGCAGCCGCTCGCCTATCAAATTGTCTCGGGAGATTATTTTCAAGTCCTCGGCGTATCTCCGGCGATGGGCCGCGCGTTTCAGCCGGAGGAGGATACACCAGGAGGAAACGGGCTGGTCGCAGTGATCAGCGATTCGTTGTGGAGGAGCCGGTTTGGAGCGGACCCTCACCTCATTGGCCGTACCGTTGGGGTGAACGAGCATCGGTACCAAGTGGTGGGAGTAGCTCCGCCGGGCTTTCAAGGTCTGAACCTGCTGAATCCGGCCGACCTTTGGATGCCGGTGTCGGGATTTCGCCAGGTCTACCCCAAAGCGACGTGGGTGGATGGGCGCCGGATGGCCGTCTTCACCGTCGCCGGAAGACTTAAACCGGGAGTGACGATCGAGCGGGCGGAGGCCGAAATGCGAGCCTTGGCCGAACAGCTTGCGCGCGAGTACCCCCGCGATAACGAAGGGCGCCAACTCCGGCTCGTTCCGCTCAACGAGACCGCCACGCCCGCCGCGCAACGCAGGACGCTGAGCTCTTCCAGCAAAGTACTCATGATTGTCTCCGGCCTGATTCTGCTCATTGCCTGCGCGAACGTGGCGAACCTGCTGCTGGCGCGGGCGGCGGGACGCAATAAGGAGATTGCGGTGCGGCTGGCACTGGGCGCCAGCCGATGGCGGCTCATCCGGCAGCTCCTGATGGAAAGCCTGGCGCTGGCCCTGTGCGGCGGAGTGGTCGCGTTGCTGCTGGCCCGGTGGGCCAGTGTGCTGTTATGGGCTTTGCGGCCGCCGGCTTTCCGGGCTGCCGTCTTTCATATCGCCCTCGACGCCCGCGTGCTCGGCTTCACCCTCGCGGTCTCCGTGCTGACAGGGCTGGTGTTTGGCTTGGTTCCGGCTATCCGCGCCACCAACCCCGATCTCGCCAGCGATCTCAAGGAACGCACCAACAATTCCGGTTCCAGCCTTCGCGCGAATCATCCGCGATCGGCTCTGGTGGCTTCGGAGGTGGCGCTTTGCGTGGTTTCTCTGATCGGCGCCGGGTTGTTCATTCGCAGCCTGATTAACGCCGAGCACGCCGACCCGGGATTCGACCCGGATCGCCTGGGGACCGTCTCGTTCGATTTGGCCGACCGCAGCTATACCCATGAGCGCGGCCGCGAGTTGCAGCGTGAGGTGGTGGAGCGTGTCTCCCGGATTCCCGGGATCGTTTCGGCGGCGCTTTCGCGCGATCCGATGTTGACGGTCAAGGTCTCGCGAACCGTCACAACCGAAGACGACTCGAGCGGCCAGGGCCGTCTCGTACTGGCCAGTTCGATTTCTCCCGATTATTTTCGAACTACCGGCATTGCGTTGTTTCGCGGCAGAGACTTCGGCCCGCTCGATTCTGAAGGCGGCCCACGAGTCGCCATCGTAAACGAAGCCGCCGCGGCTCGATTATGGCCGGATCGCGATCCGATCGGCCGGCATCTGCGGTTCGCCGGCACGGCCGCGCCGCTTGAGGTGATCGGGATCGCCCGGACTGCCAATTACCTGGCGCTGGGAGAGGAGCCGGCCGCGCTGATCTACACCTCGATGCTACAGGAGTACGACAGCCCGACTACCCTGATTTATCGCACGAGTGGAAGCCCCGAGATAGTTGAAGGCGGCGTTCGCGGTGTGGTGCAAGCTCTGGATCCTGGCCTGCTGCTGCGTTCCACCTCCGTTCGCTCGGTGATCCACGCGTCGCTGTGGGCACCGCGGCTCTCGGCCGGGCTGTTGAGTGTATTCGGAATCCTCGGTCTGGCGTTGGCGACTCTGGGCGTCTATGGGGTTATCTCTTATTCGGTCAACCAACGTGTCAGAGAGATCGGCGTGCGCATGGCAATGGGAGCGACCGCGGCTGATGTCCAGCGCCTGATTCTCCGCCAGGGGCTGGGCGTAGTTACGGTGGGAGTGGTCGCCGGCCTGGTGATTGCTCTGGGCGTGTCTCGCCTCGTGCAGAGCCTCTTGTTTGTGACCAGCGCGCGCGATGCCCTGACGTTCATCCTGGTTCCTTCGATTTTGATCCTGGCCGCCATCGTCGCCTGCTGGCTTCCGGCGTACCGCGCCACTCGAATCGATCCCGCCATCGCTTTGCGCGACGAGTAATCAACTCAGCACGCGCCGTAGCCACGGTTCCACAATCTGCCTGCCGGCTGACGGCATCTGGTGACCACCCTCGATCAGGTGAACCTCCACATCGCTGGCGCGCCGGCGAATCCGGACGGCATATTGTTCGGTGACCTGGGGCGGGTAGATTTCATCCTGGCAGCGGGCGATGTGGAGGACCGCGGCGCTGATCCTCTGATAGACGCCGGTTTCCCAATCGCCCGGCAGGCCGCCGCAGATCCCGATCACACCGCGCACGCGGTCGGCGCACGTCGCGGCATAGCGATAGTTCAGGCCAACCGGCTGCGAGAAGCCAGCCAACAGCCTCCGGGAGGTCGGAATTCCGGCCTCGCGGCCCACTTCATCGAGAACGTACGACACCATTTCGTGATGCAGCCGGATCGACTCGGCCGAATGGCGGTTGGTGATCCAGCCATATCCCACTTCCCAGTTGGATGTGGAAAGGAAAAACGGGTACGGCCCTTGCAGGGAGACGATCACCGGCGCGGAATCGAACAGCTTGGCCGTAAGCTGCAACATGACTTCCGCATTCATGCCAAACCCGTGCAACGTCAATACGAGAGGGGTTTTGCTATCGACCACATCCGGCATCTGCACCAGGTAGTGACAGTCCAGGCGCGCCGAGAAAGTTCGTTCCACGACTTGCGCCATCATTACAGGTCTAACACGGACCGAAACCGATGTCGCACAATTCCGATTCGCCAGACGGAGGTTATTCCCAACGTAGGGCGAGAATCGGATCGATCCGCAGAGCGCGCCGCGCCGGCACCAGGCAGGCTAACAGTCCCACGATGAGCATGGCGAGCAACACCAGGACGAAAGTCAGGGGATCCGTCGCTGTAACGCCCCACAAGAAGCGGCCAATCACGCGCGTGAGGGCCAGCGAGGCCACCACCCCGCAGAGAATGCCGATTCCGATCACCAGCATTCCCTGTTGGGCCACCATTCCGAGGATTGAGCCGGACCTCGCTCCCAATGCGACGCGGATTCCGATTTCGTTGGTGCGCTGGTTCACCGAGTGCATCATGATCCCGAACAGCCCCGCCACCGAAAGGAGAATCGAAATGCCGCCGAAAATGCTCAGCAACACGGTGTAATGACGGAGGTCCTGTAGTTGGCCTGCCGCGTAGTCATCGACAGTCCGGGAATTAGTGATGGCGAAGGTGCGGTCCACGCCCCGAATCGCAGTGCGGAGCGCGGGAAGCAGCCCTGCGGGATCGCCGTGAGTTCTCACGACATAAGTTCCAACCGCGAACTGCTGCGCCAGGCTGAGGTCCATCTTCTGCGGCAATTGCGCACGCGGGACGTACATCTGCGGCTGTGGCGCATATTCGTAACGGTTTTGCCGCACGTCTCCGACGATGCCCACAATTTCGCGCGGCGGGTCATACACTACTCCGGTTTGAATCTGTTTGCCGATAGGATTCTCATTGCGGAAAAAACGCTCCGCCAAAGTAGCATTGATCACCGCGACCGGCCGGCTGGTGTCCGAATCGGCCGCGGCAAATTCGCGTCCACGCAGCAGGGGGATTCGGAGCGTGTGGAAATAATCCGGGCTGACTGGGTACCATTCCGCCGTCCACGCCTCCTGCTCTGAAGGCGCCAGCGGACGATTCTCCGCGCTGAAATTGAACCGGCGCGGGGTTCCCCCCAGAGGCGGTGTCATGGTGAGGGCCGCCGATTCCGCACCGGGCACATGGGTCAGACGCTCGCGGATTTCCTCGCCGACCTGGTTCAGCTTCGGGCCTACTTGCGCGAGCATGCCGCCGGCCGCCGTGTTGATACCGGTGCGCTTGTACACTTCCTGAAATGGAACCTGCACGGTCACTAAACCACGCGTCTCAAATCCGGGCCGCACCAGATTGAGCCGGAGCAGACTGTTGGTCATCAACCCGGCTCCGATCAAGAGCACGACTGCCAGCGCCACCTCGGCCGCTACCAGCGCGCCGCGTAGATTGCTTCGGCGGAGGGTGCTCCGCGACGCGTCGCGCAGCACGTCCATGAGGTCCGAACGCGACATGTGCAGCGCCGGCAGCGCGCCGAAGATCAGGCCGGTGGCGAGCGACAGCAACAGTGAATATCCCAGCACCGCCGGGTTCAGCGTAACCTCGATGAAGCGCGGCAGCATCGTTGGCAGCGCGCTCGTCACGACGTGTAGTCCGGACCAGGCCAAGACCACGCCAACCAGATAACCCAATATGGAGAGCAGCAGGTTCTCCGCCAGCAACTGCCGGATCACGCGGCCGCGGCTGGAGCCCAAAGCCGACCGCAGCGCCAGTTCGCGGTGGCGCGTGGTTGCTTGCGCCAGCAGCAGGCTGGCCACATTCGCGCAGGCGATCAAAAGTAAAATCAGGACGGCTCCCTGGAAAATCAAGAGTAATTGCCGGAGATTGCCGATGTAGGCGTCACGTAGGCTGTCGAGCCGGATCGACCAGCCGCGATCGATCGGCGATGCCGCGCCCATCGGGGAGGCGAGACTGTCCATCTCGGCCTGCGCCTGTGCCACCGTGACCCCCGGCTTCAGGCGCGCGAACAGGTTGAAAACGCGGTTAGGGCTGCGGCGAGCCAGCGCGAGATTTTCGTCGGGCTGCAGGACCCAAACATCGATTTCGGGATCCAAGGTTTGAAATCCGGGTGGCGCCACGCCAATTACCTGAGGCGCCCCAAGGGAACCGAAATTCAACTTCCTGCCGATCACGTCCGGGGCGGAGCCAAACGCGCGCTGCCAGAGTCCGTAGCTGATGACTACGGGGAAATCGCGATCATAACCGGAGAACCAGCGCCCAAGCACAGGCTTCACGCCCATCACGTCCGTCAGCCCCGGGGAGCACCACCCGGTTTGAACCCACTGCGACGCTGAGTCGCCTCCGTTGGGCGAAACGCTCTGATACACGAGGCGCACAGCGCCCATTCGCTCGAATACCCGACTGTGTTCGCGAATAAAAAAATAACTGCCGGGATTGGTGCCGAGTTTCTGATCCGAATGGGCCGGCGGCGTGAACCGGACCATGACGATGCGGTCGGCATTGGGGTAAGGCAGAGAGCGCAAGAGAATGGCATCCACCAGGCTGAAAATCAGCGTGTTCGCACCGATGCCCAGCGCCAGGCAGGCGAGCGCAGTCAGGGTGAAGCTGGGCTTCTTGCGAAATGTGCGCGCAGCGTGCCGCAGGTCGGTAAGGAGGTCCTCCAGCCATTGAAACTGCCAGGCGGCGCGCGATTCCTCGCGCATGCGGGCGCCGGAACCGAATTCGCGGCGCGCCCGGGCGGCAGCCTCCCGGTTCGAAAGCCCGGCGCGTTCGAGTTCCTCGATGCGGGTCTCGAGGTGGAAACGGATTTCCTGTTCGAGTTCGTCTTCGAATTCGCTGCGGCGAAACCAATAAGCGGCGCGGCGGCCGGCTTGTTTCCAGAAGCCCATATCAGGCGCTCCTCATCACCAGTTGAATGGAACGGACCAGTTGCGTGAAAAGTTCTGTCTCGGTCTCCAGTTGCTTACGGCCTTCGGGCGTCAGGCGGTAAAAACGGGCCTTCCGGTTGTTCTCGGAGATGCCCCATTCGGCTTTCAGCCAGCCCTTGACGAGCATCCGGTTGAGGGCCGGATAGAGGGAGCCGTCCTCGATCGCGAGGCCGCCTTTGGAAGCCTCCTGAATCCGCCGCGCGATGGCATAGCCGTGCAACGGACCCGCGTTGAGCGTTCGGAGAACCATCATGTAGAGAGTGCCTGGCAGCAGCTCGGAGGTTGCGCGTTCGTCCATCAGCTCCCCTTTCCAGGCTATGTATAGTCCAGACGGGGGTAGAAGTCAAGGGTGGGGCGGGCAATCCTGCGGCATTCGGCTATCGCCTGTCCTACCGTCTAGAATCAGATTTGGTCCTCGTTCAAAACGTTTCCAAACTCTACCGGCTGTACCCGCGCCCCGTCGACCGGCTGCGCGAACTGCTGCCGGGTGCGGCGCCCCGCCACACGGATTTTTGGGCACTGCGCGATATCAGCTTCCAACTCGAAAAGGGAGAGACGCTGGGAATCGTAGGACCGAACGGCTGCGGGAAGAGCACGCTCCTGCAGGTGGTGAGCGGGATTCTACAACCCACGGCGGGACGCGTGGTGACGCGTGGGCGGATCGCCGCGCTGCTCGAACTCGGCGCCGGTTTCAATCCTGAATTCACCGGACGCGAAAACGTCTTCCTGAACGGCGAGATCATGGGGCTGAGCCGTCCGGAAATCGAGAAAGCCATGCCATCGATTGAGGCGTTTGCCGAGATCGGCGAATTCATCGAGCGCCCGGTGAAGGAATATTCGAGCGGCATGTATGTGCGGCTGGCGTTTTCCACCGCGATTCACGTCGACCCTGAGATTCTGATTGTCGACGAGGCGCTGGCGGTCGGGGACGCGGTGTTTGCGAATCGCTGCATCCGCAAGTTTCAGGAGTTGCGCGAGCGCCGCATTACGGTTCTCTTTGTCTCCCATGACCTCGGACTGGTCAAGCAACTTTCCGACCGCGCCCTCCTCCTGCTGCATGGCCGCATCGAAGCCGAAGGCGCGCCGCGCGACGTGATCAACCGCTACATCGGCCTGGTGCTCGAGAAGCAGGCAACCCAGATTCAGAAGAGCGATCGTGTGAGCGCCAGCTTCCGTCACGGCGACGGGTCGAGCGAAATTCTGGGCATCGAAATCTTGAATGCGCGCGGGGAAGCGGTCAGCGCGGTAGGCAGCGGCGAATGTATTACCGTGCGCGTGCGCTCGCGGTTCCATGCCGCCAAAGCCGAGCCGATGGTGGGGATCCTGATCCGCACCCGGATCGGCATGGAAGTCTACGGCACCAACACGCGGGTCGAGCAGCTTTCGCTCGGGGATTTTCAGCCCGGAGACCAGTTGGAAATCGATTTCCAGATGGAATGTTGGCTGACGCCGCAGTCCTATACCCTGACCGTCGCCACGCAGAATGCCGACGGAACAAGTCACGACTGGCTGGACGACGCCATCGCATTCGAAGTGGTCGATCGACGTGTCGCGGCAGGCGTCGCCAACCTGAGAGCGCAGATCCGATGGCGCGTGTCACGGTAAAGGTCCACCCGCGAGCCAAACGGACAGGCGTCACGGGGATTCTCGGCGAAGCGTACAAGCTCGACCTTGCCGCGCCACCGGTCGAAGGCAAAGCCAACGAGGAATGCGTCCGGTTCTTCGCCCAATTGGCCGGTGTCCCACGCTCGCACGTGCGGATCGTTTCCGGCCAGACCGCCCGCATGAAAGTCATCGAGATCGAAGGCGTTAACCAAATTCAGCTGGAAAAAGCATTGCGTGCCGGCTGACCGCTATGTCACTTTGTCAGTGGAACGGACAAAGTGTCAGTGGGGACGTCGAGGTTTCCCCTGATTTCGTCGGGCAAGATATTGAAGTTCCATTACCGTAATTCAGGTAACGGGCTTGGCCCGGTATTTGCTTGAATTGATTCGATTTCATGACTTCAGGAAAGCTACCCATGAACCGGAGTTTACCGGATGATCCGTATAGCCTCGTTATGCCGCCGGCGAAGCCGGCCGAGCAGCGCAAAGAACGCCGCTATATGGTCAATCAACCGGCCGAAATCGTGCGCGTGGGCGGCACTTCCTGGTCCGTGCGAATTCGCGATATTTCCACGCGCGGTATGCAGGTGGTGGTCGACCAGCCGGTGACCGCCGGTCCCGACATCCGCATTCGCTGGAACGGCCGCGAAATCCGAGGGACCGTTCGCTACAAGCGCAACTACGACGAACATTCCTTCAGCATCGGCGTGGAGCTGCGAGAGGCCTCGCCCGCCCTCGTCATCGATATGCTGAAGAAGCAGACCGAAGAAACCAATCCCGGCTCTTCTCTGGTGGAGGAACAGAAGGCCGTTCTGCAGAACTACCTCGCTCTGCAGGAACTCGCCACTGATTGGGAAGGTGTTCTTTCGCAACCAGTCATGTCCCCGAAGCGCTATGGCGCGCTTCTCAATCAGGCCTCCGATGCCATGATCGTGACGTCGATGGGCGGCACGATCCTGTTCTGGAACAAGGCGGCCGAGCAAATGTACGGATGGACCATGGACGAGGTCTATTGCCGCCAGGCGGGCCAAATCTATGAGACCGGCCCGGCCGGCGAAGGCGATGTGCGCCACCGCTGCAAAGACGGGTCAGAGATCCGCGTTCGAAGCTGTTCGATCATCCAGCAGGATGCCGCCGGCGAGCCGGAAGCGGTCATCTTCATCAACCGGAAAATCGAAGAGTAGCTGTGGGGCAGGTCTCCAGCCTGCCAGCGCTATTTACACACGAAATTGGCGGCGTCGTCGGTGCTGCCAGTTCCTTTGTACTGCGCCGTCTGCGGATAGGGGCATAACGGCCGCGTGCGGTCCACCTTGCCGTCCTGCACGCGCGACGCGGCGATTTGTTCCGGCGCTTTGCCCTTCTCGACCCACTGTTCGACGGCGCTGAGCATGTCGAAACTCGAGGTGCCTTCCCCGCCCCCGCAATGCGCCATTCCCGGCACCATGAACAGCCGGTAGAAGCCGCCCACGCTGCTCGCACCGCCCATGGTCTCCAGAACATCCTTGTAATAATTGACGCTGCTGCCGGGAGTGATCTGCGGGTCCGACCAGCCGTGATATTGGACCATCTTCCCGCCGTGCGACGAAAACGCCTTCAGATCGGGATTCATGGCGTTCATGCTGGCGCCGGCCTTCTCGGTCCGCGGCACGTCGTTCGCGAAGTTGAAGGTTTTGTAATCCCAGTTCGGATCTTGATACACGATGTACTTGAACAAATCGGTGCCGAGGACGAAGGGATTCGGTCCCCCCATGGTGGTCCACCCCAGCTCGCTGCCGCGCTCGAAACCCGGGAAGATGTTACGCTTGTCGCTTTGATTGGGATACGCGGTGTAGATTGCGCGCGCCGACTCGACCTGCGCTTTAGTCAGACAAGCCGGCCCGTCGGCATCCTTGCATTCCAGTTCCTTCGGATCGAAACTGCAACGCGTGGGATCTTCGAGCACGCCGTCTTTGACGCCGTCGCGCGCGTCGCACGCATCGACCACCGCCTTGTGAATTGCGGCAAATTTGCTGGCAGGAATAAAGCTGGCGTCATCCTTGTGAACGGCCTGCGCGATCCAGACGGCCTGAGTGGCGCGGCCGGTCCAGTTGAGGCCGGGCGAACCCGCCACGATGCCGTCGTAGTCGGAGGGATACCGCTGCGCTTCGATGAGTGCCGATCGGCCGCCGGCCGAGCAGCCGTTCCAGTACGAATATTTGGGCGCGCGGCCGTAATACTTCGTGACGATGGCCTTGGAGATTACAGTCATTTCGTGTGCGGCGCGATAGGCGAAGTCGACGAGCTTTTCCGGATGCCCGAGCGCGAAGCTGGCGCTGCCGCCTTCATGGCCGAGGTCGCTCATAGCCGCCGCATAGCCACGGTCGAGGCCAGCGGCAAGTGCAGCGGGGGAAATCGACCCGGTCCAGCCGCCGTTTCCGTTACCTTCGAAATTGCCGTTCCATCCCGAAGCCGGCAGCCAGAGTTCCATCATGATTTCCGAATCGCCCGATGGCTTCAAAGTGGCTGCCACGCGGCAGAAGGCGGGAACTTTCAATGGCGCCGCGCCGCGGCCTCCACGGCCAGCCTGCGCCATTTCGCCGGCGGGCACCGCCTGCGCGCTCGTAATCGTGGTATTCGGCAAAGCCAGCGAAGTCAGGCTTTCACAGGAACTGGTCTGAGCCGGCGCTGTCGCACAGGCCAGGGCCAGTGCTCCTGCGGCAAGGACGGAATTTCGAGTTTTCACGCGCTCACTCCTTCCCGTCTATGCTACCGTAGCGGCGCTGATCTTGTCGGCGGCGTTTTACGATTTGCACCGCCCCGCCCCCCTGTGGCACAATCCCCTGCGGAGGGCAACCCGTTTGATCAGAATTCTCGGAGCCGTGTCGATGGGAGCGCTGTTTGCCGCCACGCTCGCCGCACAGCGGCCGGCGCCGGCTGCGCCCGCCAATGACGCGATCTTCGCCCCGATCCCTAAGGTGACCGGTCCGGCGCCGCATCTGAAGGACGGAACGCCCGATCTCACTGGCGTCTGGATGGGAGGTGGCAGCAACTCCGGCGACATCACGAAGGCGCTCAAACCCGGCGATGCGGTCTCCATGACGCCGTGGTCGGAGAAGATTTTCAAAGCCCGCGAAGCCAAAGACGATCCCGAGGCCAATTGCCTGCCCTTCGGCGTTCCGCGCGGCGCACCTTACCCTTGGCGTATCGTGCAGACGCCCACCCACTACTTCATCCTTTACGAAGGCAACATTCATAGCTTCCGACAGGTTTTCATGGACGGCCGCAAACATCCAGACGACCTGGACCCCACCTGGTACGGCCACTCCATCGGTCATTGGGAAGGCGAAACGCTCGTCGTCGACACGGTCGGCTTCAACGACAAGTTCTGGTTCGATTATCTCGGCCACCCGCATTCCGAGAAGTTGCACACCATCGAGCGCTATACCCGAACCGATCTCGGCAACATGCGCATCGAAGTCACCATCGATGACCCGGTGGCATACACGAAGCCGTTCACCACGGTCGGCAGTGCCAGACTCATGCCGCACGATGAGCTCATGGAATACATCTGCCAGGAAAACAATCAGGACCTCGGGCACTATTCCGGACCGCCGCACCTGCCGACCGACGGCCTCATTCCTCAGCGAAAGTAACCGCGCCGGCGTGCTTTCGAAGATATTCGACGGCCTCCCTTTCGCCGCGGTGCGGAGCCTTCTCGATCACCTGGATAGTACAGCGAAGATCGCGCCCACAACTCCGATAGACGTCAAAGACGAGCGGGAAATAGCGCGTGTAGGTGTAATCGAACGCGAGCCCGGCGTTATTGAACGCGGGCACGCAGGAATTGAACGAACGCGGCAAAGGCTGAATCGCCCTGCATTCGCGCTCCAGGCTCGCGAAGACCCGCTGCTTGCCGGTGAGAGCGACCTGCCCCCGGCTCTCCGCGTAAAGCGCGTGAAGTTCCCCGTAGTATCGGTTCACGATCGAAGCCTTCCTCAGAAACAGCTCGGCCTCCCCAGTGAGGCCGCTCCCCAGCCTCTCCACGGCAGCCGCTCCGGTCACCAATCCGACCAGGGTGGCCGCGGGCTCCGCCACCGCGTGCGGCAGGTCTCGAATCTGCACGTGAAAATCCTCGTGCGGCACCACTGTCGCGAGCCGCTCCAGGGTCGCCGCCGCCAGAGCCCGCGTTACCGCCACGTGGCCGCTAGAGAGGGCCTCTGCGGCATATAGAAATACGTCATATTTCGTCTCATCCACGCGGCAGCCCTCCGCGCTTCCTTTGCGTAGCTTCAATCCGTCATAAGATTGCGGTAATTCGAATTTGCGCGTGTAATAGCAGCGGTAGTATGCCGCCCGGCGCGTATCGGAACGCGCGAAGTTCCCGGCCGGCTCGATTCCCGCCGCCTGTTCTTCGGCCCGGATTACCTGAAGCGAGCGTTCCACATCCAAGCCGGCGGCGCCGGCGTGTATACCAACCAGCAACAGCAGCAGCGCGCCCTTGAAGTTGCGGTTTGCCATGGTCGCTATCGTTCCGCCCGCTGAATCAGCTCCCACATGAAGCCGTTGACGTCTCGGACGAAAACATTCCCGGCGCCATTGGACCGCACGATGGGTTTGCCGCCGGTGCTCGCCACTGAACCGCCGGCCTTCGTCCATTGATCGACGGCGGAGCGGATATCGCGCACCACCATCGTGAAGGCAGGCGATCCCGGATCTTCAGCGCCGGCCTCGACTTTTGCGCGCGTCACACCCGAATACTCGATCAGGCCGAAATCGAGAATTGTGCCGGGGATCGTTCCGTGCGTGATGCGCCATTTTGCTTCGGGCAATCCGATGAGCTTGGCGACTATTGGATTCGTGCCCGACGGGCCCGTCGGCCGCGCCTCGAATCCGATGGCCTCGCGTAGGAACGCAACGGTCTTCGCGGAGTCTCCGATGGACAGTTGCACGGCAGCGCCGAGAATGTCGCCGGTTGCACCGCCGGCGGGCGCGGGCGAGTGGTCGGGCTGCTGCAATTCCACAAAGAAACCATCGGGATCGCGAACCAGAATCTCCCGCAGCGGACTCTCTGGATTGCCTGTGGGATTGACCGGCCTTCCTCCAATGGTCACGATGGCCGCCCCAGCCGACTTCACGCGCGCCAGGACCGTTTCGATATCTCGCACTTGTAAGGCGAGTGTCGCCGTGCCAATGTCCTGCAGGTTCGGCCGCACGGTCTTGCGCTTCCCGCCCGTGAATTCCGTTAGCTCAAAGCCGAAGGCTGCGTTCGGAATGCGGAACGTGGCGCCTCGAAAGCTCATGCCTTGGGTGGCCGTGAACCTCGACATGTCTTCGTCGAGTTTCTGCGGCTGCTGTGCCAACGGTGCTCCGTTCAACGGCAGAGCCAGAACATCGCGGTAGAACGGCACGGTTTTGTCGAGGCTTTCGGTTGTATGGGCCAGGTTCTGCAGGCGAACGACCGGGGTCGTTTGCGACAACGCGAATACCGGAGGCAGGGCCGCCAGGAAGGCGAGTTTCCGCAAGGCGGAAGATGGCATTTCCGAAGTATACCCAAGGGCGATGTGGGGTAACGCCAGGCTATGGTCGCACAGCGGCAGGCTATAATTCTCAGGTGCTTCGGTACCGTGAGATTGAGCCGTCTGCCCGGCTGCGTCCGTTCGTCAATATCATTTGGATTCTCGAACAGGACGACGACGCCGCGCCGCAGCGGATCGTACCTGACGGCTGCCCGGAACTGATCCTGAACTGGGGCCAGCCGTTTGAGTCACTGCAAAACGGGCACTGGCGCCACCAGCCGCGTTGCTTTTTCGCAGGGCAGATCGACAGCCCTTTGCTGCTGAGACCGAGAGGTCCTGCGAGGATGCTGGGGATCCGGTTTCATCCGGACGGTGCGGCGCGGGTATTTGCTGAGCCGATGCATGAGCTGAGTGGCCGGTTTACGCCGGTCGAGGCCCTCTCGGCAAAGCTGTCACGCAATCTCGAGGACGCGCTGGAGGCGCCGGACCCCATTGCAAACATCGAAGCCGCGCTGTTGTTCGCCGCGCAGGCTTCCCGTGGTGACGAGCTGATCGCTGAGGCCGTTCGAAGGATATCCGGAGGTTCTTTCGAGATTGCCGCACTCGCGCGCGAACTGAGTCTCAGCCCCCGTCAGTTGGAGCGGCGTTTCAGAGCCGCAGTTGGCCTTTCTCCGAAGGTTTTCTGCCGCATTCAGCGCTTTACGAACGTATTTCACGCCTTTGACGATCCACTTTGCGATTGGGTAGGAACCGCCTTCCGATGCGGATACTATGACCAGTCCCACTTGATCCGCGATTGTAAGAGCTTCTCGGGCAGCACGCCCGCGATGTTGCTGGCGAACGATGCCGGCCTGGCGCGCCACTTCTATGAGCGCTTCGGCATGTCGCATCCGTCCAATACTACCCGGAACCCATTGCTGTAATCTGATTGCTCGAAGGAGGTGATCATCAGTGACGTCACGCCACATCCTGCTGATCGCGGGGTTCATCGCGATAGCCACCGGCCAAACGAATCCGAAAGCGGTTGTAGTCAATCTCGATACTGCCAATTGGACGCATGAGAAGGGCTCTCCAGACGGGTCCGCAGGGATGATGATTCATTCCGACGAAGCGACCGGCGGCATCGATCTGCTGGCAAGATATCCGGCCGGGTACGTCATCCAGCCGCACTTTCATGATTCCAACGAGCGAATCTTCGTCGCCGAGGGCCAGCTCACACTGCGACAGGATGCCGGTGACACTTTGCTCAAATCGGGCAGTTTTGCCTTTCTTCCAGCGCGTCAGGTTCAACGGCTGTCGTGCAGTTCAAAGACTCGCTGCACGTTCTATCTTTCCTGGGACGGGAAGCCCGATTCGCACCCGGCCAAGTAACGGCGGTCCGTTGCAGCGGCAGAACTACTTCGCGCGCCCCGTATAACCCTGAGCGATTGTGGGAATGGCGACGATCCGGTTCCGTGCGCTCGGCGTTCCCCATCCGCCGTAAAATACGATGCCAAAAAGCGTCTTCTTATCGCGGCCGCCGAAGAACGTGCCGTGCAGGCCTTGCGGGCCGGGGATGCTGCCCACAAACTTGCCGTCCGGCGCGAAAACATCCACCGACTTGCCCGTCGCCACGTAGACGCGGCCCTGCTGATCGACGGCCGAACCGTCGCCGCCCTGACCGCCTTGCAGTTTGCCGAACTCGCGCTGATTGGTCAGGGAGCCGTCGGGCTTCACGTCGAACGCGAAGACCACCGCGCCGTTGGTGACGTAGAGCGTCTTTTCATCCGGGCTCAGGATGATGCCGTTGGCGAGCGGAACACCCTTGCCATACTGCGAAACCACGCCTTTCGGATCGGCGTAAAATACGCCGCTGTCCGCGGCGCCGGTTACCGAGAAATACACGCCGCCGCGCGAATCGGCCGTCAAATCGTTCACTACGCCGCCAATGCATTCGAGCGGCTCGCCATGGACCGAATTGGCCAGCATCTTTCGCTGCGGCTCCAATTGTTCGATGGCCGAGCCCAGCCCGCGCTCGGCGACGAACAGCGCGCCGTTCTTGCTGCGCGAGACCGCGCCGGCCGTGTTCAGGTCTCGGTAGACGACTTTGGCGAGGCCCGTCGATGGGTCGAGCTGCATCACGTTGCCCGCGTCATTGTTCGCGAACAACACTGTGCCGTTGTCGCCGGCGATGGGGCCGTCGACGTTGTTGCCCTCCCACGACCAGACGACCTTCCACGATTGCCCCGCGGCGAGAACGCCGGGAATGGCAGACGTAGGTGGAAGGACAGGATCCGGCGGGGCGGCATTGGCGCCGCCAGCCTGCCCGGCGCCGGGAATCGAGAATGGCTTCGGTGGATTCTTGCACTTCGCAAGCACGCTCTTCAGGCCGGGATTCTGCCAGCTCTGCAGGCTGCTGCCGCGCGGAAAGGACGACGACGGACTCTGCGCGCAGAGAACCGCCGCGCCGCAGCCGGCGGCTACCGCCAGCGCGATCTGCAATTTCATTACTTGAGGCCTTTCGATTTCACGTCCCAGTTCGAATTCGTGCAGAGGCTGCAGTTCTTGCCGGCGAACATCTTGCCGGCCTTCTTGTCGCCCTTGAACGTCCACAGCAGCCAGTTCGACGCGACATTGGCGAACTCGCCGCCGCCCGGATGAAAGACGGTCGCGGTGTGGCCGGCGTTGTGCCGTGCGCCGTAGAACGCCGGCACGTTGTTGATCATGTCGAACGTCGCCGCCGATGCCGCCATCATGAAGTCGGGCTCGCCGCCATTGATGAGCAGCACCGGCCCGTGCAATTTGGTCAGTGCCTCCGAACCGGGCTGCGGCGACGGACGGCCGCCGGGCGCGGCGTTGCTCTGCGCCTGCGCGGGCGGTGGAGTCTGCACGCCGGAATTGAACACGCCGATTGTCTTGACGCGGGGATCGGCGCCGAGCGTGATCGAGAGAAATCCTCCGCACGACGTGCCCATGACCGCGACTTTGTCCACGGCGATCTTGCCCTGCAACGGCGAGCCGGCTCGTGCATTTTCTTTTTCGGCCCAGTCGATCGCGGCGCGCATGTCATCGGCGGTTTCC
>DASXAK010000077.1:0-30122 GCA_036406715.1 Bryobacteraceae bacterium | reverse complement strand
GTCGCAGGATTGACCCCGATGACCGCGTCGCCGTTCCCGTAACTGAGCCCGTCGAAGATGCTGGCCAGGATTCCTTTCAGGTCGTCAGTGGGGTGGTTCGGTTGGAGCCGGGTGGAAAGCCTGCCGGCGAGCCCGATGGTGGAGCGAAAGCGAGTCACGACCCGGCATTTTGCGCCGGCCGACACTAAATCCTGGAGCCGCATGATTTTCGAAACGGCCGCAACCATTTCCGGAGTGAGACCGGGCGCCAAGGCGCTCAGGCGCTCGGTGGTGGCTTCGTCCGAGAGCAGCCAGTTACGGAATTCACCAACTGTCAAATGGGATACGGGCGCGAACGCGTCGCTATTGTGCGAATCGCAAATGAGTCGCGTGACTTCGTCCCGTTCGTACGGAATCACCGGCTCGACGAGGAGCGTCTTCAGCGGCAAATCCGCCAGCTTCATCTGAGCGCGAACGCGTTCCTCGGCGGTAGCGGCCGCCAAGCCGGCCAACTCATCCCCGGCGCGCGCCGGAGACGCCTTCGCCAGCAGTTCGCGAAGCTCCATGCTAGGTCACGGTCGCACCTTTCGTGTGGCTTTTGCAACAGCCCGCTCCGCGCCGGCTCCTGGTATCCTCAACCGTAGATAGTGATCAAGGCGATTGTCATTCTCGCGGGCCTCGCAGCGTGCGGCGGCATACTCTACGGTTTTCAAAAGCCGTTCCGCGAATATCCCGCGCAGGAATACAACAACTTCCCGCTGCCGCCCGACTATCAGGAAAAAACCGAGTTCGTCTTCGGACGGCTGATGTACCCGGACGCCTACGGCGGCTTCGGCTTCCGGCGGCGCTTTGCCGACTGGCGCGAGGGCTACACCAACTGGACCAACGACTACCCGCGTTCGGATCGGCACTTGATGGTGGCGCTGCGGAGACTGTCGCGCGTGCATGTACGCTCGGTCGAACAGCCGGTGAACCTGGATGACGGCGGCGATGTCTTCAATTACCCGTTCCTCTACATGGTGCGGGCCGGACTCGGCCGCCTGACCGACGAGCAGGTTGCGAAGCTGCGCGAGTACCTGGCGCGCGGCGGTTTCTTCATCGCGGATGACATCTGGGGCGACCGCGAATTTGCCGAGTTCCAGCAGACCATCTCTCAAGTCTTGCCGAACCGCCCGATCGTCGAAGTGGCGGACAACGATCCCGCCTTTCACACGGTTTATGACCTCGACCACCGTTACCAGATTTCCGGCCAGTGGTCGCTACGCTCCGGCATTCCCTATCTGAACGGCGGCATCGTGCCGCACTGGCGCGCGATCTACGACGACAAGCAGCGCTTACAAGTCGCGATCTGGGTGAACAACGACACCGGCGACTCGTGGGAATGGGCCGACGACCCGACTTATCCGGAGCGTTATTCGGCGCTGGGGATTCGTCTGGCGGTGAATTACGTAGTCTACGCGATGACGCACTGAGAAGGCGAAACCGCCTGCCTCACCTCGAGAATTCACGGCGCTTGCAGAGCTTGGCGGGGCAGGGATTCAGCCTGCCGGCCGTTTTTCCGCAAGATCGAAAACAGCTCTGCGAGATCGTTGCGAGAACGCTTCGCGGCTGCGAGGCAGGGGCCACCCCAACACTGATATCATGAGCTACCAGAGCACAAGGGCAAGGAGGCGAAATCATGGCGAAATCACAAAAGAGCTCGGTCGGCCGGCGCGGCTTTTTGAAGAGCGCGGCGACGGGAGCCGCCGCGCTGGTGACCACTACACCGGCGGTCGAGGGACAGGAGCAACGGAACGGCAGCGCCACCCCTGCCGGCGGCGCGCCCAGCCCTACCGACGCGCAAGTTGCCCGCGATGCAGGAAATGTCCGCCCTCCCGCCACTGTGCGTGCGATCACACGGCCGGGTTCCGATCTCATGGTCCAGACCGTGAAGGAACTGGGCATCGAGTACGCGGCCGCCAATCCCGGGTCGAGTTTTGAAGGCCTGCAGGAATCGTTTATCAACTATGGCAATCCGCCTAATCGCATGCCGGAGTGGATCACAGCGCTGCACGAAGAATCGGCCGTCACCATGGCGCACGGTTACGGTAAGGCCGAAGGCAAGCCGATGCTGGCGGTGCTGCACGGCACCATCGGGATTCAGCACGCAGCGATGTCGATCTACCAGGCCTACTACGATCGCGTTCCGGTGCTGATGATCGCCGGCAACGATCCGGATTTTATTCCGGCGCACACCGCTCATGACATGGCGGGCATGGTCCGCAGCTACACGAAATGGGACGCCGAGCCGAAGACGGTCGAAGAAGCCCTGGTGGCGCTGCAACGCGCCTATAACGAAGCCATCACTCCGCCGATGGGACCGACGCTCGTCGTGCTGAATTCGGAAATCCAAAAGGAGAACGTTCCGAATTTGAAAGTGCCGGCCTATCAGCCGCCGCAGTTCACGACTATTGACGCGACGCACACGCGGGAAATCGCCAAGGCGCTGCTCTCGGCGCAAAATCCGAGAATTGCGGTGGGGCGTTTGCGAACGCCGGAAGGGGTAAAGCGTGCCGTCGAACTGGCCGAACTGGTGGGCGCCTGCACGAGCACGGCGGCCACTAACGGGCCCATGAGTTTCCCGCAACGGCACCCTTTGTGCGGCCCGGGCGCCGATACCAATTACGACTACACGCTCGGCCTGGAAGTGCCGGCGGCTCAGGTTTACATTGAAGGTCCGACGCTCGCGAAAGTCGCTGCCACGCGCGACAAAGACAACATCGGATTCGCCGGTCTCAACGGCGGCGGTTTCGGCGGCAATCGGGGCGGACGCGGGCGGGCGGCGACCGGCACGCATCTCGAAGCCGATGCGGAAGCCAGCCTGCCGCTCATCATTGAGCAGGTAAAGCAGCAGATCACTGGCGACCAGAAATCGCGTATTCAAGAACGCGCCGCGAAGCACGGACGCGCCAACCACGAGGCTCACGTTGCGGCATTGGAACAGGCCATCGAGGCAAAGAAAGCCGGCTGGAACGGAAGCCCGGTCAGCACCGCTCGTATTTACGCGGAGTTGTGGCCGCTCATCATGAATGAGGACTGGTGCCTGGCGTCCCCGAGCAATTTCTCCGGCGGCCACAACACCCAACTTTGGGAACACAACAAACCGTACAGTTACCTGGGCGGCCAGGGCGCAGGCGGCATGGGCTATGGTGCGCCGGCCTGTGTGGGCGCGGCGCTCGCGGCCAAGGCGCGCAATCGAATCGTGGTGAATGTTCAGACCGATGGCGACCTCAACTACGCTCCGGGCGTTCTGTGGACCGCCGTGCATCACAAGCTGCCGATGCTGAGCGTGATGCACAATAACCGCGCGTGGCACCAGGAGTACATGTTCATCGAATACATGGCCGGCGTTCGCGGGCGCGGCGCCGAGCGCGCCGATATCGGCAGCACGCTTCGCGATCCGTTCATCGACTACGCCAAGATGGCGGCCGGCTACGGCATGGCCAGCGAGGGTCCGATCAGCGATCCGGCGAAACTGTCGGCGGCGTTGAAGCGCGGAGTGGCTTCGGCCAAGCGCGGCGAGCCCTATTTGATCGACGTGATCACGCAGCCGCGCTAAGGATACCCAGATGACGAAGAACTCGAAGATGATCGCCGCGGCCATGACGCTCGGTCTGCTGGCGATGGGCCCTTCCATGCTAGCGGCTCAGGAAGGCCGCGGCGGCGGAGCACCCGCCAAGATCGTCCCGGCGCCCACCAGCCCGGTCAGCGGAAACGCAACCGCGGGCAAAGGGCTGTATTACAAGTACGGCTGCTACGCCTGCCACGGTTATAACGGCGAAACCGGAGCGCGGCCGTTTGTCGGCCGATGGGGTCACCTCGCCAGCGAACAGGATTTCGTGACATTCCTGCGCGGCCGGGCGAACGTGGCGCCCGTGGTGCCGTCGACCTCTATGCCGAATTTCAGTGCGAATTCCCTTCCGGACAAGGATGCGAACGACCTCTACGCTTACATCCGAAGCTTCAAGAGTTCGGCGCCGGAATCCAAGAACCCGACAGCGCTGAACGCGATACTCAACGCCGCAAAGCAGGAAAAGAACTAGTCGGCGAGGCGCTGGGCATGCCAAGCCCTGTCCTTTCTACCCTATTTACGGTAGGAAACCGCTATAACGCGTATCCCCGCGCCCACGTCCAATGCTTTGAAGGGGGTGCGATGAGAAGAAAGTTATCGCTTGCGGTCTTCATACTGGGTGCGCTGTTGACCTTGGCGTTACCGGGGGCCGCCTGGGCCCAACGCGGAGGCGGACATGGCGGCCGGTATGGGGCCGGTCACTCTTTCAGCGGGGGGTCTCGCGGATTCAGCGGCGGAGCACGCGGCTATTACGGTGGCGGCGGTCGCGGTTATTACGGCGGCAGCGCGCGCGGCTACTATGGTGGCGGCCGCGGCTATTACGGTGGCCGCAGTTACTACGGCGGCCGTGGTTATTACGGTGGCGGTTATCGCGGTTGGGGCCGTGGCTACGGCGGCGGTTTGTACTTTGGCTACGGCGCGCCGTATGCGTATGCTCCGGGCTACGCTAGTTGCGGATACTACGACGCGTGGGGATACTGGCATCCCGATCCGGCCTGTTATGCGCCCTATTCCTCCGGATACTGACCGAACTTACTGGATTTCAAGCGCGACGGATCGAGCGACTGGTTTGCCGGACGGGCGTTCGGCCGTGACCTCGAGTTGATAGCTCCCCGCGGCGAATGAACTGATCGGAAACGTCGAAGCACCCGACAGCTTTGAAGAGTTGTTGGGATCGTTGGCAGCCGGCAGTTTCATCAGACCCGAATCCCACTGCGCGATTTGTGTCTGACGATTCAGCACCCGCACCCGTACGCGCACGGACTGGGCATCGCCTCCGTACACTTCGAAGTAAAACAGCGCGGGCTCCGAGCGAGAAAATCGATTGGAGCCGACAGGCACGATTTCGGTACCCTCGGTTACAAACGGGTCCCTGTCCGCCAAGCCCAGCCCGAGACCCAGGTCCGCCGGCGCCGCCCGGGTTTCCCGGCTCAGAATCACGCTGCTCAACGCCAGCTCCGTCCCCTGCCACGGGTCGACCGCGAGCGTTGACTCCAACTTTCCGAAATTCGCACCTTGGCCGATCGTCAGAGTGAACTTGTACTCCCCTGGAGCGATCGGAAACTGCTTTTCGTAATGGATCGGCCGCGCTTTCAGGCTCTCCAGTTGCGCTGCATTCTCGAAATTGAGATTCAGGATGTCGCTGAAACGCGCGCGCACGTCGCCGTTTGCGGTGGTGACGATCCCCAGGAGATTGATCTCCGCGTGGAGCTTGCCTTTCTGGTTTTCGAATTTCACAGCGCCGGGGGCGATCTCCATCGCGAGATGCACCTGCGCGCGATTAGGAGCGACGTACACGTACGGCAGCATCATGGACGCGGCAAGAGTTCCCGGCTCGGTTCCGATGGCGCGCCGTTCCAGATCCTTTCCAGCCGCGGTGCCCGTCAACAGATCCTGCGGCTTCGACGTGCAGTAACTGCGGCGCGCACGGACCGCGGTCCCGCCGCGATCGACTTTCACTCGGAGCGTGTGGCAGGCCCCCTCTTTGGATTCCGCGGGCGTGTAGGTGACGACATAATATTCCTCCTGCTCGGCGGCGATGCGCTGCAACTCCGACAAGAGGTCGTTGGAATTACGCACCAGGAAGCCGCCGGTCTCACCGGCCAGCCCGTCTAAGAACTGCTGGGAGCCGGCGCCGGTATTTCCGGCGACGCTGAGATCGTCAACCGTGTCGCCGTGGGGCTGCCCAGGAGGCAGCCGCCCGCCGCCCGAAATCCGCGCCCGATCCGCGGGTAACGCCGGCGGCGTCGGATTGATATCCGATTGCGCGAAAACGGGGCGGACATCCACCGGATAAATGGCCACGCCCGCGCGATTATACGTATCGATCACATCTCGCACTTCGGCTCTTTGTGCCGGCGAGCCTGCGACCGTCCCGCTAAACAGCACGAGAATCTTGCGGCCGGGCAAAACCGCCAGGCTGCTGCCGAGATCTCGCAGGGATCGCAGCAGGTTGCGCGCTCCCAACTCGCCGCCGGCACTGTTCACGGGCGCGCCGCTCTGCTGGCGACGGGCCGGGGAGTTTTCCTGCTGACCGACATTGGATTCCGGCGACGGCAGGGCGTCCTTCAACCGGCCGGCGTTGTCGGTAAAGCTTTGTCCCACCCGCAGTCCGCCGTTGTAGATGACCACCGCCATGCGGTGGTTCGGGCCGGTCTCGGCATCGATGAAACGCGCTGCCGCTTGCCGCACCAGAACCTGATCGTGGATCTCCATGCTGGTTTCGTCGAAGAACAGCACCAGCGCCCGTGGTTGCGATGCCGTCGAAGCGCTTTCCAAGGCGAAGCTCTTGATGGTCTGCTCCCGGTTGTCTTCCCAGACGCGAAAGTCCTTGGCAGTCAAATCGCGAACGTACGATCCATTCTTCGCCGTTACGAGGGCATCAACCAGCACGGCGCGGCTCTCCGTCTGAATCACGGGGTTTGGCTGCGCACTCACGAGGCCGCTGCCTAGAGCGGCTGCCAGCAGGAGATTGCCGGCCTTCATGGAATCTCCACACTCGCGTTGCGAGCCGCCATGTCATGGCCTTCGGCGTCGCGCACCACCAGCCGGACAATGTAGCGTCCGGGCGCCACGCTGAAATTCTGCTTCACTGAGATGCCGGAATTCCGCAAGCCGGCCAGGGTCTGATCGCGAAGGTGCATCTCGATAACGCGCTGAATGCCCGAAATGTAGTTCCCATTGGAATCGAACAGCCCCGCCACGACCGTCAGCGTATCGTTGTTCCGTTCACCGGCTTTTTGGAAGCGCACGTTCTCCGCGGAGACACGGGCGAGCACGGTGAGTTCGGCTTTCTCATCGCCGGATTTGAAGAACCCGGTTTCGAGATCGACCGGAATATCGCGGATCTCGTCCCGTGAAAATACGGCGTCGAGGACTTCCTCACGCGCGGCCTCCGCGGGATCAATCGCGTGACGCGGGGTCCAATAGCCGCGCCGCGCCTGAAGAGTCAGTCCGGTTGATTCCTTCAGCGACACCTTCAAAGAGTGATAGCTGCCGTCGTACTTCAGATCTTGCGGCGAGAATCCCAGGACGTACAGGTATTCCGGACGCGCCGCCAATCGATTGAGTCCTTCCTTTAGCTGATTGTCGTTGTGAAAAAAGGTGCCGCCGGTGCCGTCCGCGAGTTCCCCCAGAATGTCGTCGGCCTCGGTAGCCGCCCGCCGATCGTACTCCCCCAAATACGTGGCCCCCGCGGCGGTGCGGTATTGGTTCGGCTCGCTCGCGCCACCGCCCGGCACGGCGGTGAACATTCCGCGCATGTCGATCGTATTCACGGTAATGTTCGCGCGAATGGCCCGGTCGAGCAGGTCGTATTCGGCCTGCCGATGATCGCGTGTGAGCAGGAAACCCGGCGACACCAGTACCAGGTTGCGGTTTCCCGGCATGGCGGAGAGTTTGCGCACCACGTCGCGCAACGCGCCCAACGCGCTCGCGGTCTCGTGATCTCCATATGTCAGCACCTGGCGCGCGGCCACCTTCACGTTGGTCATCGCCAGCGTTTGGCAGTCGGCGCTGCAGAAGCCCAGACACTGCATTGCTTCGGAGAAGGCCGCGTTCAGCACCTGGTCGCTCGCCGTCATCTGAACCAGTTGCTGGTCGGTAAACAGGTGGCCGTCCAGGTACAACGCTTTGTTCACCAGGTAATCGGCAACCGAATAGCTGATGGACGGGCAATCCTGCCGCGGGTCGGGGCCGCTGGTCCAGGGCTGAACCCGGTTCACCGCCTCGTGTAGCCTTTCGCGATCACCGGTGAACTCGGCAAGCGCCTGCCCGCTCGTGATGAAGACAGCCGCGCGCGCCGACGGCTCGAGCGACTCATCCACGTGGCGATTCAGCGCCTGACGGGTTTGGAGCAGATCGCCGCGCTGCAGATGGATGTCATCGATCAGATAAGCGACGTAGCGCTCGGGCAGCACGGCCGTAGTGGGGGCCGCCGGCTGTGGCTGGTCTCGTGGAGCAAGCGCCGCGTTTGATGCCGGCCGGGTTTCTGCAGAGGCCGCAGCCGCGCTCTCCACCGAAAACTTGCTGATGACTTGCGGCTTGCCCTTGTCGAAGAGCCGGAAGTCCTCCTTGTGGAGATTTCCGATCGCGCGGCCCTCGCGATCGCGAACCACCACCGGCACCGAAACCAGATTCACCCGGCTGCTGAAAGTAACCGGCGCATCGTGAGAAACCACTTCGGGCTGGCACCAAAGCCGCGCCGTAAAGCAGAGAAAGGCCGTCAGAAATCGTAACTTGGTTCCTGCCCGCAATTGAAAGACATTGTTGCCGATTCAAACGGGCGAGTCAACGTGTGGCGGTTTCCGGCCGAAATCGAAATAGGGCTTCATACCGCGGCCATTTCGCGTAGCCGCCGCTCGAGGTAACGGCGCTCGCTCTCGTTCGTGACCAGCTCCAGCGCGCGGGAATAGTTCTCGGCCGCCTCCTCGCGGGCGCCCACACGGCGCAGCAGATCGGCGCGGGCGGCATGGAAGAGATGAAAGTGGTCGAGATCGCCGGTCGCGGCCAACGCATCGAGAATCGCCAGCCCCGACTGCGGGCCGTCCGCCATCGCAACCGCCACGGCACGATTCAACTTCACCACCGGTGACGGCTGGAGACGCTCCAGTTCCAGGTACAAGCGGGCGATCGCTCGCCAGTCGGTGTCTTCGGCGCGCAGCGCCTTGCAATGTTCCGCCGCAATCGCCGCCTGCAGACCATAGGGCCTCGCCCCCGGGCGGAGCGCTTCCGCGACCAAGGGCAGCGCCTCAGTGATCTGCGTCCGGTTCCATCGGCTGCGATCCTGCTCTTCGAGCAGGACGATATCCCCGGCCTCGTTGGTTCGTGAGTCGCGGCGCGCGTCGTGAAGCAGCATCAACGCCAGCAGGCCTGCGGGCTCCGCCAGGGAGGCTCCGGCGCGAGGCCCCAGCAGGCTTCGGACCAGTCGCGCGAGCCGGATGGCTTCGGCGCAGAGATCGGTACGGATCAGCCGCTCGCCGCGCGTCGCCGCGTAGCCTTCGTTGAAGACCAGGTAGATGACGGTCAGCACCGCGTCGAGCCGCTCGGAAATGTGGCGCGCATCGGGTATCTCGTAGGGAATCCGGGCATCGCGGATCTTGCGTTTCGCCCGTACCAGCCGTTGCGCCATCGTCGCCGTCGGAACCAGAAACGCCCGCGCGATCTCTTCCGTTTCCAGCCCGCAAAGAGTCCGCAGCGTCAACGCCACTTGTGCTTCGGGCGCCAGCGCCGGATGGCAGCAGGTAAAGATCAGGCGGAGGCGTTCGTCCGGAATATCCGTCACGCCCGGCTCGATCTCCACAACCGCCTGCGCCGCATCCCGCGCCAACTCCGGCTGGATCTTCTCCGCGAACAGTGTTTGCCGGCGCAGCCGGTCGATCGCCTTATGGCGCGCCGTTTGCACGATCCACGCTCGCGGCGATTCGGGAACACCTACCTCCGGCCACTGGTGCAACGCGGCCGCGAACGCTTCCTGGGCATATTCCTCCGCCAGGTCAAAATCGCCGAACATGCCGATCAGCGTGGCCACGATCCGCCCCCAGTCCGAGCGGTACAATGCGTCAACGGCACTCGCGGCATCCACGGGCATACCCGATTGTAAGAATTTTCGTCGCGGGGCATGTCGATCGGGAGCCGTGCCGTTCGATACACCTGCGGAGGGGGAACAAGAATGAAGTACATGATGTTGATTTACCTGGACGAAAACGGGTTGAGCGAAGCGGAGCGCCAACAGTGCTACGGCGATTCCGCCGCCTATGCCCGCCAGCTTCACGAGAGCGGGAAGTATTTGTCGGCCGCGCCGCTATATCCGACGTCGACCGCTACCAGCGTTCGGATCCGCGATGGACGGCGTCTCGTCACCGACGGTCCGTTCGCCGAGACGCGCGAGCAACTGGGCGGCTTTTTTCTGATTGAAGCCGAAAACCTCGACCAGGCGATCGAGATCGCGGGCGAGATTCCGGCGGGACGCTGGGGCACGGTGGAGATCCGGCCCGTGCTGGAAATTACGGGCTTGCCGGCCGGTAGCGGTGTCGATGTGACCACGGCTCGTTCGACTCACTGACGGAGGAGACATGCAACTCAACGCGCATCTCAATTTCAACGGTCAATGCGAGGAAGCCTTCGCGTTTTATCAGAAGCATCTCGGCGGCAAGACCGAGGCCATGGTGCCGTACGACGGAACCCCGTCCGGTGAACACGTTCCGCCGGAATGGCGCAAGAAGATCATGCACGCGGAGCTCAAGATCGGCGGCCAGCTCCTGATGGGCGCTGACGCGCCGCCCGATCGCTACCACAGGCCCGCGGGCTTCGCAGTTGCGCTCCACGCCACCGATCCGGCCGAAGCCGACCGCGTGTTCGGAGCGCTCGCCGAAAACGGCCAGGTGCAGATGCCGATCCAGGAAACCTTCTGGGCCGCGCGGTTCGGTATGCTGGTCGACCGCTTCGGCATTCCCTGGATGGTCAATTGCCCCAAAGCGAGCTGAGGCGAAGAGGCACGAATTATGGAAACGAAGAAAATGATCTTAGCCGGACGCATCCTTTCCGGCATCGTGATCGCGTTCATGGTGTTTGACGGCGTCCTCCATATGACCAAGGTCGCTCCCGTCGTCGACGCGTTCGCCAAGCTGGGATGGCCGATCGGGCTCGCAGTCACGCTCGCGATTGTCGAGCTGGTTTGTACCACCCTCTACGCGTATCCGCGCACCTCGATTTTGGGAGCGATCCTGCTTAGCGGATATCTGGGCGGCGCCGTCGCGACGCATCTGCGCGTCGGAAGTTCGCTGTTCGGAGAAACGCTCTTCCCGGTGTATGTGGGAATTTTGATGTGGGGCGGACTCTACGGGAGAGAGGTGCGGCTGCGCGCGCTCATCCCGTTTTCGAGCTCAGCGGCCACTCGCGCGGCGGTTCCCGAATCTCCCATGCGGCGCCCGGCTGCAGCGGCACAACACTAGGAGGAATCATGCAAAATTCAAAGAAGATGCTTTGGACTGGCCGCTTCGTCAGCGGGCTCACCGTGCTTTTCATGCTCTTTGCCGCGATCGTGAAATTGCGGCCATCGCCCGAGTTGATCCAAGGGTTCCAACAGTACGGATACCCGGGTGCCCTGGTGGTCACGGTCGGCATCATCGAACTCGTTTGTACGCTGGTCTATCTGTTGCCGTCTACTCGCGTCCTCGGAGCGATTCTCCTGACCGGCGTGCTGGGCGGCGCTACCGCCACCAACGTGCGGGTGGATCAACCCACCTGGATCCTGCCCGTTGTACTCGGCGTGCTGGTCTGGCTGGGTCTATTTTTGCGGGACGAGCGCCTGCGGGCGCTCCTTCCCGTACGCGATTAAATGTGGGGCAGGTCTCCGACCTGCCCACCGCCACGAGCTACTTCCCATTCACCGAGTAAACCAGCAGCGCGTTCCCGGGCATTCCGCCCCACTGGCCATAGCCGGAATTCACAAAGACCATGCCATTGACCACCGCCGGACCCGCCGCATCCAGCGATCCGCCCTTCGCTGCCTTTCCATTCACAGCGTCGAACTCGCGTGCGGTGTCGGTGTCCCAAAGGATCTCGCCCGTAGAAGCCGAGTAAGCCCGTAAGTGGCCGTCGACGGCTCCGGAGAACACCACCCCCGGGATCACGGTGACGGCAGCCGACTGCGCCGGCGAACAATCCGCTCGCCCCTCGGCGCAGGCCGTGGCCGGTTTGGCGCTCCACGCGATCTTGCCTGTCTTCAAATCCAGCGCGTGCAACCCGCCGCCCTTCTTCGGGTCGAGCGTAAGCCGGAATCCCAGCGGTGACTTCGGATCCGGCGCGCCGCCGATTCCGATATCCGAAATCGCTACGTACACATTCTTATCGTCCGCAGCCGATCCCCACTGGCTGCCTCCCAGCGCGCTCCCCTGCCCCGCTCGCGTCTGCCACAGGATCTTGCCCTTTTGATCGGGATCGATCGCGTGCGCCATGCCCGATTTTTGTCCGATCACCAAAGCTCGCTTGCCGCCGCCCAACGAGACCAGAATCGGCGGTTGGCCAAAATCGAAGTCGGGCCCATTCGCTTCCGGACAGTTCGTCCGTTGCGGCGTGGTGCAGCCGGTGTTGAAGGCATCCTTCTCGGTTAGCTGCTGCGACCATCGCAACTCGCCCGTCTTGAGATCCATCGCCACTACGGCATCGCTCATCGCGCTCGGCGGATCGGAATAGTTGTCTCCCGTGGCGACATACAGCACGCCAAGCGTCTCATCGATCGTCGGGCTGGACCACACGCTCGCCCCGGAAGGTCCAAACTGCTGCGTGCCCGCCGGAGTCTTCCGTGTGGGCTTAGGAGTCTCCAGGATCGTAAACGTCTGCCACAGCTTTTTGCCCGTCGCGGCATCGAGCGCGGCCACGCTGCCGCGAAATGTGCAGCAGCCGAATTTCGGGTCCGGGCCGAGCGCCTCCTCGAACGAGGCGTAGGGCTGATAAACCACGCCCTTGTAGTATCGCGGCGTAGCCGTGGCCGTGGTGGCGAAGTGATCGACCGGCTTTACCTTCCAAAGCAGCGCTCCGGTTTGCGCATTCAGCGCGTACAGGGTGGCGCCGCCATCGCTGAAGAACACCGCGGGTGTGCCATTCGCCTCGCCGACTGTGACGCCGCCTCGCAGCCCCGGACTGACCTGAAATCCCCATCGCGTGCAGCCGCTCGCGGCATCCAGCGAATAGACGACACCGGATTGCGAAGCGACGAAGACCCGCCCGCCCACAATCACCGGCTGCGATCGCGCCATGGTGACCGCGCCGAGGTTGAACGCCCATTTCAGCTTCAGCATGGGAACATCGGCCGCAGTCAACCCGGCGGCCGCCGCATCCTGAAAGCGCGAGTTGGTCAAGCCGGGGCTCCAGCCGTTCCACTGCGGCGTGTTTGCGTCCAGCCGGAACGGGGCCGTGCCGGTGCACGTCGGCGTGATGGGAGCCGGCGCCGCCTGCGAACCGCCGGTCGGCGCGATGTACCCGATCAGCGCGAAAATCTCCACCGTCGAAAGGCCGTCGGCGCGGCTCTTCATCGCGCCGTTGGTGAGCGCCACGTAGATCGCCTCGCCGCTCATGGCTTTGATCGCCGCCAGCGAGGGAATGCGCTCCGCCGGCATATCGTGGCACGACGCGCAACGCTCCTTGTAAATCGCCGCGCCGTCTTGAGCAGACAACAGCGGCAGAACCAGGGCAAGCAGACAGACGTATCGCATAGTTTTCCTTTCTTGTTACCCGTGAAACTCCGATTGGCCCGCAGTGGGTCGGGGCATACCAGTCCACGGCGCCACCGGCCGATTGGAGCCATGCGCGAGCAGTGGATTCCGACTCATGAAGTACGCAGCCAAGCCGTGCGATGTTCCGCAGAACACGCTGCCCGCGATTCCCCACCCCTCCGACTCGCCCGCCAGCGTCGCCGCGGTGATGCGGCACGGGCCGAGCCTCGTCTGAAATTTCCATCGCCGGCAGCCGTCACTTCCATCCGGCAAAACGCGGTCGACTTTGCAGCTTTCGGCAAACACCGCCACCGCATCGAGGTCTGCGCCATCGTTAGCCGCCGTGTTTCCGATCAGCGCGAACAGGTCCGCGGGACCAAGCCCCACCACCCGCCTCGGCGTCATGTCATCGCTCAGCGCGATGGAAGCCACCGGTCGATCGAGAGTTGATAAAAGCGGCAACGTCAAAGCCAACAGACACACGGATCGCATAGCAGTTCCTTTCTTGTGATCAGGCGGCCTTCGCGAAGGCCGGGTTTATACGAAATCGCGCTTTCGCGATTGGAGAAAATACGTCAGGCCCAGCAGCAAGAGGCTCACAACAATTTCACTGGCTAAGATCAAGAGCTCCGTCGAATTCCAAACCACCACCGCCCCATTCGCGGGCACCATCAGGCTTGGAACCTGGGTCATGAAGAACCACGCCAGGCCGTAAGTCGAGCTGCACAAGACATTCGCCGCGATGCCCCACCCCTCGGTCTCGCCGACCAAGGTCGCGCCCGTAATCAGGCAGAAGCCGAGAAACGGCATGAGCGACAGGATCAGCAGCACCGGTATGCTGCCGTGCGGAACCACGCCGCGGACCTCGACCAGCAATACCGCCGCACTCACCAGCGTCACCCACGGGATCAGGAAGATCACCAGGCTCGAAATGAGCTTTGACGTCGTGTACTGGATGAACGAAACCGGAAGGCTCATCAGGAAAGCCAGGTTCTGCTTCTTTCGTTCATTTCCAATTCCACCGAGCGGCAGCATGTGGCCCATCAGGATCAGCGGTATGAAGAAGAGGACGCCGCCGACCACCCTGTTGTTCACGCCGCCCCACGGCGCGATGGCGAGCGCAGCCGCGCCCCACACGATCGTGATCAGGATTGGCACCCGCTGCATCTGCCAGTCTTTCCAGATCAACTGCCCCACCACCGAGTCCCTCATGCTTCCACCTCCTCGCGGCTATGTTCGACATTCGCCACGAAAATTTCTTCCAGCGTCATGTTCTCGACGCGCTGGACGCGCGCGCCCGTGCTTTCGTACGCATGCGCCAGATCCGGAACATACGCGTTGGCTGTGGCCACGGCCAGCCGGCCGTCCCGCTTGATTCCGATAATCCCGGGCAGTGCCGGCAACTCCACGCCGTGCGGCACTTCCAGGCGCAAACGGCGCCACCGGTCCAGGTACATCTCCTTGTCCATCGAATCGATGATCCGGCCGCGATCGATAAACGTGATCTGGTCCGAAATCTGCTCCACATCGTGCGTATTGTGCGACGAGAACAGGATGCTACGCCCTTCCTCGGCCATGACCGCCGTCAACTCGCGCAGAATTTCGTGGCGCGCCACCGGGTCGAGACCCGTCGTCGGTTCATCCAAAACCAGCAGCTTCGCCTTCCGGGCCAGCACCAGCAGCAGCGTCGCCTTGACGCGCTGGCCGTGCGACAGCCCCTTGATCTTTTGGTCCGCGCGCAGCCCAAACCGCTTCAGCAGCAGTTGCGCGTAGGCGCTGTCCCAATTCGGATAGATCCGCTGCATGAAGCTCATGTGCCAGCCGAGCGTCATTGATTCGTACAGCCGCATATCCTCGGAGGCGAATCCGATATCCCACTTCGCCGCCACCTGTTCAGTGGGCATGCGATGTCCCAGCACGCGCACCTCGCCGGAATCCTGATGGACGAGTCCCAGCATGATGCGGATCGTGGTCGACTTGCCCGCCCCATTCGGCCCGATCAGCCCCATGATCTGCCCCGCCGGAACTTTCAAATGAATGTTGTCGAGCGCGAAGTACTTGTACCTCTTCCCCACTCCGCTCAGCTCAATGGCAAGGTCGCTCATATCTTTCCATTTCCATTTCCCGAGAAACGGTCGCCGGCTTCGCGCAGCTTCTCTTCCAGTTCCTTGGGCTGGATCCCCAACATGGCCGCAATCCGCATGGCCTGTTCCAGGTGTTGTTCCAGTTCCTGCTCGCGCAGCTTGGCTCCCAAACCCGGGGTAGAGGCTACGTGCGAGCCCTTCCCCTGCTGCGTCACGATCACGCCTTCGCGTTCCAGTTCCAGGTAAGCCCGCTTAACCGTAATCACGCTAACTTCCAGATCCACGGCAAGTTGCCGGATCGATGGAATCGCCTGGCCTTCTTTCCAATCCCCGACCGCGATCCGCTGCTTCATCTGCTCCATGATTTGCAGGTACATCGGCCGCTTGTCGGATTGCGAGATGACGAAGGCACCGTTCATACTGTACATACTGAGTATATACAGTCCTACGCCTGTGTCAATCGATTTTTTTCGGTTATTTTCTGGACGCGAACCGGTAGTCGCCGGAAACGTGCTTGACGTAGAGATCGGGCGGCCGGAACTCGACTCCCAGCCCGTACAGGCCGGAGAACTCGGTCTGCGATTGCGGCGTCAGCTCTACCTTGCCGCGCCCGTCCATGTCAGCGAACAGCGTGTCGCCGGAAACCGTGATCTGAACAACCCTTGGCACGGTTCTCCAATACTTCGGCTGTTCTTCATAGGTGCCGGCGTATTTCGCCAGGATCTCCGGTGCGATCTTCGGTGCGGCTTTCTTTTCGTCAGAGGCTTTTCCGACCCAGTGCTCGAGTTCGCTGCCCTTCTCGTTGCAGACCCATTCGAGCAAGTCGGTATCGGCGGCCAATTCCGCGCGAACGGAGACGGTCCACGGCTTGGCGTAGATGGAAGGATCCGAAAGCGCCACTTCGACGTCCAGATTGCCGAAATTGCGCCGCCGGTAGCGTTCCGTGATTCGCAAAGCGTCGGTGTGCGGATGGCCATCATGGTCGAGCCACGTGCGGTCGTTGAAACCGTTGCTCTCCACCACCAGCGTGTCGCCGTCCCAATGGCCCACCGAATAGCCCATCCAGCTCGGGTTGGGGGCTGCTTCCAGTTTGCGGCCGTCCAGGAAAATCTGCCGGTAAGTGAGATCGGGGTTGAGCAGGATGATCAATCCGGGCGTCTGGACGATCTTGACCATCTCCGCGCCGAAGCTGTCGGCATCGGTAATGTAGCCCGGCCCCAACGGCACGCACACGACGTTCATGTAATCCCGGGCGAGGTTTTCTTTGCGTTGCTGGACCAGCGCCTCCGCCCAGGGCTGCACATCACCGGCCTTCAAATCCGCCGCGATGTTGCGCGAGTACTTCGGCGAGATCTTATTCCACACGCCTGAAAGATCCGGCTTGCCGTCGGCGGCCCGCGGCGTCGGAGCTGCGATATTCGGTTTTCCATCGGGCAGGCGCGGGATGCCCGGCGTCGTGCGATTCAGCCACTGCGCGCCGAGCGGCGCGGCCAACATCAATACGAGAAGCGACGATAGATTCATACCGTGTCGCCGGCGAGAGCGATGTCCATCACTTTCGACACCCTGCCAGCATACAAACGTGCGCAGGGCAAGTCTACATGACGTAGTCGCGGCCGAGAGATTCCGGGCCCGGAGGTTATATAATGATTCGCAATTAAGCGTCAAGCACGGGGATTCAGACGTACATTCGAAGGAGGCGTGGATGGAAGCGGATCGGAAACTGGACCGGCGGGCATTCCTCGGGCGCGGCGTTGTTACTGCGGGCACTCTCCTATCCCCGGGCTTGAGCCGGCTGCGCGCAGCCGCCAAAACGGATGCCTCTGGCTCTGTGGTCGAGACGACGGCGGGCAAGATCCGCGGCGCGATGCAGGACAAGGTTCACGCCCTCAAAGGCATCCCGTATGCCGCTTCCACTGAGGGCGCCGGGCGGTTTATGCCGCCCGCCAAGCCACAGCCGTGGACCGGCGTTCGCGACGCGCTCCAGTTCGGGGCGGCCTCGCCGCAGGTTCCTTCCAACCTGATCCCCGAATCCATGGCCCAGCAGCCGCAGGGTGATGCGCACGGAACCGAAGACTGTCTGCACCTCAACGTCTGGACACCCGGACTGGGCAGCGGCAAGCGGCCGGTGATGGTCTCGTTCCACGGCGGCGGCTACTCGGCGGGCTCGGCCAACTGGGCCATGTACAACGGCGGCAACCTCGCGGCCAAACAGGACGTGGTGGTCGTCACCGTCAACCACAGGCTTAACGTCTTTGGATACCTGTACCTGGCCGAACTCGGAGGCGAGAAATACGCCCGATCGAGTAACGTCGGCATGCTCGACATCGTCGCTTCTCTGGAGTGGGTGCGGGACAACATCGCGGCATTCGGCGGCGATCCGGGCAATGTCACCATCTTCGGGCAGTCCGGCGGGGGCGGCAAAGTCAGCACACTGCTCGCGATGCCGGCAGCCAAGGGTCTGTTTCACCGCGCCATCGCCATGAGCGGCTCGAATGTAGACGGCATCCCGCGCGACCGCGCCACCCGCAGCGCCGAGGAGTTCATGACTAAACTCGGGCTGAAGCCCGACCAGATGGACCAACTGCAGGAAGTTCCCCAGCCGCAACTGCTCGAAGCCATGCGCGCCGTCCAACGATTCCAACTCGGGCCGGTTGTCGACGGCCGAACGCTGCCGGCGAACCCATTCGATCCGGTGGCGCCGGCGATTACCGCCAATGTGCCTCTCATGATCGGCTCGACGGAGACCGAAGTCACCTGGAACAACAGCGTGAACTTTGATCCGCTCGATGACGCGGCGCTGCACCATCGCATCCAGCAGAGCCTCAAGCTCGATGATGGCGCGGCGGACCGGCTGATCGCGGTATATAAGAAGGGCCGGCCAAAGGCGAGCAATCTCGACCTGTTCTTCATCATGAGCACCGACGCCTCCAATTTCCGCACCGGCACCGATACGGAAGCGGATCGCAAGGCAGCGCTCGCAAAAGCGCCCGTCTACAAATACTATTTCCAGTGGTATTCGCCGGTGCGGGAAGGCAAGCTGCGCTCGTATCACACGCTGGATATTCCGTTCGTCTTTGAGAATGTGGACATCGCCCAATCGATGGTGGGTTCGGGATCCGAGCGCTATCCGCTGGCGGACAAGATGAGCGGCGCTTGGGCGGCCTTCGCGCGCTCGGGAAATCCCAATCACAAGGGCATTCCGCAATGGGAGCCGTTCACGGAAGCACGGCGCGCCACCATGATTTTCAACAATGAATGCAGAGCCGTGAACGATCCCTATCGCGAGGAGCGGCTGGCGAGAAAAGAATTGATCCCGTCGCAGGCTTAGACGGAGAGGAATATGAGGACCACAGGGCTACTGATCTTATTAGCGGCCGCCGCGCCGATGTTCGCGCAGATGGATTTCGCGGGCGAATGGGCGCCGGTTCAGGACGAAGACAATACCGGCAATCCTTATGTCGGCGAATTTCTCGGAATCCCGATGAGCGCCGCCGGACGCGCGCGCTCAGAGGCGTGGAGCTCGTCGTACATGACCTTGCCGGAGTGGCAGTGCCGGCCGCATGGCGCCATGTACATTTCGCGCGGTCCGTCGCAGGTGCGCATCTGGAAAGAAATCGACCCGGTGTCGCGCCAGATCACCGCGTGGCACGCCGAGTGGCTGCGTTCGATCGACAACCCATATTACATGGATGGGCGGGCGCGGCCGTCGGAGCTGGCGGCGCACACCTGGGGCGGCTTTTCGACTGCCGAGTATGAAGGCGAAGCGCTGAAGATCACCACCACGCACCTGAAGGAAGACTATTACCGGCGCAACGGCGTGCCTTCGAGCGACCGGGCGACGCTTACGCAATACTGGCTGCGCCGCGGCGACTACCTGACTTGGGTGACCATCGCCTACGATCCGGTGTACCTCAGCGAGCCGATGATTCGCAGCTCCGAGTACCGGCTGGCGTTGAACCAGCAGATCCCGCCGTATCCGTGCACAGTGGTCGACGAAGTCGACCGGCCGAAGGGAAAAGTGCCGCACGAAATGCCTGGTGAAAATCATTTCCTCGGCGAATTCGGCCAGAAGTATAATCTTCCGATTGAAGTCACGCGGGGCGGCGCCGAGACGATGTATCCCGAGCTTCCGCGGAAGGTTGTGAAAGAACGAAATGCGGCCGCGGCCAAAAAGTAGCGGGGTAGATCGGTGAGAACAGCCAACAAATCTCTGATGCTCGCGCTGGCGGTTTGCGGCGCCGCCGTGACGCAGCCTGCTCGCGCGCCGCAAAATGCTCCGGCCGCGCAAAACGCGGCCAACGCACAAGTCGAGATCGTGCCGGTTCGCGGCCACATTTACCTGCTCGGAGGCGCCGGCGGCAACATCACGCTTTCGGTCGGGTCCGACGGCGTGCTGATGGTCGATTCGGGCCTTGCTCAGAATAGCGAGAAGGTGCTGGCGGCCATCAACCAGTTGAGCCAGCAGCTCGATCGACAAGGCCAGCCGCTGAAGAGCTTTGCCCCGCCGAAGCCCATCCGCTACATCATCAATACGCATGTGCATGCCGATCACACCGGCGGCAACGAAGCGATCGCCAAGGCCGGCAAGACATTCACGGGGGGCAATGTCGCAGGTGAGATTGCGGATGCCGCCGAAGGCGCCGCGATTCTCGCGCATGAGAACGTGTTGAACCGGATGAGCGCGCCCACCGGCAGCCAAGCCGCGACGCCGCAGGGTGGATGGCCCACCGAGACTTACTACAAGGATCAGATGAAGCTCAGCCATTTCTTCAATGGCGAGGGCGTCCGCCTGGTTCACATGCCCAAGGCCCACACCGATGGCGACACCATGGTTTACTTCCGCGAGTCGGACGTGCTGAGCACGGGCGATATTTTTACCACCACCAGCTATCCGTTTATCGATGTCGAACGCGGGGGCAGCATTCAAGGAGAAATTGACGCGCTCAACTACATTCTCGACCTCGTGATTCCCGAGTTCCGCACAGAGGGCGGAACCCTGATCGTTCCCGGCCATGGCCGCATCTGCGATACCGCGGACGTCGCCTATTACCGCGACATGGTGACGATTGTGCGCGACCGCATTCAAAACTACATCAAGAAAGGCATGACCCTGGAGCAGATCAAGGCGACCAAACCGACCGTCGATTGGGACCCGCGATATGGGTCGGGAGACCGGTTCGTCGAAGCCGTGTACCGCAGCTTGACCGCAACTCCGAATGCAAAGAAATAAATTCTGTTAAGGAGAAACCTGATGAAACGCAAAATGCTCGTTCTGTTGTTCGCCGCGGCCACGGTGCTCGGCATCCGGGCGTACGCCCATCACTCGTTCGCCGCCACCTACTTCGAAGACAAGAAGGTGACGGTGGAAGGCGAACTGGTCCAGTTCCTGTATCGGAATCCTCACTCGTTCGTGCACGTCGAAGCCAAGGATCCGAGTAGCGGTGAAGTAGTCCGCTGGGCCGTGGAGTGGGGCGCCGGCGGCCAGTTGGGCCAGCAGGGTGTCACGCGCGAGACGTTGAAACCGGGTGACCACGTTGTCGTCGTCGGCAATCCCGGACGCAACCCCGAAGACCACCGGCTGCGCATGGTGAGCATCACGCGCCCTTCCGACGGCTGGAAGTGGGGCGGCACGTTTAACTAGACCAGGACTCCGGAACCATGTTTCGTCGAATCGGGCTCGTTGCTTTGGCGCTGGCGGCGCCGCTGATGGTGCAGGCGCAAGGGCGCGGAGGTCCGGCCGGACCTCCGCGAAGCGGCAAAGCAGCGGCCCCGATCGATATTACCGGCTACTGGGTGTCGATGATCGTCGATGAATGGCGCTTCCGCGTCGACCCGCAGAAAGGCGACATTCTGTATCTGCCGCTCAACCCGGCGGCGCGGCAGGTTGCCGCGGCCTGGGACCCGGCGAAGGACGAAGCCGATGGCAATCAATGCAAGGCCTACGGCGCGGTCGGCGTGATGCAGCGGCCGGGCCGCCTGCACATCACTTGGCAGGATGAAAACACCCTGAAGGTCGAAGCTGACTCAGGGACGCAGACGCGCATTCTGCACTTCGGGATGGGCGAAGCGCCGGGGGGCGAGCCGAGCTGGCAAGGATATTCGGTGGCGAGCTGGCAGGTTCCGGGTGTCGGCCGAGGCCGCGGATCCATTCCGGTGCCGCCGCGTAATGGCACGCTCAAAGTCATGACCTCCAAACTGCGTGCCGGCTACATTCGAAAAAATGGCGTTCCGTACAGCGACAAAGCGACGCTGACGGAAGAGATCAACCTGCTCGCGGGCGCGCAAAGCGACAGCTACATCATCGACACGGCGATGCTGAACGACCCGACCTACCTGACGCAGCCCTTCGTTCGCAGCTACCAGTTCAAGAAGCAGCCGGACGCGAGCGGCTGGGAACCGACTCCCTGTTACGCCAAGTAGCGCTCGTGGCGCAACTTGCGCCACTTTGCTCGCGCTAAGTTCTCTAAAATCAATAAACGCGTGCGCAACTTGCGCCACTTGCGGTTAGTCGAGCGGCAAGCCCACATAGTTTTCGGCAAGGCTCGCCATCGCGGCACGAGAACTGGTGACATAATCCAGCTCCGCGAGTTGGCGGCGCTGGTCGAAATCGTTGTCGGTGGCGAAGCGGTGGAGCATCGAGGTCATCCACCACGAGAAGCGCTGCACTTTCCAGATGCGGCGTAAGCAGGTCTCGGAATAGCGGTCGAGCTGGTCGCGCCGGCCGGTCTTGTAGAACTGTACGAGGGCGCGTGACAAAATGGCGACGTCGGCCATCGCGAGGTTCAGGCCCTTGGCCCCGGTGGGCGGCACGATGTGGGCGGCATCGCCGGCCAGGAACAGGCGGCCGTATTGCATCGGCTCGACCACGAAGCTTCGCATGTCGGTGACGCCCTTCTGAATCACCGGACCCTGGTTGGGAGCCCAGCCGTCACGGGTGGTGAAGCGGGTCATCATTTCGTCCCAGATACGCTCATCGGACCACTGCGCGATGTCTTCATCCGGGGCGCATTGCAGATAGAGCCGCGTCACGGCCGGCGAGCGCATGCTGAATAGCGCGAAGCCACGCTCGTGGTAGGTGTAGACCAGCTCTTCGGAAGACGGCGCGGCCTCCGCCAGAATGCCGAGCCAGCCGAACGGATAGTGGCGTTCGAAATTCGTTAATACGGTGTTTGGGATAGAGGGCCGGCAGACACCGTGGTAGCCGTCGCACCCGGCGATGAAATCGCAGTCAACCTCCTGCCCGGGAAAGCGGATCTTTGGCCGATCGGTCGCAAAATCATGAACGCTGACGTCAGGAACATCGAAGAGAATCTGTGCCCCCGCCGCGAGACGCGCCTGCACCAGATCCTTAATGACCTCGTGCTGCGCATAGACGGTAATCGAGCGGCCGCCGGTGAGCTCGGTCATATCGATGTGGTGGCGCCGGCCGTGGAAGCTCAGATAAATTCCGCGGTGAACGAGGCCTTCGCGCTTGAGGCGTTCGCCGAGACCGGCCTCGGTCAACAGGTCGACGGTCGTCTGCTCGAGGACGCCGGCGCGCACCCGGCTCTCGATGTATTCGCGGCTGCGCGCCTCGAGAATGATCGACTCGATGCCTTCCAGATGCAAGAGGTGGGAGAGCATCAAACCGGCGGGCCCGGCGCCGATGATGCCGACCTGGGTGCGCATCACGCGCCTAGTGGATAACGCCGATCAGCTTCCAGTATCCGACGCCGATCGCCAGTGCGATCAGGCAGAAAATCGCATAGCCGTTGGCCAGGCGGACGCGATCGCCGGCGGTGAACCCCTGGTTGCCGGTGAGTCCTTCGCCCATAGCCAGCCAGAAATTCTGATACGAGACCCAGAACGGCGCGGAGGCGAGAATGATCGGGGCCATGAGGACCAGCGGCGGGATGCCGGCCGCCATCGTCAGGGTGACGGTGGAAAGGAAGAGCACCGAAACAGCGATGAAGCTGGAGGGATCGATGAAGCGCAGCGCATACATCGCGATCGCCATCGCGATACACAAAATCACCACGCTGAATTCGATCTGTTTCACGATCGGGACGATGTATCCGGCGATCCAGTCGGTAACCTTGTAGTCCTGAATGATGTTCGCGAGGCTGAAGATGCCGCCGATGAACAGGAGCAGCGTCCAGGAGACGCCGGTTCCGATGTCTTCGTCCCGCAGAATGCCGGCCATGTAGAACACCGCCATCGCGACCATGCCGATGAGGAAGGCCGGCAGGTGATGAAAGCGGTCAGTGGACCAGAACACGATCGAGAAGAGAACGACGAGACCCGTCACCGCCTCGGCGCCTTTGAACGGTCCGAGTGCGCGCAGCCGGTCCTTCGCAAATGTGGGCGAGGCCTTCAGCGGTGCTTCGGGCCGCACCAGGAACTGGTTGCCGACGACGATGAGGGCGCACAACACCAGGGTCGGGAACGTGAGGACCTGGGCGTACCCTCCCCATGTGACGGGCAGCTTCTTCGCTTCGAAAGCGGCGACCACGACCGGCCCGGTCAGAGACCCGTAAAGAAACGCGATGCCCGGCACCACGGCCATCTCGACCGTGGTGAGAATGATGAGCGCCGAGCCGCGGCTCTTGGGCGGCAGACCAAGCGATTGAACCAGCGCCCAAGCTACTGGTGTCATGATCGCGGTGCGCACGGTCATGGATGGAATGCCCAACGCGAGCACGAATCCGATGATGAAAAACGAAGTCAGAATGCCGCCGTAGGTACCGGGAAACAGCGACAGAATGTAATACGATAGCCGTTCCGCGAGCCCGGTCTTCTTCATGGCGAAGCCGTAGAACAGAACGGCGAGCAGCGTCCAGAACGCCCCGCCGCCAAAGCCGCTGAAGACGCGCGGCACCGGGACGCCGATCACGATGAGCAGCGCCATCATCAGGACCGAGGCCACGCCGCTGTTCATCACCTGAGCCGCCCACAAGACCACGGTGAATGCCGTAATCGCGAGCACTAACTGCGCGATATGCGACAGACCTTCCGGCGTGGGAAGCGCGGCAATGATGCCGCCGATGACGACCCCGACAATCAGCCAGATCCATTTCGAGCTGGCCACGGTTTGTGCTTTGGGGGGAGAAGAGACAGCAACGCTCATGGTTTCCTGTCCGGCAGAACCCACCAAATATGACAGATCGTGATTTGGCGCGTCAAGAGCAGGGTGGCCCGGAACCCGGTGTTATCCTGAAGGGAGTCGCTGTGCGTCGCTCATTTTACGTGGTGATTGGCGGGCTGATGGTGCTGGGCTCGCTGTTCGCCATCCAGCCATTTCGCGAGTATCCGGGCGTGGAGTACGAAAACTTCCCGTTGCCCACCGATTATCAAGAAAGAACGGAATGGGTATTCGCGCGGTTGATGTACCCGCCGGTAAACCGGTATTACGGCGGGTTTCAGTTTCTGGGCGACTGGCGCGAAGGCGCCTCGAACTGGACGATGGATTATCCGCGCTCGGACCGCCACTTCGTGACCGCGCTGCGGCGTCTCACCCGCATCCAAGTGCGGTCGGTCGAACAGCCGGTCAATCTCGATTTGGGTGACGTCTACGACACGCCGTGGCTGTACGGCGTCGAAGTCGGACACTGGGACCTCACCGAACAGCAAGCCAAGACGATGCGGGAGTATCTGCTGCGCGGCGGCTTCTTCATGTGCGACGACTTTCACGGCACGATCGAGTGGGACGTCTTCAACGCGACGATGCAGCGAGTTTTTCCGGACCGGCCGATCGTCGAGATTCCGTCGACCGATCAGATTTTTCATACGATTTACGACCTCGACGACCGCTACCAAGTGCCGGGTGCGCAGTTTCTCGAAACCGGACAGGTTTGGGAGAAAGACGGAAGAATCCCGCACTGGCGCGGCATCTACGACGACAAAGGCCGCGTCATGGTGGCGATCTGTTTCGATATGGATCTGGGTGACTCGTGGGAGCACGCCGACAACCCGCGATACCCCGAAAAATTTTCGGCGCTCGGGATCCGCATCGGCGTCAATTACGTCACGTACGCGATGACGCACTGAGGAGCCGCCGCGAATGAACTGGAGCGCCACAGCCGCGACCGCCCTGGCCCTCGCGGTAATCTTCGGCGCGTTCGGAGCGCACGGCCTGCGGGACAAGCTCGACGCCTATTCAACAAGCGTCTACGAGAAAGCGGTGCTGTACCACTTCTTCCATGCGCTCGGCCTGCTGTTTGTCTCGCTCATGCCGAAGCTGGGATATTTGAGCACACGCCAGGCCGGTTGGGTCTGCGCGCTACTGCTGGCGGGCGTCGTGCTGTTCTCGGGCAGTCTCTACGTGCTGGCGGTCACGCGCATCCAGATGCTCGGAATCATCACGCCGTTCGGCGGGCTTGCCTTCATCGCGGGATGGCTGGCGCTGGCGTGGATGCTGCTGCGCAACCAGGGCTGACGGCCGATGAACGCGGAATGCATTCGCATCGCGGATCAATTGCGTCGCGCGTTCCACGGTGAGGCCTGGCACGGAGATTCGGTCGGCGAATTACTGGCTGGAGTTTCGGCCGAGCAGGCACTTCAGCGGCCGCTAGTCCCGGCGCACACAATCTGGGAACTGGTTTTGCACATAAGGGCGTGGGTGAACGCTGCATCGGAGGCGGTGCAAGGCACGCCGCTGCCAACGATCGTGGGCACCGAAGCGGATTGGCCGGGAATTCCCGATAAGTCGGAGGCGGCGTGGAGCCGGGCAACCGCCGATTTGTTTCGCAGCGCGGAGCGACTCGCCGGCGCGATCGAAGGATTTGGCGATGGGAAGCTGCACGATACGGTTCCCGGCCGCCCCTACGATTTTTATTACCTGTTCCACGGCATTGTGCAACACAGCCTGTACCACGGCGGACAGATCGCGCTGCTGATTAGAGCCGTGGCGCGATGATATACCCGCTCCGGGGCTGCACGCTCGCCGCCATCGCAGCGCTGGCGCTGGGGGTCGGCAGGTCGGAGACGAGCCCCACGCGAGGCGTTCAAAATTGCGCCCGCAGTTCCATCTACTCCTGATCGGTTACCATCGGTTTATGTCCGCGGCCCACTCGGGCACGCCTCGAGCGTCTACGCTTCAAGGGACTACGCGATCGATCTGGTCGAATGATTTCGCGATCCTGGCGTATGTAGGGCTGGGGACGGTTCTCGTGCACCTACTCGCGGGCGGCCGCTACGGCTTTCACCGTGACGAACTGGCGACGCTGGACGATGCGCGGCATCTGGCGTGGGGTTATGTCGCGTACCCGCCGGTCACGCCATTTTTCGCGCGAGTCTCACTAGAGCTGTTCGGCACCTCTTTGCTGGGATTTCGTTTCTTTGCGGCGGTCGCCGAAGCGGTGGCGGTCGTCTTAACCGGTTTGATGGCGCGCCGTTTAGGTGGCGGACGGTGGGCGCAACTGGTGGCAGCCATGGCCGCCGTGCCCTTCTGTCTCGCGGGCGGCTCACTGATGCAGTACGTCTCGTTCGACTATTTGGCTTGGGTGTTCACGGCGTATTTCACCCTTTGCCTGCTCCAATCGGCCAACTCGCGGTGGTGGGTTGCGATTGGATCGGCAATCGGATTCGGGATGCTCTCCAAATATGCCATCCCGTTCCTGGTTGCCGGGTTGCTGGCAGGCATGCTTCTCACGCCCGCAAGGCGGTATCTCGCCAGTAAATGGATGTGGTGGGGCGCCGCGGTCGCGGTTGCGATCTTCCTGCCGAATCTCATCTGGCAGGCGCAACATCATTTCATCTATCTCGATTTCATCGGGCACATTCATGCGCGCGATGTCGCCCAGGGCCGGGCAGATGGATTTCTTTCAGGACAATTGACACTGACCCTGCTTGCCTTTCCGATCGCGATAGCCGGATTGCTCTATTACTGGGTCTCACCGGGGGACAAGCGCTATCGACCTCTGGTGTGGATGTACATGGTGCCGCTGCTGCTTTTCGTCATCGCGAAAGGGCGTGACTACTACCTGGCGGGCGCGTATCCGATGCTTTATGCAGCGGGCGCGGTTCAGTTCGAGAGCTGGTTTCGCTCTCGGACGAGAAGAGCCGCCGCGTTCTGGCGATCGCTGTTTTGGGTGGCGCTGGTGGCGGACGCGGGGATAGCGGGCGCACTGATGCTGCCCCTGGCCCCGATCAACTCGTCATGGTTTCACGTGAGTAACCAGATCAACGGCGATCTTCGGGAGGAGATCGGCTGGCCGGAGCTGGTTCAGACCGTTGTCCGAATTCGCGACGGGTTGTCCGTGGAAGATCGGGCGCACGTCGCAATCCTCGCTGCGAATTACGGTGAAGCGGGAGCGATCGACCTTTACGGGCCGGCATACGGATTGCCACACGCGATTAGCGGAGTGAACTCTTTTTGGGAGCGCGGATATGGCGATCCGGCACCGACGGTTCTCATCGTAATTGGGCTATCACGGGCTTTCGTCACCAGGAACTTCGAGGCCTGTGAAGTTGCCGCACGCACCTGGAACCAGTTTGGTGTGGCCAACGAGGAGACCGCGCACCATCCCGAGATCTTCGTCTGTCGCGGGCTGCGGCAGAGTTGGCCGGAATTCTGGAAGCAGTTCCGGTATTACGGCTGATGGGGGGCGTTTCAGCACGCTGTCGCACGAGTGAGGGGCGCCGTTGCGGCAGAGTGTCAAGGCCGGTTTGACGAGACTCCCTCTTCAGGTGTCCTGCTGTCAGTGGATGGCTTCTTCCTAAGGCCATCTCATGTTTCCTGCCGACCGAGTCGATTACTGGGTAGGAGGTAATTACATGCGGCCCGAACTTGATTGTCCGACTTTCTATGCCTGCTGGTTTGAACTACTTGCGCTCTTCTTCTAAGCCGGCGCGACCCGATGTTCAGCGCCTAGGACTCCCTGGGAGGCAAGCTGTGGAACAAAGCGGCTGAGACTGGCTAGGGAGGAATATCGTCAAACTCCGGGCTCAGTTCGATGAGCATCTTCGGATATCCAAGCCGCACGGCGTCCTTGAGGTGGCGATTTGCGGCAGCGGCACGGCCTTCGAGCATGGCTACAATCGCCCGAGCGTAGGCAACATCCTTGCTCTTGATGTCGACGGGAAATTCTTGAAGAATCGAGGTAGCCGCCATTCGATCACCAAGCCTGGCGAGATCAATGGCGCGACGGCACTGCTCCGCAGTAGTCAGCCGCCGAGTGCGCGCCAAATCGTTTAGCAGAGCGACCGCCCGGGAGTAATTTTCGCGAGCGAACTCGGACCGATGCAGTTTACGCAATGAGTCGGCCAGCCCGGTAATGTAGAGATCGGATGTCGGCCGAATTTGACCGGCTCTCTCAAAGAAAGGAAGTGAGCCGGCGTACTCCCGCAGAAAGAATGCCGTAACACCTAGGTTGTAGTAAGCGGTGGCCGAAGGGGAACGCTCGAGGCCGTTCTCAAAAGTCCGGCGAGCGGCGATCAAATCGCCCAATGCCAGTTGTACTGAGCCCAGATTCTCATAGCCAGTCGCGGCATCGGGCCGCAGTTCGATCACGCGATCAAACTCCTTGCGGGCACTACCCAACTTTGCAAGTGTAAATAATGCGGCACCCAAGTCGTTGTGTGCGCGCCACGATTCGGGTTCGAGACGAATTGCTGAACGATACGATTCGACGGCGGAATCGATTTGCTGAGAAGCCTCCAACGCTCTACCCAGGAGACGGTTGGCCTGTTCGGAAGACGCCAATAACGCGGAGTTGCCTCGAAGAACGCGCACGACCTTTTCGAATGAGCCGCGGTGGAGATCGATTCGGGCTTGAAAGCTGGTGCGCTCCGAATTATTCAGACGAGTTGCCACCGGCATTTCGAGTTCGTGACTAGCTCTGTCCAACCATTGCGTTTCCTGCGTCTGCTCGTAAAGCCGGATCAGTGTGTCGAGACGCACTCGGAAGGCTCCCACAACGTCGGGCACATCCCCGTTTATCTGATCGAGAGCATTCAGTGCCCGCTTCAGATCACTGGCATCACTTTGATCGGTGATTAAACCGACAGCTTGAGCGTACAACGCATGAGATTGCGCCGCCCTGCTGCCTGGCCGTCGCGAATATGCGGCGTATCCGGCTAATATCGCGAGCAGGAGAGCCACAAGCAAGCTCAGTTTCCACTTTCGGAAGCCGGCAACCGAGCGACCGTCGGCGGGCGCACGAGGTGCTGCTAACGCCTTGGACTCGGTGTCGGCCAACTCGAGGATCTCCAGGATTTCGTCCACGCTGGAGTACCGCGCCGAGCGGTCCGGCTGCAGACATCCGCGGATGACCGAATCCAGCGCGGAAAGGTAGAGCAGCTCGACCCACGCCCGGCGCCTGCCCTCATCGGAGGCAAGCCATTGTAACCGTAACGGGGCAAGAGCCTCCAAGGCGGTCGTACCGGTCAGCATCTCGAGAAGCACCATGCCTAATGAGTAGAGATCTGACCGGGCGTCCGCCGGCAACCCAGCCAGTTGCTCGGGGGCCATGTAAGCTCGAGTCCCGACGATATCGCCGGGTCTGCTGATACGAGCATCGTCCGGCAAAGCGGAGCGAGCCAATCCGAAGTCGGTGATGAGAATGGTGCCATCTCGGCGAATCAGCAGGTTGCCCGGTTTCAGGTCCTGATGGACGATGTTCGCCGCGTGAATGGCCCGTAGGCCTTGCGCAATCTGGAAGGCAAAGCCACTCACCTGAGAGGGGGGAAGACGGTGGACCCGATTGAGAAGCTGGGCGAGGTTTTCGCCATCGACCCAATCCATGGAGATAAGAG
>DASXAK010000076.1:0-39408 GCA_036406715.1 Bryobacteraceae bacterium | reverse complement strand
CGATCGTGATCATGTTCCGGTACTCGACCACCTCGGCTTCATCGCAGAGACGCCCATGCCCCGGGATCACACGAGTGCCGCCTTCCTGCAGATGCGCAGGCACAGTGAGATGGATGATATGGTTCAAGGCATCCAGCTCACCTTGTACGCTGCCGCCGCGCTCGAGATCGAGGAATGGATAACGCTCGGGCGTGAAGATGTCGCCGGTGCTGATCGTGTCGGAACGGCGGAATAGGATGATGCTGTCACCATCGGTATGGGCGTTGGGCTCGTGGATGATGAAGATCGGTTCGCCGTTAAAGTAGAGGTCCTTGGTGCGGGTGAAGTACTCGTCGTTGGGCAGGCCCGGCGTAGGAGGCGGTGTCTGCCCCGCAGCAGCCGGCTTGGTCATGCGGTTCACCACGTTTTCATGCGCGATGATCGTGGCGCCTCCCGTATCGGTTTGAGATGCGCCCGGCGCTCCTAACTTGGCCAGCGCTTCGTTACCGCCGACGTGATCTCCATGCACATGGGTATCGATGATGTAGCGAATCGGCAGAGGAGAGAGCTTCTTAATCTCCGCGGCAATTCGCGCCGCCAGCGGCGCAAACATCGTATCCACCAGCAGCACGCCGTCGCCGCCAACCTGGACCGTGATGTTGCCGCCCGCACCCATCAGCACGTAGACGTTGCCTTGTACGGGGATCAGGTGGAGCTCAACATTATCGAAGTTTTGCGGTTGGCCGGCTCGATTGGGCTGGGCCTTGATCGCGCCGGCTAGGAGTGACACGCCGACCAGCAGCGTCAACTTACAAGCCAGGATTTTCACGTTCCTCGCCAGTATACACCGCGAGGGCGCGCTTCCGACTACGCCGTTCGCGCTGCGAATACCACGATGTGGCCGCTCGGCTCGAATACACCGATCTCACGCATCCCATAGAAGGTGGTGCGCTCCGCCATCTCGATGGGATATCCCTTGAGACGGCGGCGCACATCGTCGAAGTCGTCGACTTCGATGAAGAGCGAAGCCACGCGAGATAAGCCGTCTTTGGCGAAGCGCGGCTCGTCCTTGAGGACGCTGGCCAGTGTCTGGAACATGACTTCGGCTCCGTCGCGCGCCACAATCGCAAAGCCAAGGCGATCGCCGTCGGGCACATCGACGGTCTTCTGAAAGCCCATCCGGTCGATCCAGAAGGGGAGCGATTTTTCGATTTCATCGACAATTACCACGGGCGTGAGTTTCATGCACTCATGCTAGCGCCGGCGTTCGCCGCTGTATTGGAAAAAACGGACATCGGGGTTTGCCCTGTAAATTCGCGGAAGTCGCGGATCAGGTGGGCCTGATCGAAGTAACCAGCCTCGGCCGCAATGGCGGACCAACGAGGCCTTCCGCGGGCGGCCAGCGCGCTGGCACGGCGGAACCGCAGCACCCGGCAAAGTTGCTTGGGCGTCAGGCCACTGGCTTCGAGGCAGCGCCGCCGGAATTGCCGCGCGCCGAGATTCGCCTGCCGCGCGATGAAGTCCAGGTCCACGGCGCCGTGCGAGGCCGTGATGGCTTCGATGGCGAGGTGGACCGGTTCGAGCGGCGGGGCGGCGGCGGGCAGCGTCGCAGTGATCAACGCGATGCACTGAGACGCCGAACCGGCGGAATCCAGCCGGCTCGTGAGGGTAGACCCGGCGCCACCCCAGATCTGTTCGACCGAGACCAACAGGTCGGTCAATTCCGAGGGAGGCACACGAAGGAACAGGCCCGCCATTCCCGGGCGAAAGCGGACGCCGACGATGGTCGTACCGGCGGCATAATTGAAACGCTGTTCGGCGGTCATCGTGCCTACGACGCGAGCGCCCTCCACGCGGGAATAGACGAGATCGATGCAGCCGTCCGGCGGGACGCGATGGCCGCGGACCGCATCCACCGTTGAGAGACTCCAGGCGCACTCGATGTACCGCCCGAGAGCGGGCGGCGGCGCATGCTCTCGGTAGGGGATCATCAGTATGCCATCGCGTAGCAATCGCGGCGCGGGTCGGCCCCGGCCATCCGGTTGCCGCTGGCCGGATCGATCAACACCGCGGTCGCACAACTCGAAATACTGAACGGTTTGATCTTGCTCACGTCGTGTCCGCGCGCCTTCAATTCCTGGAAAACCGGGTCGGGGATCGTCGATTCCAGATTTAGCTTGTTGAAGCCGGCGTCGTGCGGCCAGAACGAGCCGAAGAAATGGAGCGTCTGGACGCGCGGCCATTCGAAAGCTTCGTGCAGGTTCGGGTACCAGTCCGGCCAGAATTCCACGACGTTGAGGAAGGCCTGGAGAATGGTCTGGTCCTGATTGTCTCCGCCCGGCGTACCGATCGCCATGAACGGCTGGTTGTCGCGCAGAACAATGCTTGGGGTCAGGGTGTAGCGTGGCCGCGCGCGCGGGCGGATCTGCGCGGCGCGCGTCTTGTCAAGCCAAAACTGCTCGCCGCGCACGCTCATGCCGATCCCGGTCTTGCCCAGAATGACCGCGCCGCCGATCCAGCCGCCGCTGGGCGTGCTGTCGAACACATTGCCGTCTTTATCGATGATCGAGATGTGGGTAGTGTCCCGGTTCGCGCCGCGGAGAGGCTCGGCGTCCGGTGGAATGGCGCCGGGCTTGGCGCCGTCGGCGATATTCGCCTTCCAGTATTTCCAATCTTTCACTTTCGAATCGAACGGTAGCGGGTTTCCGGCGATGAACGAGCGCGAAGAGTGTTGAGAATCGATGAGGCGCGCCCGTTCTTTGGCGTACGCCTTGGATAGCAGGCCTTCCGCCGGAGTCTGAACAAACGCAGGGTCGCCGTAGTAGGTGTCACGGTCCGCGTAAGCGAGCTTGAGCGCTTCGACGACGGTATGGATGTAGTCGGCGCTATTGTGCTTCATCGCCTTGAGATCGAAGTTCTCCAGGATATTCAGGGCTTCCAGCATCACCGGCCCCTGGCTGCCGAAGCCGTGTTTATAGACCTGATAACCGCGATAGTTGGTGCTGGCGGGCTCTTCGATGCGCGCGAAGAACTCGGCGAAATCGGGCAGTTCGAACGGAGCCTGATGCTGTTGCAGGAAGGCCACCATCTCTCGCGCGATGTCGCCCTTGTAAAAGCGGTCGCGCGCGGCCACGATGCCGGCTTTGCGGCCCTTTGCTGAAGCCGCGCGCTCGGCTTCGACCATCAGCCGCAGCGTGTGGGCGAGAGTGGGCAGCTTGATGGTTTCGCCGGCCTGGTACATCGACTTGTCCGGTTTCAGCCAATAGACCTGGTTTTCGGGCCACTTTTCGAAGAATTTGAGGTTGCCTCGAATCGATACCGCGGTGCGCGGCCGCAAGGGGAATCCGTTCTCGGCGTAGTCGATGGCCCGGGCGGAGACCTGCTCGAAGGTCATGGTGCCCCAGTTCTCAAGCACCATCAGGGCGGCGTGCAAGGCGCCCGGAACTACGGCCGGATCCAGTCCCGCCCCGTCTAGGTTCTTGCCGTGCGCCAGATACCAGTCGATGGTGGCGGCCTTGGGCGCCCAACCCTGGCCTACGACGGAAGTGACCTTGCCGGTGCTTCGAGGATGCACGAGCACCAGGGCCTCTCCTCCAAGGCTGTAAAGGTCCTGCTCGACCACGCCCCCGGCCAGCAGCGCCGCCACGCCCGCGTCGAATGCATTACCGCCCCGTGTGAGGATCTCGAAGCCGGCAGCGGTGGTGAGCGGGTGTCCGGCGGAGATTCCGGCGTTGTGCCCCATCACTGGCGGGCGCTCGGCGGCCTGGGCCGAGCTGAAAATGCACAATGCCGCGAGCGCGGCCATCGACAGCCTCATTGCAGGATCTCCTTTTGCAACAGCTACTACTCTACCTTGCGTATTCGGGCGGCACCAGCAGGGTGAGGGCGTCGGGTACGATCCGGATTTCGGCAGGTAATTGCCCGGCGGATTCGCCGTCGATCTGCAGATAGACGCGCCGGTCCTCGGGGGCCAGCACTCGCAGGCATTGGGCCCGCTCTACCGTGACGCCTTTCATGCCCGCGAGGCGATTGAGCATCAGGCCGCCAAAATACTTGACATAGGGCAGCGTCGAGCGGCCTTCGAAGAGCACGACTTCGAAGTGGTCGTCGAACAGGCTCACGTCGCGAGCGATCTCGAAGTCGCCGCCGTAGTTGCGCACTTTGCTCACCAGCGCGAACGAGCAGGTGCGGCGCACGCCGTTCATTTCGACGGCGAATTCGGCCAGGCGCCGCCCGAGCAGGCTCCATCCCGCCACCCAGTAAGCGAACTTGCCCGTCGCGGATTTCAAGGGCGCGCTCACTCGGTAGACGATGTGGGCGTCGAGCCCGATACCGGCCATGAGAAGAAAATGACGTGAGACTGCCCCACCTTGGCAGCTTACGTGTCCGACGGGAATCCGGCAGGGCTGGGAGCGTCCTAAGCGCGCGGCGGCTCGCTCCAGCCGCGAGCCGAGCTTCATTTCAGTCGCCAAAACATTCGCGGTGCCGGCCGGAAGAATGCCGATCGGCACCTCTGATCCGATCAATCCTTCGCCTATTTCGTTGATCGTGCCATCGCCGCCGGCCGCCAGCACGAGGTCCGCGCCCTGCCGCACGTGTTCCCGCGCCAGGGGGCCCGCTGTTTGCGGACCAGTAGTGGGAACCAGGGTTAGCTGATGACCGTCACGCTTCAGAATCTCCACCGCGCGTTCGAGCGGTCCGTGTCCGTTCCGCCCGAGTTTGCCCGCACGAGGATTGTAGATCACGACCGTGTTTTTGTAAGGTGTGATGGTTGAGTTCTCCGAGTTCCTCGTTAAATTATAATTGAGACCCGATGACCGATCCCGTGCGTGAGGTGGAGTCGCTTCGTGCAGAGCTCCGGCGTCATGAACATCTGTACTACGTCCTGGACAAGCCTGAAATCTCCGACGCTGAATATGACCAGTTGATGCGCCGCCTGCAGGCGCTCGAGGCGCAGCATCCGGAGCTGGCCACGCCCGACTCGCCCACGCATCGCGTCGGGGGTAAGCCGCGCGAAGGCTTCGTCAAGGTCCGGCACGGCTCTCCCATGCTCAGCCTCGACAATGCGCTCAACGAGCAGGAATTGCGCGATTTCGACCGGCGCGTCCGCGATTTGCTGGGAAGTGCCGAGTTCCGTTACGTCGTGGAATTGAAGATGGACGGGCTTTCGATGGCCGCACGCTTCGAGAACGGCCGGTTCCGGCAGGCCGTGACGCGCGGCGACGGCGAAGTCGGCGAGGACGTCACGGAAAACGCGCGGACCATCCGTTCGTTGCCGTTGACAGTGGAAACCGAACTGCCACGCTTCGAAGTGCGAGGCGAAACTGTCATGAACCGCAAAGCGTTCGAGCGCCTGAATGCCGAGCGCGACGAGCGAGGCCTTTCGCGGTTCGCCAACCCGCGCAACGCCGCCGCCGGATCCTTGCGCGTCCTCGAGCCGCAGATTACGGCCTCCCGCCGCCTGGACTATTACACGTATTTCCTGCTGGTCGATGGCCAGCCGGCCCGCGGCAGCCACTGGGAATCGCTCGAAGAGCTTGCGCGCCTGGGGTTCAAGGTGAATCGGGAGCGCAACCTTTGCCGGGATGTGGAAGAAGTTCTGGCATTCTGCGCGGCCTGGGAAGCCCGCCGCGAAGATCTGCCCTACGAGATCGATGGCGTCGTGGTGAAGGTGGATTCGATTGAGCAACAGCGCAAGCTGGGCTTCACGGCCAAGGCGCCGCGCTGGGCCATCGCGTACAAATATCCGGCGCGGCAGGCCGTAACCACGGTGGTCGGCATCCTGGTGCAGGTGGGCCGCACCGGCACACTCACGCCTGTCGCACAATTAGCTCCCATTGAAGTCTCCGGAGTGACCGTTTCGCGCGCCACTTTGCACAACGAGGATGAGATCGGCCGGCTCGGGCTGGAGATCGGCGATGCCGTCGTCATCGAGCGCAGCGGCGATGTCATTCCGAAGGTGGTGCGAGTCCACTCGAAAGGCTCGTACCGCAAGGCCTTCCAGATGCCTTCGCTGTGTCCCGTCTGTGGCGGCCACGTGGTCCGCGAGGAGGGCGAAGCTGCCAGCCGGTGCGTGAACACGAATTGTCCGGCCCGCCTGAAAGAATCGATCCTGCATTTTTCGTCGCGCGGCGTGATGAATATCGACGGTCTGGGCGACGCGCTGGTCGAACAATTGGTGGACAAGAAAATCGTGGAGAGCGTCGCGGATCTGTATGATCTCACCGCCGAAAGATTGGGAAGTCTGGAGCGGATGGGCAAGAAGTCGGCGGCCAATGTTGTCCGCAATATCGAAAATTCCAAGAAAAACCCGCTCCCGCGGGTGCTGACGGCGCTGGGCATTCGCTTCGTAGGCGAGCGGACCGCGGTCTTTCTGGCGGAAGCGTTCGGGAGCATGGATCGGATCGCCGGCGCCAGCATAGACGAGCTGCAACAAGCCGAGGAAGTCGGTCCAAAAGTCGCCGCGGCGATCGTCGATTTTTTTGCAGAGCCTCGCAACTGTGAGCTGGTGGACCGCCTGCGTGCAGCCGGCCTGCAGTTCACCTATGAATCCACGCGGCCCAAGGGCGGCAAGTTCAAAGGGATGACTTTCGTGCTGACCGGCAGCTTACCCAACTTGAGCCGCGAAGAGGCAACCAAGATCATCGAGGCTGCCGGAGGTAAAGTGAGCAGCGCAGTCAGTAAGAAAACCCACTTCGTGGTGGCGGGCGAAGACGCCGGCTCCAAGCTTGTCAAGGCCCAGGAGCTCGGAATCCGCATTGTAAACGAAGCCGAGTTCATCGAGATGGTGAGAGGCCAGTAGGACTTGCCAACCGAGCGGCAGGTCGGCGACCTGCCCCACGAATCTCCTTCGGTAGAATCGAGGCTCAGGGTGTTTACAATTCCATTTGACCAACGTCGTGAAGAGGGAGTCTTTTCGTGCTTAAGCCATATCGAAGAAGCTGGTGCCCACTCCTCGCCTGGTTGCTCTGCTTTTCCACGCCGCTGATCCCTACCGCGGCGGCGCAGAGTGAAATCCGAATCGAACCTCCGAAGGCCGGTACCCCTGTGCTTTCGTGGTTGACCCGCCCGTATCGACAGAGGACCGTGCCGCCGGTGAACGTTTCCAACTCGCCACGCCTGGATTCGTTGATTCGCGCCGGGGTGTTATATCTCGCGGCCCAGGATGTCGTGGCGCTGGCTGTGGAAAACAATCTGGACATCGAAGTCCAGCGGTATGGGCCCCTGCTCGCCCAGGAGGTTCTCAGACGCGCTCAGGCGGGCGGCGCTCTGCGGAGTGTAGGACTTGGGGTCGCGGCGGGACCGCAGAGTGTCAGCCTTCAAGGCGTGAGCGTGAACGCGACCGGCGCTCCTTCCACCGCCGGCGCGGGCGTCAGCTCCGGAGGTGGGATTGTCACACAGCTCGGACCGGGCTTGCCGGCGCTCGATCCAACCGTGTTCGCCGTGACGCGCTTCAGTCACGCAACCACTCCGCAAAGCAATACCTTTCTCACCGGAACGCCGGAACTCATTCAGGACTCCCGATCGGCGCAGATCGTTTATCAACAGAATTTCGTGTTCGGTATGACTGCGCAGCTCACTTACGTCTCGCAGCGAGTCCATGCCAACAGTTTCTTCTTTAGCCTGAATCCGTACATAACCGGAAATCTGGATCTTCAGGTTACTCAGAATCTGTTGCAAGGCTTTGGAGCCGCGGTCAATGGTCGAAACATTCGCGTCCAGAAGAACAATACAAAAGTGACGGATCTGCAATTCAAGCAGCAGGTCATCACGACGGTGTCGGCGGTCTTGAATCTTTACTGGGATCTGGTGAGCTTTCGGCAGGATTATGACTCCCGCCAACGCGAGTTGCAGACGGCGCAGCAGCTACTCGAGGATAACCGGAAGCAAGTGCAGGCCGGGTCGCTCGCGCCCATTGAAATCACCCGCGCCGAGGCCGGCCTGGCCACCGCGCAACAGGATCTGCTGGTCTCGCAGACCAATCTGCTCCAGCAGGAGACGGTCCTCAAGAACGCGCTGAGCCGTCGGGGCGTGCTGGCGGCGAATCTCATGGACGTGCATGTTATGCCGCTGGATACGCTCGCTCCGCCGGCGAGTGAGCAGGCCGGCTCGGCCGACGAATTGGTCAACCGTGCTCTCATGAACCGTGTCGAAGTTCAGCAAAGCCAGCTCAACCTCGAAAGCAACAGGCTGAATCTGGTCGGCATCAAGAGCTCGCTCCGCCCGACTCTGCAGGTCTTCGCCGAGCTCACCAACAATGCCCTGTCCGGGGATCTTAGCGCTTTCGGCGCGCAGAATCCCGCGTACGGTTATCTGGCTGGCGGCTACGGCAATTTTCTGGCGCAGATCTTTCGGCGCAACTATCCAAACTACTCGGCCGGCCTTTCTCTGAATATCCCGCTGCGCAACCGCGCCGCCCAGGCCGACTATGTGACCAGCGAACTCGAACTCCGGCAAAACGAATTGAACTTGCAGAAGACGCAGAGCCAGGTGAAAGTCGACGTGCAAAACGCGCTGATCGGTGTGCAACAAGCGCGTGCGCGCTATGACGCCGCCGCGCGGGCCCGATCGCTTCAGGAACAAACATTGAGTGGCGACCAGGAGCGGTATTCGCTCGGCGCTGCCACTCCCTACCAGGTCATGCAAGATCAGCGGGACCTCGCCAACGCCGTTACCACCGAGATCGAAGCTTTGGCGAACTACACGCATGCGCGTATCGCGCTCGATCAGGCCCTGGGAACGACGCTCGAAACCAACCACGTCACCATCGACGAGGCGCTGACAGGACGGATTGCGCGTCCATCGGTGTTGCCGGCGAACCTGCCGGCAGGCGGTGTGCAATGACCCGATGTTACCGGTCCGGAATCATTAGCGCGTGCGCCATCTATCTGCTCGGGACACTGCCCGCAGCCCGCGCCCAGAATGCCACTCAGGCGGCGCCGATCGAACCGGTGCGGCCTACTACGCCTGTTTTGCGCTGGTATCTCTCTCCGAGCGTGCCTCCGATCCGAACGGCAGATTCCCCGCGGCTCCAAAATTTGATTCGCGCGGGAGTTCTTTATCTGACGGTTCAAGACGCCATCGCTCTCGCCCTGGAGAACAACATCGATCTCGAAATTGCGCGCTTCGGCCCCTTGATCGCGGACTGGAATTTGACACGCGCGCAAGCCGGAGGTGCGCTGCCGGGCGTGCCGAGCGGCGCGGCTCAGACGGGCGCGGTCGCAGCCGGTCAAGGCGTGGCAGGCAGCCAGGCGGCCGCCGGCGTGACCGCTGGCGGCCCTCCGACCGGCGGTGGAGGGACCAACGCCACCATTTCCCAGATCGGGCCAATCGCGCAGACTTTGGATCCCTCCATTCAGGAGTCGAACACCTTCAGCCACATCACCAATCCGCAGTTCAATACGGTTCAAAGCGTCAGTCCGATCTTGGTGTCCATCACCCGGGCCTATAGCGGCACTTATCAGCAGGGGTTTCTGATAGGAGGAAACGTCACGGGAAGTTACACCGATCACTACCTGCGCGAAAACGCGCCTACGGATTTCCTGAATCCTTCTTCGGCCCCGTCGCTGAGTTTGTCGTACCGCCAGAATCTCTTGCAGGGCCTTGGTTCCGCCGTCAACGGCCGGCAGATCGAGGTGAGCCGGATCAATCTCACCACTTCCGATCTGACGTTCCGTTCCCAGGTGTCGAACACGGTCGTCAGCGTGTTGGATCAGTACTACGCGCTGGTCGCCGACTATGCCGACGAACGAGCCAAGCGGGACGCTGTCGACGTCGCGCAACGGCTATACCAGGATGCTCAGCGGCGCGAAGGCCTCGGCGCCGCCTCGGCTCTGGATGTGACCGTGGCCCAATCCCAGCTGGCCTCTGCGCAAAGCGATCTGGTGGTCTCGCAAACTAACCTGCAGCAGCAGCAGATTCAATTGAAAGCGCTGCTGGGCCGCCGGGGGGCGCTCGATCCGGAGATGGCAAACCTGCAAGTTCTTCCGCTCGATCGCATCGAAGTTCCGGCCGAGGATGATCTTCCGGCCGTTCCGGATCTGATCCGGGAGGCGCTGGCGAACCGTCCCAACATCGCCATCGACGCGTCGAATCTGAAGGCCGCGCAAGTCTCCGCGGTCGGAACCAGGAATGGCCTGCTCCCCGCGCTGCAAGTCAGTGCGACAGTAAGTCACGCCGGCCTGGCCGGGACACCGGCCGCCGCGGGCGCGAACCTCTATTTTGCAGGGGGCATACAAACCGCGCTGGCTCAGATCTTCCGCCGCAACTTTCCCAGCGAAAACGTCACGCCGGTGTTCTTCGCCCAAGTTCGCAACCGGCAGGCGCAGGCTGATTACGCGATCGATCAGCTCCAGATGCGCACGACCGAGTTGACGAATCAGAAGAACTCCAACCAGGTGCAAGTGGAAGTGCAGAATTACTTGATTGCGTTGCGTCAGGCGCGAGCCCGTTATCAGGCGGCCGTTCGTAACCGCGTTTTGCAACAGCAACTGTTTGCGGGCGAGCAGGAGAAACTCGAGTTGGGCGCTTCGACGTCATCCAATGTGGTCCAGCTTCAACGAGATCTCACGGCCGCGCAATCCTCGGAGATCGGGGCCGAGGTTGCCTATGTCGGTGCTCGCATCGCGCTGGACCAAGCCTTGGGAAGGACCCTGACGGCGAATCAGGTCTCAATCACGGACGCAAAGGCAGGCGCCGTCGCGCGGCCTTCGTCACTGCCGGCCACCTTGCCCAGCGTCCCGTAGCGCCGGCGAACCTCTTGCCGGCAGGCGGCTGGCTCGAATCTCCGGCACTTCGAGCACGCGAAGCCCCTGCGCCGGATCTTCCACCGCGTTCACCAGGGCGGCGACCATTTGGTCGATGGTCACCAGCCCCAGCCGCCGCGCCGAGTCGCGTGTGGACGGCAGGGTTTCCATCAGCCAATATACCGGCAGCAGCACGAGCGGCCAACGCCGTCCCGGGCCTAGGATGTACCAAGGCCTGAGAATGGTTGCATTCAGGCCTGAAGCGCGGATGGCGTATTCGGCTTCCGACCGTGCCTGGATATATTCCTTCATGACGGGCGCCGGATGCGCCACGCTGACGTAAATCAGTTGCCGGATGCCGGAGAAGCGCGCGGCTTCGATCGACGCGACCGCCGATCTCAGGTCGACGCTTCGGAATTCGGCGGCCTTCGCCGGGCTCGGATGACTCACGCCGACGAGGTGCACGAACGTGTCAGCCGGAGCGGCTCGGCTGCGATAACTTGCGGCGTCGAGAGGATCGCCGCGGATCACCTCGCAGCCGGCCGTAACGCGCGTTTCCGAACCCGACCGCACAAGCGCCCGCACGACGTGACCGCGGGGCAGAAGGGCCCGCACCAGATTGCTCCCCAGGAACCCGGTCGCGCCGGTCACGAAGACGAAGGACATCCAACGAGAATACGCCGTCCGCCCGCCGGCGGATGCAGCTCAGTTGTCCCCGTTGTTCCTCATCATCTTTTGTATGCGTTTGAGATTGCCCTTGATTTCGTCGGTCGCGTCCACGATCTGGCTCGTGTCGTAGATCACGCGCGGCGTCAGGAAGATGATCAACTCGGTTCTCGACGACGAGTAGTTCTTGGAGCCAAAGGCTGCTCCCACTACCGGAAGCCGGTGAAGGATCGGAACGCCGCCGGAACTCTCGGTGCGCTTGTCCGAGATAATCCCGCCGATCGCGACGGTATCCCCGTCCTGAACCGTCATCTGCGTGCTGATCGAGCGGTTCGAGAAAGAGGTCGAGGCATTCGAGGCGCCGACCGGCGGGGGCTCGGGCGCGTTGACCTGCTGGTTCACGATCATCGTCACCACGCCGCTGCTATTGACATGCGCCAGGATGGAAAGCGTCGTGCCGGTCGACTGGGTCGAAATGGTGTTGGCGAACGGAGTGGTCCCATTCTGCTGTGTACCGCTCAGCACAGCCGACGAGGTCAAGACCGGCACCTGGTCGCCGACGTTCATGGTGGCCGGAACGCTGTCGGTCGCGATGATGCTCGGCGAGGCGATCACGCGCGCGCGGGTTTGCGACTCCGATGCGGTCAGTGCCGCGAGCAGTTGATGGCTCTTCAACACGAGCGCTCCCGTGGTCAGGGTGACGCCGGCAGCCGTTGCAGAGGCAGTCAAGGCTCGCGTCAACCCGTTCGGTCCGGGAGTATTTTTGTTTTGCAAGTATGTCTCTACCCCGGCCGCCCAATCCCCGGTGAGGTCCACTTCATAAATCTTGGCGTCGATCAGCACCTGGCGCGGCGCGATGTCCAACTGGCGAATCAGTCCGACGATCTGCTCGTACTCCTGCGGTGTCCCCTGGATCAGCAGCGTGTTGTCGAACGGATTGGGGATAACTTTCGGTCCGGAATAACCGTAGAAGCCTTCGGCGCCTAGATAGTTGCCGGTTAAATCGGCGCCGCCGGGAGCAGCGCCTGGCAGCGCCGTTGCACCCGCCGCCCCTGGAACGGCCGGTGCCGCGCCGGGAGCGCCTGCTGGACGCATCGCGCCGTTCGGCGCGAATCCAAATCCGCCGCCACCGTTCGGGTAGCCTCCGCCTCCGTACGGATAGCCGCCACCACCGTACGGCGAACCACCATAAGGCGAGCCGCCGTATGGATAACCGCCGCCACCGTACGGCGAACCGCCATACGGTGAGCCGCCATAGCCGCCGCCTCCTCCGATTCCTCCGTATCCAAATCCAGCGCCCGGAAACATGTTGCCGTACCCCATCCCGCTGCTCACCATTCCGGCATTGGCCTGGGCCGCCAATCCCATCAACGCGCCCACATTTCCGGTATAGAGCGCCATGATCGCCGCCGCTATCGTCTCGGCCCTGCCGTACTTGAGCCGGTATGCGTAGTTGGTCACGGCCCCCGCCGTGACCTTCACGGCCACATCCAGCTTTTTGATCCAGTCCTCCACTTCCTTGAAGATCCCCGGATTGGGAGCCACCGCGATCACGGTATTAATGCGGTCCACCGGGATGAAGCGGACAGCCGAGCTTTTCTCGGATAGCGCGTAGGCTTTGAACACCGATTCGAGTTCCTTCACCAGGTCCGAAGGCCGGCTGTTGTTGATTTCGAATAAGCGCACGCGCTGACCCGCAAACGTGTCGCTATCGAAGAGCGAGACCAGCTCCATGGTGCGCCTCATGTTGCGGCTGTTGTCCTGGAGGATGATCAGATTCGCCGGATCATACACCGAGTGTGCGGCGCCTTCTCCTAGAAAGGGAGCGATGAGTTTGTCGATTTCGGCGGCCGTCGTGTACTTCAGAAAAATTAAGTTGAGCGTCATTCGCTCGTCATCCGGCAAGGTTTTGGGATCTACATTTACCTGAGGCTCGAGCGGCATTTGCGAGACCTGAGCGATCGGAATGATGCGATAGAGATCGCCCACTTGGACGATGGTCGCCCCGTTCATACGCAGGATGGTCTGAAGCAATTGCATCAGATCGACGGGCCGCACTTCGCCATAGGTATAGATGGTGACGGTGCCCTTCACGCGCGGATCGAGAATGTAATTGATCCGCAGCCGCCGGGCCAGGATGTCGATCATCTCCGTCAGCGACGCCCCGGGCACCATGAACGCGCCGTTGTCGGCCAGCCGTGGCGGCTGATTGGCCGGAGGCGCCGCCGGCGCCGGAGCAGGTGGTTGCCCGGCTTGCGCCGGAGCTGCGGGAGCCGGCCCTGGCTGCGCTTGCCCCGCTTGCGCCGGGGCTGCGGCGTTCGGCGTGCCTTGTCTGTTCGGCGCCGGCTGAGTGGGCGTCGGCTGCGCCGGCGCGGTTTGTGCGGGTGCGGTTTGTGCGGGTGCCGGTGCCTGAAACCCCGGATCCCCCGGTTGCCGTGGCCGCGGGGCGCCCCCGGGTGAATTCTGTCCCCACATCGCGGGTGCGGCGAACACGGCCGCCGCGATCCCCACTGCGAACCAAAGCCGCATCGTTATTCCTGGGCCTGTTCCGGAAGCCCCGAGGCAGTCAGTGGGACGGCCTGTTGCGTAGGCTCTAGCGCGAGCACCTGACGTGAGATCTCCCGATCCCAGACGGCTTGCTCGATTTGGTTCAATTCCGCTTTCTTCCTCTGCCAGCGCATCGTTCCGAACGGCGTCGGCCTGGCGAATTGAACGCTATCGCCATCTTCGGTTGCGCTGATCGCGTCAAGCCGGTGGTCTTCGGCCGCGGCCGCCTGCCGCCTTTCCTCGGCGACCGTAACGCCGAACGGTGTTTTCGTGTAGAGCAGCGTCTTGCCGTCCGGGCCCGTGTAGCGGTACGACACGGGGCTGATTGCCGCAGCCCCGGCCGGGATTTGCACCATCTTGGGAGGGATGGGTGTCCCCTTCGGCTTCGTGTTCTTCTGCGCGGTCCGTCCATCCGCGGCGGACAGCACCATCGCCGCCATCGAAAAAACAATCAACAGTCTCATTCAGAATTGCTCCTTGTCTTTGATCAGCGCACTGGGTCCCAGCGGCACATCTGTCCGAACGGCGTTGCCACCACTGCTTTCCGATAGCCGTCCACCACAGCACCGGCTGGGTTGCTGTCGTTCGGCTGGCAAGCCCGGACTCCGCCGCCCGTCTCCTGACCGGGGCCTTGCGGCGTTTGCGGCTGTGCGGGAGCCGCTGGGGCGGCCGCCGGAACTGGAGTCGTAGCCGGTGCGGCTGCCGCGACCTGCTGCGCGGGCGCCGTACGTTCCTGAAGTTCCTTGAGCGACTTGCGAATCTTCTGGCCGTCCCATTCCAAGGTCATCTCTTCTGTATTGACGTCCACCAGCTTGAATTGGCCGATGGTGTCGCCGATTTCCAAACCCTGATGGGGACTGCCGGGATCTTCACTCAAGATAACAGTGAGCCCGCCGCCGATATTCATCTGGCCGTGATAGACGGGCAAGGGAGGAACCGGCTTGGGTGGCGGGGCGGCCGGCAATTCGATCGGCACGGCCGGGTTGCGCGACCGGTCGAACAGCATCTTCTGGACGACATCCGCATAGTTGCCGGCGACGACCGGCGGGGAGGGGGGCAAGGGTCTGTGCGGCGGCTCCGGAACCGGCGGCACTTTGCGGTTGAGGGTGGCCGCCTCTCGCTGCTTCGCGGCCTGCCACGTCTCGCGGAGGTGCCATCCGGCGTAAACCACCAACAACCCCAAAGCCAGGTCCAACAGCAGGAGTTTGCGCCTCAAAATACGCCGGTTCCTTTCTTCTGCGGCAGCAGCTTCTTGGAAACCACTCCGGAAAGGCTGAGCCTCACCTGCACGTTTTTCTTCTTGTCGGAGCCGCCGCTGATGCTGATCTCCTGGGTCGCCATCAGTTGCGGCCGGTTCGCCAGGTCCGCCAGCAGATTAACGAGTTGCTCGATCCCGCAACTGAAGGTTTCGACCACCGAGACTTGGCCGTAGTCGTTGGCCAGCGGCTGTACGCGCAACTCTTCGGCGCCGCGTGCGTCGATCCCATTGGCGGTAGCCGCTTGCCGGATGGCATCGAGAAGCTCTGCCTCCGCTTGCGGCGCCGTTTCCGATTTCAACACGCCCGCTTCCCGCGATTGCAGTTCGGCCGTCGCCTCTTTCAGCAGCTTCTCCTTGCCGGAAACCGTGGCGGCGACCCGGCGCAAGCGCTCCAGCCGTTGTTCGGCCACCGGAATCGATTCGGTGGGGGCGACTACCGACGCGTCGCTCGACTGGAATATCCCGAGGCGAAGCGCGATCAGCACCGGGCCGAGCACCAGAATTGCGATTTTCCAGCGGCCGAGCTTATCCAGGTTCATGGCCGAGGTCTCCGGCCGGCGCGGATCTGGAACGATTCGACGGTGCCGCTGCGGGAAACCTGCTGGAATTCCGAATTTTGAAATAGCGGCGATGAGTCGAGCAGTTTCAGCAGAGGGGCGGCTTGCGGCGCCTCCCCGACGATGCGCACCGAATCGCGTGTCAGGTTGATCGAGCTCGTCCAGACGGGCGGGGCCAGCAGCTTCGTCAACTCGTTGAGCGTGTCCAGATCAGCTCGCGTGATTGTTCGGAATTGATCGAGCAGCAGGGTCCGCGCACCGGCCTCATTGATCGCGCGATCGAGTGCGGCGGCGCGGCGCGCCTGCGGCTCCAATTTCGCCATCTCGGCGTCGAGGCGGCGCAGGTACCGCCGGTCCGCATAGTTCGAGTACACGATCAACGCTGCGGCAACCAGCAGCAAAATGCCCGTCAGCAAGACCGTCGGAATGAAGAATGCCCGCGAACTGGCACGCCGGTGTTCCGGGGGCAGCACGTTGGCCGCGGAGGCGAGCTGCGGACACGCCCCGGCCAGCGCCGTGGCGTACGGCAGGGCGTTGCGCGTTAAATCATTCGCTACCGGGTTGACTCCGGGAGCCGGAAGCACGTCTTCGAGTTTCCGGGCCGGTGTTTCGGGCGATAGCCGCAGTTCTGCCAGGGCGAGTACCGCGGCTCGCTCCGGAGCCAATTCGAATTCGGCCGAAAACACGGGCCGCGCCGGACTCTCGCCGTATACCTCAACTACTCCCGTGGGCGTGACGCTCATCGCCAGAAATCCACCGTCGCCATTGGCGTACGCTTTGGCTGCGCCGTTCAGCCGGACGGCCGCGTGTAGCGCTGCCGCCGAAAACGTGAACGTCGAGATGGTGATTCCGGCCTCCACAAAAAGCCTGACGTAGTGGTCCACTGTCTCGCGGCGCACGATTCCGACAAGCGCCGAATTGTCGCCGGCGGGCGACCAGCCCCAGCAGACTTCGGCGTCTCCATACGGATGAAGCGAGTCGACTTGGAAGCGGATGGCCGCTTCCCGGTCCTTCGCCGCAACGCCGGGAAGCGCGATTTGCCGCACGATCACGTCGCGTCGCGGAAGCAGCACCGTTGCGCTCAGGTGGCTCATGCCGACGGCTTTCGCGAATCGCTGGTAGTCGGCGCCCCATTCGCCTGCCGGCCGTTCCGCATAACGCGGCAGCGTCAGCCGGCCGAGCACCTGCACTCCGGAAGGACGCACGCGGGCCGCTGCGACCTCCAGATCTTGGGCGCCAATCTCTATGCCGATGCCCGAACCGAATGCCAGCAGTTTACGGACATTCGCGGGAAGGGAAAGTGCCCCAGCCATAACGCCTGTCAGTTGCTCCAGGCGGTGTCGTACCACCGCAGAGTATGAATATACCCGTCCGGCATGAACTTGATCATGGCCGCGACCGTGCGGCGCAGATCGGCGAGTTCGCCGTTTGACAGACGCAGCCGTGCCGTCGAACGCAGGGTGAAGATCGAGTTGCCGCCTATGCGCAGGCGCGCAGCGCCCGCCCCCGCGGCCTCCACGAACGGGGTGAGCTGCGGTGGCGTCAGGGGCAGCGCCCTGCGCCGCTGAACCAGCGCGTTGATCGCATCCGGGCTCATCCCAATGGCCGCCAGAACTGCCGGAGACGCGGTGTTTGCATCGATCTGCGCGCTCGAACCGAACACCGATAGGCAATCCACCAGTCCCGGCCGCGGCAGCAAACGCGGGCCCTCGGAATCCTCAGGCGCCGGGACGTATGTCCCGTAAAACAGTTCGGAGGTGATGCCCTTCACCGACAATAATTCCTCGATCTCTTCCAAAGACGCGTGGCGGGCCCGAAAAGACGGCGTGAGCGACAGATAATATTGATCGAAAGGGGTGACAACGTCGCGAGTGGGAGATCGCCAATCCACAATGCCGGCGGCGATCTCTCCGGCGCGGCCCGGCTCTACTCCCAGAGCGATCACCAGCCGGTACAACTCTTCGGGCGGCACAATGTTGACATTGAGTTTGGCCGCTTCGGGAATGATCTCCACGTGGGCGTTTCCCGAAGGAAAGCTATAGTCGACAAAGGCCGACCCCGCGTGTACGGGATATCGATTGTTGGGCGCCTGGACGGACCACAGCAGCTCATATTCCGCGCGTTCCAGGGCGCCGGTGGCGAGATAATACGCTCGCAGACCGTCGACTTCCGTTGACGTTCGCTGCGTTTCGCCGAGCACGGTATTGGCCAGCGAAAAGGCGATCGCCGCCAAAGCCGCCGAGACCCACAGCACAGCCAGCAGCGCGCTCCCCGTTTCTTGGCGGAGGCGTCCCGCCTGCCCTGGCTTTTGGGGCATTCTGCTAGAAATCCGCATACGGCACGTTCGGGTCACGCCGCAAGTAAATCGGCGCCGTCACGCTGATCGGCTGCACCTCGGACGGATTGGGGTCGAGCGGCGCCATCTCGATCCGAACCGCCAGCGGCAGAATCAGCTTGTTCCACACTGGCTGCCAAGTTTCCGGCAGTGTAGGGCCTAGCGGCTCGGCGAGGTACGCAAACCGGCAATAGGCCAGCTTGTCGGCCAGCACGAACGACTGCGGCCGCGCTTGTGCCGGTAGAAATTGCGGCAATCCGTTCTGCGGCGAAACCCGGCAGAAACGCCCGGCGCTCAACGAACCCGTGTACGGCAACTCGTTGACGACGAGACGGACACCGCGATCCTCGCCAGGAATGACAAAAATTTCCAAAATCTGCGGCTTCCCGCGCCACCCCTCCTGCAATGAAAACGTGGAGACCAGGTACACCGCCGCCGGCGTGCCTCCGAAGAATGGCATCTGCACCGTGCTGTTCGAACCTGGCTCGCCGGCCGCGCAAAGCGCGAACACCGGCACCAGGCCTTCCATCTGCGATCGCAAAATCCGCTGTGCGCCGGCGGCCTTGCGGTTGGCCATGAGCTTCTCGTCCGCCTTCGTGAAAGCCCCGAGCCCAATGCGCATCGCGGTGAACATCGCCACCGAGAGCAGGCTGAGCAGAGTGACCACGATCAGCAGTTCGAGCAGAGTCACACCGCGGGTGGAACGCTTCATGGCCCCACCGGTTGCAGGTCTTGTGGTTTGAGCGCTTGAGGCCGGTAGGCGTCGAGTGTGAATGTACGCCGCTGCTGGCCGCTCATCCACCAGATTTCGAGCTCGATGCGCTGCAGCGCAATCGCACCGGGAAACGGGTTGGGCGGCATCTCGAACTGCGCCAGCCGCGCACGCCAGCCCGCTTCCGGGCCGCCGGTCAGCGCCGGATCGAAAGGCCCTTCGACCACGGTGTCCCGCGACAGACGCGAATCGACCAGCAGTTCGTTCATACGCAATTGGGCCAGTTGCACCACGCGGTCGTACGTGGTGAGCCGCGCCGCGTTGCGCATGGCGCCGGAAACGCCCGAGAGCAGCCCGACGATCGCCACCGCCAGGATGACCGTGGCGACAATCATCTCGAGCAGCGTGAAGCCGCGTTCCGCCTTCATTTCTCTATGACGTTCTCGACATGCGGAAAGCCGGTCATCGGATCGAGACGTACCAGGCGGTGCGCTCCATGCCGGTTCACCAACTGCACGCCGATGCCCGGAACCGTTCCGCCCGGCATGACCATCAGCCGCCGCGGACCCTCTTCCTCCGGAATCTGCGGGAAGATCGATTCGATCGTGATGCCATCCGGCATTTTCAGCCGCCGCTGGAATTCGGGCTCATTGGAGACCAGCAAAATCGTATTCTCCTTCGGCGCGACCACGATCTCCACCGGCTGCTGTCGCCGCTCCGCGTGATCGACCGCGCCATTCAAAATGCTGGACACCGAATCGGTGGCCGAGCGCATACGGACGCTGTCGATGCCCGCCGCGACCGATGGATACGAAAGGCCCGCTAGCACCCCGATGATGCTCACTACCACGAGCATCTCGATGAGCGTGATGCCCCTCTGGCCCCCGGCCCCCGGCCCCGGGCCCCTCAATTCACTTCCAGCTGACAAGATCCGCATTCAACCCGTCGCCGCCCGGCTGGCCATCGGCGCCGTAGCAGACGATGTCCGGTTCGTCGCCGTGCTCGCCGGGATACTTATACACGTATTCGTGGCCCCACGGATCTTTGGGGACGTCCTTGGGCAAATACGGCCCGTTCCATTGTGTGAGGTCGGGCGGTTTGAGCCGCAGAGCCTGCAGCCCCTGCTCGGTGCTGGGAAAGGCGCCGGTATCCAGCTTGTACGTGCCGAGCGCGGTTTGAAAACTCTGGATCTGCGATTTCGCCGCCGTGATGCGGGCGGTATCGCCGTGCTTCAGCACGTTGGGTGCGACTAACGCCACGAATAAGGCGATGATCGTCATCACCACGAGCATTTCGATGAGCGTGATGCCCGCCTGCCCGCTGTTTCTCCGGGCCTCCCCGCTTCTTCGGGCGCCCCTTCGGTCTATGTTTGAATTGGTCATTCTATACCGCCACGTCGTTGATGCTCGTAATTGCGAGCAGCATGCTTAAGATTAGCGCGCCGACCATAATCCCCATCACCAGGATCACGATCGGCTCGAACACCGCCGTGAAGCGCTTGATGGAGGCGCGCGTGTCGTTTTCGTAAATATCCGCCATGCGGCTGAACATGGTGTCGAGCCGCCCCGTTTCCTCGCCAACCATCAGCAGGTGCGACGCGAGCGGCGGAAAGACCGCGGCCCGGCGCAGCGGCCCGGCGATCCCCTCGCCGCGCTTCACGCCCTGCGCCACCCCCACCAACGCCCGCGAGAACGTCTGGTTGCCAAGCGTCGCCGCCGAAATCCCGATCGACTGCACCAGCGGCACCGTATTTGCCACCAGCGTCGCCATGGCCCGGGCGAAACGCGCCGTCTCGGCTTTGCGCAGCGCATCGCCAAGCAGCGGAATCCGCAAGCGCGCGCCGTCCCACCACAACCGCCCCGCGGGTGTGCGCGTGTACACTTGCCAGAAAATCGTGAACGCCACCAGCGCGCTGGCGCCCACCCACCAGTAGCTCTGCACGACTTGGCTGGCCGACAGCATCATCTGCGTCGGCGCTGGAATCTTCATCCGCGAATCCGCGAACATCGACGCGAAGCGCGGCACGACAAATTCCAGAAGGATAAAAATCGAGCTCACGCCGACCAGCGCCAGCAGCGCCGGGTAGATCATTGACGAGACGATGTAGCTGCGAAGATCGTCGCGCGACCGCTCGAAATCGGCGAGCCTCTCGAAAATGATGGCGAGCGCGCCCGAAGCCTCGCCGGCCCTTACCATGTTGATGTACAAATCGGAAAAGTAATCCGGATGCGTGGCGAGGCTGTCGGCCAGCGTTCGGCCGGACTTCAGTACGCGCAGAACGTCAAGCACGATGAACCGGAACTCCGCCTGATCGGTAAGCTCGCCGGTGATCGAGAGCGCGCGGTCGAGCGGTACTCCGGCGGAGAGCAGTGTCGAGAGCTCCTGGGTGAAGAACAGAACATTGCGCCGCTTGTTCTTTCCGAACGCCGGCAGCTTGATTTCGAACGAGGAGCCTTTGGGCTTTATGCCCACATACACGGGTGTCAGCCCCTGCTTGCGCAGTTCCCGTGCGATCAGCTTTTCGCTGTCGCCCGTCAGGCTGCCGCTGCGCATGCGCCCGTCGCTGGCCACCGCTCGAAAGAAAAAAGTGGACATTAGCCCGGCCCCTGGCCCCTGACGCCTGGCCCCTGCATCAAAACTCCTGCGTCACGCGCATCACTTCCTCCACCGTCGTGATGCCGTCGCGAATCTTGAGCCATCCGTCTTCGCGCAGGTTGCGCATGCCGTTGCGCCGCGCTACCTGGGTAAGCTGCGCCGCATCGGTGTTGTTCATGATGAGGCGGCGGAGCTCGTCATTGATATCCATCAGCTCAAAAATACCGACGCGCGAGGTGTAACCGGTTCCGTTGCACTCCGCGCATCCGGCGCCGCGGAACGTCTGGATGGTTTCGCCTTCCGGGGTCATGGCGCGCTTACCAGGCTGCCGGCAATGCTGGCAGATGACGCGCACCAGCCGCTGCGCCAGAACCGCCACCAGTGACGAGGTAATCAGGTAATTCTCCAGCCCCATATCGGTGAGCCGCGTGATGGCGCTCGGCGCATCGTTCGTGTGCAGAGTCGAGAACACCAGGTGACCGGTGAGGGCCGCGCGAATCGCGATATCGGCCGTTTCCCGGTCGCGGATTTCGCCTACCATGATCACGTCCGGATCCTGCCGCACAATGTGCCGGAGCCCCGAGGCGAACGTCAGCCCGATCTGCGGATTGACGTGAATCTGGTTGATGCCGTCCATCTGGTATTCCACCGGGTCTTCGATCGTGATGATCTTCTTGTCCGGGATGTTGATGCGCTTGAGCGCGGAATAAAGCGTAGTCGATTTGCCGCTGCCGGTCGGGCCGGTGACCAGAAAAATCCCGTGCGGCAGCCCGGTGAAGTGCTCCATGCGCGCCAGCATCTTCTCGTCGAAGCCCAGCCGCCGCAGATCGTAAAAATCCCCCGCGGAGCGATCGAGCAGGCGCATCACGACGCTTTCGCCATAGAGCGTCGGAAGCGTGGAAACGCGAAGATCCACTTCGCGCCCGAGCACTTTGATCTTGATACGCCCGTCTTGCGGCAGGCGGCGCTCGGCGATATTCAGCTTGGCCATCAGCTTCAGCCGGGAGATGATGGCCGCCTTCAGTTCGCGCGCCGGAGGTTCCTGATTGAACAGCACGCCGTCAATCCGGAAGCGAACGCGAAATTCTTTTTCGAACGGTTCGATGTGGATGTCGCTGGCCCGCTTCTCGACCGCATCCGAAATCATGGCGTTGACCAGGCGAATGACGGGCGCCTCGCTCGCCATATCGCGCAGGTGTTCGAGATCCGCCAGCGCCTGCTCGTCTTCGCCCTCGTCCAGCGCCCGCTGCTCGCTCTCGCCGTAATGCCGGTCGATGGCGTCGAGAATTTCCTGCTCGGCCGCCAGCGCCGTCTGGATCTGAAACCCCGAGTACGCTCGGACCGCCGCCACCGTCTCGAAATCGAGCGGGTCGGCCATGGCAAGCGTCAGAGTGGAATCCGCCAGAGCCACCGGATACGCCCGGCACTGCCGCAAAAAGCGTTCCGAGAGTCCTTCGATCTCCGGCGCCGAAGGTGGCGGGCTATCTACCGTAACCAACGGAATCCCGAGCTGATCGGAGAGCGCCGCCAGCACATCGCGCTGCGCGATCAGCCCCATATCGACCAGGATCTTGCCGAGTTTATCGCCGCGCTCGCGCTGCAGTTCGAGCGCGCGCTCCAATTCCTCGGGCTCGATCTTCTGGCGCTCCAGCAGGATCTCGCCCAGGCGCTGATACCGGAATGCGTGCGCTCCGGTCGTTTCCGATTCCGGAGCCGGCGGATGCGTGGGAGTCACTTACTGCTCTTCCGTCTGAACGCCGGCCAGCCCCGCGCCGCGCGTGCCTCGCAAAACGATCTGGCCCGGCAACCCCTTGGTGTCCTCCCACGATTTGTAGAGCAGGCGCACCGCGACCACAATCTGCTCAGTGTCCGGAACCATGTTCAGGGTTTCCGCCGTGCTCACCCACATCTGCGGCATGAGTTGTTTGAGCAGCGGGATGCGCTCCACTTTCTTCTGGTGCACGCGAGCCACGTCCTGAGGGGTGATTTTCGGCTGGAACGGGTTGATGGTGGGAGTGATGGCCAGGCTCACTTCCTGGGTTACGACCGCGCCGTATCCGGCGAGATAAAGTGCGCGCGCCGGCCCGAGCAGCACCAGCGGCTCCGCGCCGCCGACCGCGCTGATCCGCTCATCCAGGTGCTTTTCCAGATCGGTCATCACCCCGAACGTGAGCAGCGGTTTTGCCGCCGTAGGATTCACGATGGATGCCGGTCTGACCGGAATTTGCGCGTAGGCTCCTGCCGCAGCCATGAGCCCCAACGCTAGTCCAACAGGGAGCACGCCAGGCAGTTTCATTTCAAGTCCCCCCGGTTTGCTCGTGGCAGCGTGTAATCGCTGCGAATGACCGCCATCTCCTGCCGCTCCGCAAAATTGAGATCGCTCGCCATGCTCAAAAGCAGAGCCTGGTCGCGGCGCTGGAGATCGTTCATTCGCTGATCAAAGACCTTCTGAAGACGCGTTTCGCTGGCCGCCACCGCCTGGTCCACCGCAGCCTGAACCCGCTGTTGGATCTGCTCCTCGGAAACCGAAGCTCCCGAGGCCGCAACGCGTGCGGTTGCGGGACCCGAGGCCCTTTCGAGCCCCGGAGTCCCGGCCGTACGCGCCAAGGAGAAGACAATCAGCGCAATCGAAAGCATAGCCGCCGACGCAAAACCCAGACGCGCGCCCGAGCCCCAGAAGGCAGCCCACGCGCGCCGCCACGGCGACGGCTCAAAAATTTTGTCCGATACGAACGCGATCCGCTGCGGAATCTCTTCGTCGCGCAGCGAGAACAACGCGGCCTCGGTCAAATGCAACCGTTCCAGATCCTCGCGGCAAGCGGCGCAGCCTCTCACGTGCGCGTCCACCTGCCGGCATTCCCCATCGGACAGTTCTTTGAGGAGGTAATCCCTCAAATCGAATGGTGAGCAACTCATGAAACACCTCGCGACTTGATGGGAGCCAACTCCGTTTTGAGCAGTTCGAGTGCAGTGTAGAGACGCGATTTGACGGTGGAAACCGGGCACGAAAGAATTTCCGCCATCTCTTCAAACTTGAAGCCCTGGTAGATCTTCAACACGACCGCTTCGCGCTGATCCGGCGACAACCGTTCCAGCGCGCGGGCGACCGCCAGTCCCAGCTCCATCGGAAATACCGAGCTTCCGCCCACCAGAATTCCGGTGTCCGTCGCTTCCGGCTCGAGCTCATCTACATCGGTCTCGGGCCGCCGCTTGCGGAACATCGAATACGCCTCATTGTGCGCGATGCGGTACAGCCAGGGGGCGAATCGTGCGGGATCATCGAGCTTTTTGAGGTTCTGGTAAGCCTTCAAGAACACGTCCTGCGTCAAATCCAGAGCGTCTTCACGGTTGGCGGTAATCCGGAGCAGGTAGTTGTACACACGTTTCTCCCACCGGGACACGAGGAGGTTATAGGCCTCCACCGCCCCCCGGGCAGCCTGCCGGATCAGGTCGGCATCTTCCACCGCCCGAAAGATCAAATTCTCTGGCTCCTATCCGCTAGACGCGCCCCGCGCTGAAAAAGTCGGGCCCGCGTACGGCTAAAGCCCAGTGTAACTTGGCCCCCACTTTGAAAGCTGAGAAAATCCACGCGGTTTCTGCACGATCCGGATAAGAAATCCATGATCCGTACATGGCTGATCGGGGCCGCCTTGTTCGCGAGCGCGGCCTGGGGACAGGCGCCGGCCTACTCCGCCGAAAACGTTGTCAATGCGGCCAATTACACGCCGGGTCTCCTGGCGCCGAACGCCGCGGTCAGTCTCTTCGGCACCAATCTGGCGTGGTGGGAGGAAGCACTTACCCTCGAGAACACGCGCGCCGGATTGCTGCCCACCAGCCTCGCCGACGTTCGGGTGTATGTCGCGAATTATCCCGCCCCGTTGCTCTACGTTGGACCCGCCCAAGTCAACTTTCTGATTCCGGGAAACCTCCGGACCGGTCCGGTCCCGGTTCGGGTCGTGCGCCAGGGCGTCACTGGTCCCGAAGTCACCATCACGCTGGTAGATGCCGTCCCGCAATTCTTCCGCACATCGGATGGCTATGTCATCGCGCAGCATGCGGATTATTCGGTGGTCACGCCCGATCATCCGGCCCGGCCCGGGGAAATGATCGTAATTTATGCAACAGGCCTGGGGATGACCCGGCCGAACCCGGGGCCCGGGGAGATTCCAGCCTATCCTGGACTGATCGCTCAACTGGAAGCGCTGCGTGTTACGGTTGGCGGGACGGTCCTGCCGCCCGAGCGCATTCTCTATGCCGGACTAACGCCTGGATGGGCAGGGCTTTACCAGATCAACCTCTTCCTGCCGGACAATTTGGACCTCGATCCTGAAGTGCGTGCCGCGGTCGGAGATCAAGCCGGGATGCCGGGCCTGAAATTGGCGACCGGCCCAAGGTAAACAGCAACCTTTTCTTACCGGGACGCGTTCAATACATAGGCTACAATTTGCATAGGAGACCGAGATGTCGGTACGCGTTCTGATGACAACCGGGTTAGCAGCGATCGGTTTGGTCGCGTTGTGTGCCGCGCAGGACGCCGCACCGGCAGCCGACGGCGGCTTCCGCAAGGTGGATGCCTCGGTCCCCAATGATTTCACGGTCACGGCAGGATCGAAGGTCCCGCTCAGCCTGATCAATAGCGTCAGCACGAAACACTCGATCGTCGGAGACCGGGTCTACCTCGAAACCGTGTTCCCGGTTCTGGTCAATGGCCGCATTGTGGTGCCGCCGGGAAGCTACGTGGCCGGAACTGTCACTCAAGTTAAGAAGCCCGGCCGGGCCAAAGGTCGCGGCGAACTGTATGTCCGTTTCGATTCGCTGACTCTGCCGAATGGAGTTACGAGAGAATTCCGGTCGCGAATGGACGGAATTGACGGCACGGCGAATTCGGAAGTGGACCGCGCTGAGGGCAAAGTCGTCGCCCCCGGAAACAAAAAGGGGGATCTGGCCACGATCGGCGGCGCGGCGGCGGCCGGTACGGAAGCCGGTGGGCTGATCGGCGGATTGGGCGCCGGCCGTCCCGGACTCGGCGTTGGAATTGGCGCTGCCGCAGGCGCCGCGGCGGGTATGATCGGTGTGCTCCTCTCCCGCGGACCCGATGCCGTCCTGGATAAAGGCACTACGGTCGAGATGGTACTGGACCGGCCGATCAGTTTCAAAGAGACCGAACTGAATTTTGGCAGCTACCAGCCGCCCCACACCGTCTATGTGAACCAGCCTGCCGCTTCGGGCCCAGGCAGCTCTTCCGTTCCGGGCCCCCTCGGACGAATTCCGTTCTAGCCTTCGGCGTAACTCGGCTCACGCCACTGCCCATAACTTGAGATATGGGCAAGTACCGGACCGGTATATAGTGGACTGGTCGAGGCACCGATAGTTGAGCAAGAGTAGAACCATGCACGCGTTGTGGTCCCGCGAATTTGGTCTAGCGCTTCTCGGCTTCCTCGTGCCGACGGCGATTGCCGCGGGGTTTGTCTATCGCCGGCTCCTGAAATCGAGCCGGTGTCGAAAGGGAGTGGAGCGACGGGTAACCGAGGCGTGCGCGCAGTACGTTTTGGATACAGCCGAACCCGTGCGCGTCGAGGTCACGGTCCATGCCGGGGCGGTCACGGTCCAATCGATCCGCCAGCCGCTCGACAACCTGCGGCAGCGGCTCGTGGAATTTCGCGGCTCGATCCAGCAATCCGTCAGCGCGTTGGGCCAACTCCAGGAGTGCGACTGCCGGTTCAGCATGGATCTCGGCCGCGCCAGTGAGTTGATGCACCGCGCATTTTCAAAATGACGGCGTCTATGCCGGCACCTTCTCCTGCGCCAGCAAACGATTGATAAAAGTCGTATCCATCCGTCCAGCCTGAAAATCCGCGTCCGCCATGATCCGGCGGTGCAGCGGGATGCTCGTGTGAATGCCTTCGATGATGAACATGTCGAGCGCCCGGCGCATGCGGCGGATGGCCTCGGGCCGGTCGTTGCCATACGCAATCAGTTTTGCCACCAGCGAATCGTAAAACGGCGGAATCACGCAGTCGGTGTAGGCCCAGGTGTCCACGCGCACGCCGATGCCGCCGGGCGGAAGAAAACCCGTGATGCGGCCCGGTGAGGGAGCGAAGGTATCGGGGTTTTCCGCGTTGATCCGGCATTCGATGGCATGCCCGCGCATTTCGACCGGGCCGCCCAGGATTTCGGCGAGGCGTTCACCCTGCGCGATTCGGATCTGCGCTTTCACGATGTCGATGCCGGTGACGAACTCGGTGACCGGGTGCTCCACCTGCACACGCGCATTCACTTCGATGAAATGGAGCTTGCCGCGCTCGTCCATCAGAAACTCGATCGTGCCGGCGTTGGCATAACCCGCTTCCTTCATCGCTTTCTTGAGCGCCGAGGAAATTTCGGCGCGGAGGCGGTCGTTCATCGCGGGTGACGGTGACTCCTCGATGAGCTTCTGGTGACGACGCTGGATGCTGCATTCGCGTTCACCCAGAATCTCGATCGTGCCGTGCTCGTCGGCCAGCACCTGGAACTCGATGTGGCGCGGGGCGGGGATGAATTTTTCCAGGTAGACATCGGGGGTGCTGAAGGCCGCGCCCGCTTCCTGCTGCGCTTGCGCGAACAAGGCAGGCAACGTGGCCGCGTCATTGACGACACGCATGCCGCGGCCGCCGCCGCCCGCCGAGGCTTTGAGAATGACCGGGTAGCCGATCTGCCGCGCGACTTCGAGCGCTTCTTCCGGACTGTGCAGAACGCCCTCGGAGCCAGGCAGCACCGGCACGCCCATGCGCTTCATGAAGGTGCGCGCCTGCTCCTTTACCCCGGTGAGCCGGATCACGTCGGGACTCGGACCGATGAATTTCAGGCCGGAGGTCTCGCAGACTTCCGCAAAGCCGGCGTTTTCGCTCAAGAAACCGTACCCAGGGTGAATGGCGTCGACATTGGCGATCTCGGCGGCGCTGATGATCGAAGGCAGATCGAGATAACTGCGGGCGCTTTTGGCCGGTCCGATGCAGATCGCCTGGTCGGCGAAACGCACGTGCGAACTGTAACGGTCGGCTTCGGAATAGACCGCCACCGTCTGAATGCCCAATTCCTTACAGGCGCTGATGATGCGGATGGCGATTTCGCCCCGGTTGGCGATGAGGATCTTTTTAAACGGCCCGGATGGCAAACAGCGCCTCCCCGTATTCGACCGGCTGGCCGTTTCGCACCAGCTGGCTTTCGATGACCCCGGCCATTTCGGCTTCAATCTCGTTCATGAGCTTCATCGATTCGATGATGCAGAGCACCTTGCCCGGTTGCACGCGATCTCCCACGCGGACGAATGGCGCCGCATCCGGCGAAGGCGCCTCATAGAATGTGCCCACGATCGGAGATTTGATCAGGACGAGATTGGGGTCGGCCGGCGGTTCGCGATGCTCGCGTGCCGGCTCCAAGGATGCCGCCGGGACGCCGGCGCCCGCGCCAACCGTGGCGGGCGAGCTGCCGGACGGAACCGCGGGCGCTCCGAGGGTAATTTCGTGGTTGACGAACCCGGCCCGCCGGATTCGTACGCGGTCCTGCCCGCGCTGCACCTCCAGTTCCGCGATTCCGGTCTCGGTGGCCAGCTTGATCAGCTCCCGAATCTCATCGACATTCATCAATGGAATAGAGTAACAGACCGCCGCCTCGCTCCCCGCTGATATCAGTGGCAATCCCAGTACGATTCCGTTGAAAATGGCGACGCTGAGCGCCATGAGGTGCGGACTTTCAATGCTATGCTCAAGAAACCGAGGGAATTCGGCTTGCAGAAAACCCTTCTCTGGCTCGGTTGCAGCGTGGTCTTCATCACGGCGCTTTACGGGTTTCAAAAACCCTGGCGGCTCTATACCAGCATGGAGCCGTACGACAACATCGCGCTGCCCGCCGACTGGCAGGCTCCTTCCGAGTGGGTTTTCGGACGGTTGATGTATCCGCAGCATCCGAACTCACGGTTCGGACGGTACGGGTTCCGGTGGGGCCGGCTGGACTGGCGCGAAGGCGGAACGAGCTGGACGCAGGATTACCCGCGCGCCGACCGCCACTTCGCTCAGGCGCTGCGCCGGTTGACCCGGATCGCCGTTCGCTCGCTCGAGCAGCCGGTCAACCCCGACGATACCGACGACGTCTACAACTGGCCATGGCTGTGCGCCGGCGAGATGGGCGATTGGAAACTGACCGACGCCCAGGCCAAGACGCTGCGTGAGTTTCTCCTCCGTGGCGGATTTCTGATGCTGGACGATTTCTGGCGGGAAGACGAGTGGGCCCGGTTCGAGGAGAGCATGAAGGTGGTTTTCCCCGACCGGCCGATTGTCGAGATTGAGAGCTCGGATGCGATCTTCCACACCGTCTACGATCTGGACGACCGCTACCAGATTCCCGGTCAGTGGGCGCTGGGAGGCCGCGGCGGTTTGAATTCGCAGCGCGCCGTCGGCACCGTAGCGCATTGGCGCGGCATCTTCGACGACAAAGGCCGGGTGATGGTGGCGATGTGTTTCAACTCCGATCTGGGCGACTCCTGGGAGTGGGCCGATGATCCCAATTACCCCGAAAAGTATTCCGCACTGGGCATTCGCATCGGGGTCAACTACGTCGTCTACGCGATGACGCACTAGCTGTGGGGCAGGCTTCCAGCCTGCCGCCGGGCGCCGGCCGGGCTTGCGTGCGCCACCTGTGATAACCTCGACGAATCCGGATGGCGTTTGCGTATCAATTCTGGCGGCAGCCGCAAAGTCTGTGGGTGCGGAAGGCGATCTTCCAAATTCACCTTTGGATGGGGCTGGCGCTGGGTTTGTACGTCGTGGCGATCAGCGTCAGCGGCAGCGCGCTCTTCTTCCGAAGCAAGATATTCGAAGCGGCGCCTGGCCGAAGGGTGGTCGCGGGCTCCGGCCCGCTGCTCACGAAACCGGAGCTGATTGCGGCGGTCCAACGCGCGTATCCGAACTATACCGTCCACAATGTTTGGCAGGGCAGTATTCCCGGGCAGGAAGTCGAAATCTGGCTGCGGCGCGGCAATCATCAGAAGAAACGAATCTTCGACCCCTACACGGGAAAGGACCTCGGCGAAGCAGTGCCGTACAGCTTGCAGGCGATCACGTGGCTGCTTGATCTGCATGTGAACCTGTTTGCCGGGCCGAAGGGACGCATCGTAAACGGAATCGCCGCGATCCTGCTGACGCTCGTCGCCCTGACGGGCGCGGTGATCTGGTGGCCGGGCGCCAGGAACTGGCGGCGGAGCGTGGCGGTGAACCCGCGCGCCGGCTGGAAGAGGTTCAACTGGGAACTGCACAGCGCGATTGGCTTCTGGACTTTCGCGTTTCTCTTCATGTGGTCATTCACCGGCGTCTATCTGGTTTTTCCCACTCCGTTTCAGACCGTGATCCATCGCTTTGCGCCACTCGACTATTACCGGCTGGTGGGGAAGGCAGACAAACCCGCGGTCGCGGCGCCAATCATCCGCGTCGCCGACACGGCTGGCAAACTTCCGCGGAAACGCCGCCGGTTCGTGTTTCATTACAGCGCCGGCGACAAGATCATCCGCGCGTTCTATGCTCTGCATTTCGGGAATTTTGCCGGGCTGGGGACCCGGATTGTGTGGGCGGCTTTTGGACTTACCCCTGTGTTCCTGTTTCTCACCGGGGCGGTGATGTGGTGGAACCGGGTGCTGGTGCGGGAAGCCCGCCGCCTGCGCGGCCGGGCTGAACCGGCCGCCGCAGCAGCACGCGCTTAGGGTTCCGAAGAGTACCTTCCCGTTTCCTTCAGTACGGCTCTTATGTCGTTTTCGTACTCGCTTCTTTGGCAAAGCCCAACATGCGTCGCGGCAATCCGGCCTTGCCGATCGATGATGAAGGTGGTAGGCACGGCTTTCAATCCTCCAAACCGCTCGGCAATTTTGTCGTCGCCCACCAGCACCGGGTAGTTGATCTTCTCCGCATCCGCATACGGTTTGACGGCGTTCCATCCGTCATCGTCGAGCGCGACGCCCAAGGCAACGAATCCGCGATCGCGGTATGTCTGTTGAAAGCCGATGAAGAAGGGAATCTCCTCGCGGCACGGGGCGCACCAGGTAGCCCAAAAGTTCAGTAACACCACGTCGCCGCGAAACTGAGACAATTGGACCGGCTTGCCGTCGCGGTCACGCAGTGTGAAGTCAGGCGCCATCCCGCGGTTTTCGGGCTTTATGTAAGCGCTGGTCGCGACCGGCCCTGAGCCGCCCACCGTCAGAAATTGCCGTACCCAGCCCGACTCGCTGACACACGCGGACAAGCATCGCTGAGCGAAAGCCCGGGTGACGGGCGTGGCCATCACAGAAACACACGTGGCCATCGCTCCGGCGGCGATCCATGCCCACCTCCGGCGGTGTCCTCGGCGGCGGGTTTGCTGGGCCCCAAGCAGGGCCAAACCGCGCGCAACGTTGGGCTGCCAATCGCCTGAGGGCTCGATCGTGGCCATCTGGTCATCGACCCACCGGCCGATGTTCGATTCATCCTTTCCGAGTTCCATAACGCCGCGTATACTCCTTTCTGAATGCATTTTGCGCTCGACTGAGAAGGGTTCCGACTGATGCCGGATTCAAACGGAGCGCAGACGCCAGTTCCTCATAACTGAATCCCTGGCTGCGGAGCACCAGCAGCTCCGCCTGCCGCGGAGCGAGAACGGCGAGCAGAACGCGAACGCGCTCCTGCTCCTGACTCGCGGCCAAGACCTCTTCGGGCGTTGGCGATCCGCGAACCCAGGCGACCAGGCGTTCGTACCGGCTTCGGCGCATCCGGCGCCGCAGTTCGTTCAAACCGCTTTGGACGGCCGCCCGGTACAGCCAGCGCTCCGCATCCTCGCCTTCGGCCGAGCGGCTCGCCGACCATTTCAGACAAACCTCAACCGCGAGTTCCTCGGCGCGCGCCGGGTCCCGAATTACCTTCGCGATGACTCGCGCGAGGCGCGCATAGTGGGTGCGAAAGATCCGCTCGATCTCCGGCCAGGCATCGCCCGTTTCCGTCTTCAGGATGGCTTCACTGAGTGCGTCCACGTTGCTATATCACCGGCCGAAGGAATTTTGTGACAGGATATTTCGTGTCTGTGACTGTCAGCGGATTCGGGCCCTTCATTTCAATGGATTGACGCCGACAAGGTCTTTTTTCTTCGGTATTTCACGCCGGATACGCCGAACCCTCGTAGATGAACGTCATCGGTTTTGGGCCTGGCATGTACCCAGTCTCCATTTCCGAGATACGAAATCCGGCCTCCTCAACCAGCGATGCAATCGGACGATTCAGGTGGCAGCCGCCCGCCGCTCGCTTCCAAACCGGTGTTAGTCGATCTTGCCATCTGCGTACCCGGTCCTCCGATGACAAGCCGTGCTCGACAAAGAGCAATTGCCCATGGGGCCTGACAACTCGGCGTATCTCGGCCAGCGCTGTGGCCACATCGCCAATTGTGCAGAGGCTCCACGTCGATACGACGGTGTCGACAGATCCGTCGTCCAGCGGAATGGACTCCGCCGATCCTTCAATCAACTTCGAAGGAACGGAGCCAGGCTTCGCAGATGCCATCGCGAGCAGTCTTGGATGAGGATCGAGTCCGAGAATTTCCGTGGCCCGTCTTGTATACAGGGGTAAATTTAAGCCCGAGCCTACGCCGATCTCGAGCACGCGGCCCTCGGCCCGCCGGATGATCCGCTCCCGGTAGGGCGCGAGTTGGCGGTTCCGCATCGCAAGATTCACCAGATGCGGCACGATGTATTCGTGGTAAACGCCCATTCTTCTTTCTCCGATTACCTGCTTTTTTTAGAACATCACACTTGACTATTCAAGTATATTATTGAATAGTTGATGATGTGGATACGGTTCGGAAGCGCGCTTTCAAGAACCAGCTTTTCGAACAGTTCGCGCGCATAGGCAAGGCGCTCGCCAGCGGCCGCCGTCTGGAATTGCTGGAGCTGTTGGCCCAGGGGGAGCGAACCGTGGAAGAGCTTGCCACAGAAAGCGGGATGTCCGTCGCTAACACCTCGCTCCACTTGAAGGCGCTTCGAGGGGCCCAGCTCGTGGAGGTTCGACGTCAGGGGTTGTATGCCTATTACCGGCTAAGCAGCGATCGAGTGTTCGCTCTCTGGCAGTCGCTGCGGGAGCTCGGCGACGCTCAACTCGCGGACGTTCAGCGAATTGTCGCGACGTACCTCCAAAACCGCGGAAATCTGGCAGCGATCGGGACCGAGGAGCTGTCACGGCGGCTGAAGGAACGAAGTGTCATCGTCCTCGACGTCCGGCCGGAGCAGGAGTATCGTGCCGGGCACATCGCCGGCGCGCGGTCCATTCCAGTATCGGAACTGCAAGTCCGCCTCCGGGAGATCCCGAAGGGAAAGAAGATTGTCGCCTATTGCCGCGGTCCGTATTGCGTCTTTGCCGACGAGGCTGTCGAAGTTCTCCGGTCCAATGCCCGAAAGGCCGTTCGACTGGAAGGTGGCTTCCCGGATTGGAAGGCTAAGGGCTTACCCGTCGATGAAGTGCCTTTATAGACGGAAGGATAGCGATGAAACAAATCGACGTCGACACTCTCAGAGATTGGCTCGAGAATGGCCGGCCAGTGACCGTTCTCGACATTCGTAATTCCGAAGACCGCGCGCAATGGTCCATTCCCGGAAGCATGCATCTGAATGCCTACGCAGCGCTCAAATCTGGTGATCCGAAGGCGTTGTTACAGGTCGAACTCCCCGCGGACCGTCCGGTTGTGACCATCTGCAATGCCGGAGTTGTGAGCCAGGTGGCCGCTGAGCAGCTCAGCCAAAGAGGTATGGACGCCGCCGCGCTCGCTGGCGGCATGAAGTCGTGGAGTCTGGCCTGGAACACGGCTGAGTTGCCATTGGGAGACGTAACGGTGGTGCAGGTGCGCCGCACGGGAAAAGGGTGCCTCTCCTACCTGCTGGCGTCCGATTCGCAGGCGGTCGTCATCGACGCGTCGCTGAATCCGACGGTCTACCTCCACCTCGCTGGGCAACGCGGTTGGGCGATCCGTTATGTCCTCGACACGCATGTGCACGCCGATCACCTCTCTCGCTCTCGCGCTCTCGCCGAAATGACCGGAGCTGCACTCCTGTTGCCCCGGCAGAATCGGGTTCGATTTGCGTTCCAGGCCTTCCAAGATGGCGACACGCTCGCATTTGGCAACGCCACACTGCGCGCGATAGCCACGCCCGGCCACACGGACGAGAGCACGTCTTATCTGGTCAATGGCCAGGCCTTATTTACGGGTGATACGCTGTTTCTCGCCACTGTCGGAAGACCGGACCTGAAGGCTTCCCGTACGGAAGCGGAGGACCGAGCCAGAACCCTTTTCCAATCTTTGCGGCACCTGTTGGAACTCTCCGGACCGACCATCGTTTTCCCCGGCCATGCTTCCGAGCCCCCGGCCTTTGACACGCGACCGATTTGCGATGAACTGGGTCGCGTTTCGAGTCGTATCGGGGCATGGCTGCGGAGTGAAGATGCGTTCGTTCGTACGATCCTCGATCGCATTCCGCCAACCCCTCCGAACTATCTGAAGATCGTCGAACTGAACGAGACGGGTGCGCTGCCGGAAGGCGACGTCACCGACCTCGAAGCCGGGGCCAATCGTTGTGCGGTCGCCTACTGACAACGGTCCGAGCCCCAATCAAGGTTCGGTGCAACTCGGCCTCCGGGCAAACTGGGAGCAGTTCTCACTGCTGGTCGCCGTGAACGCATTCGTCGGGGCGGCAGTCGGCATCGAACGCGTGCTCTTGCCGCTGCTCGCGGAGCGCGAATTTGGGATCGCGTCGCGAGCGGCCGTTCTCTCTTTCATCGTGAGCTTCGGGGCCGTAAAAGCCGTCGCGAATCTCTTTGCCGGCCGTATCGGCGAACGGTGGGGGCGAAAAAGGGTTCTCGTCACCGGCTGGCTGTTCGCCTTGCCTGTGCCAGTCGTGATCCTCTTGGCGCCCGCGTGGCGATGGATCGTGCTCGCCAACGTGCTTCTCGGTATCAATCAAGGGCTGTGTTGGTCGACCACGGTGATCATGAAAATTGATCTGGCGGGCCCCCGCCGGCGCGGTTTGGCCATGGGGCTGAACGAAGCTTCCGGATACCTCGCGCTTTCCGCGGCTGCCTTTGGGTCCGGATACCTGGCGTCTTCACTGGGGTTGAGGAACAGCTTGTTCTGGATTGGCGAGAGCATCGCACTCTCGGGATTATTCCTTTCCGCCGCATTCGTTCGTGAGACGCTACACCATGTCCATGCCGAAACGCGGAAACCGGCCGCCGACCAAGACGCCGCGGACCGGAGTTTCGCGCAAATTCTGCTCCTGACGAGTTGGAAGGACCGCGCTCTGTTTTCGGTGAGCCAGGCCGGACTGGTCAACAATCTCAATGATGCACTGGCTTGGGGGCTTCTCCCGCTGTACTTTGCCTCCCAAGGGCTCGCCCTCGAAAGAATCAGTCTGCTTGCGGCTCTGTATCCCGCGGTGTGGAGTATTACCCAACTCGTGACCGGCGCGCTCTCGGACCGAACGGGAAGGAAATGGCTGATCGCCGTGGGAATGTTCGTTCAGGCGGCCGGTATCCTGCTCATGATCAAGTCCAGCGGCTTCGCTGGTTGGTCGATGGCCGCAGTGCTTCTGGGACTCGGTACCGCGATGGTGTATCCAACTCTCCTCGCGGCTGTAGCGGATATCGCCCATCCCACCTGGAGGGCTTCCGCAGTGGGTGTCTACCGGCTATGGAGAGACGGAGGTTATGCGATTGGCGCGCTGCTCGCCGGAGTTCTCGCCGACCTGCTCGGTATTCGATGGGCAATAGGCGTGGTCGGCGCGCTGACATTTCTATCCGGTGTAGTCGTGGTGGTTGTGATGTACGAACCAATGAGCCAGCGTTCTGCCGGCTGAGCACGCGATCGTTGAGGATGAAGTCATAGGTCCGCTCCGAAGCGCCGTTGCCGGGCTCTCCGGATTGATCGCCGCGCCAACTCCCCACGAAGAATCGTAGAGGCGCGAAGGGATCAGAGGTGGACGCGGCCTGCTGGCCGAAAATCGCAATGCCCGCAGAGGTGACTAGAAGCAAGAAGGCGCTCCACCGATTCATTGGGGTCGATTACATCGCCGCCACCATGTCTTGGCGGGCGCCATTTTGCTATCGATGTCCGGGCGGTACCAGGCCATTCATTCGTAGGTACTCCACCATTTGCCCGTAGTGGTCCCAGGTGTGCGAGAGGAAAATCGTCGTTGCATCGAGTCGCGTAGTCTTGAGCTTCTCGATGTAGGGATCTCGTATCCGCTCCAACAGATTTTCATCCGTCAGGGTGCCGATAGCCCTGTGCGCGTGCGCGAAGGCATCCTTCACGTACTTTACGATGTCCTCCTTGCTGGTCAAATTTCCGGGCCCTTCCTGATCAGCGTGCGGGATCATTGGTTCGGCGAGTAGCGCCGTGGCAACCTCATGGAGACAGAAGGCAATGTGCCGCGCCTGTACCCCGAATGTCCGCGTGTAAGTAAATTCCCCTTTCGTGGGCACGAAACCAAACTTGCTGGCGGGCATCGTTTCCACGACTGCCATGACTTCGCGTTCCGTCGCAGTCAGCTGTTTGTCGAAAATTTGCTGGGCGCTCGGGGAGGCATCAGCCCCAAACATCGGCAACGAGGTTAGTAGGCCAATGAGAATCGAACTCCGGCGACACATAATTCGCATAACGATTATCCTTTCCTGGCATCATGGTTTCGGTTCCAACAGTGGCTTCACTGAGTGCGTCCACGTTGCTATATCACCGGCCGAAGGAATTTTGTGACAGGTCCCGGAGAATATTCTGCTGTTTGACGTGCACGGAGGGCGGATTCTTCGGTGGGGGAGACTGCGATCTCGCAAATCGCCGGGCAGCCGGTGTTTACGAGCCCGCTGTCATCGCAAGCGTCGTTGCCGCGTTTTCGGCGATTTCGTTTCCGCTCGCTCCCGGGCCGGCGGCTTTCGCACCGCCTCCAGGCTTTTGCGCAATGCTTCCATGATGTCGACGACCGGCGCTCGTTCGCCGGGACGAGCCGCGACGGCCGTTTCCGTGCGCGATTCAATCAGCGCCTGCAGCCGTTCCTGGTAGGCGTCCTTCAGCTTCGCCGCGTCGAAGTGTGTAGCCAGCGCCCGAACGAACAGCTTGGCCAGATCCAGTTCCTTCGAATTCACCAGGCCGTCATCGGCGGCCGGCTCCTCGTCGGCCCGGACCTCGTTCGCATAGAACAGCGTGTGAGCGATTAGTCCCCGGCGGCCCGGCCGGATTACCGTTGAGTGTTCGCGGCCGTGCATGGCGACTGAGCCAATGGCGGCATAGCCGGATTCCGCGAGCGCTCGGTGCAGCAGCGCGTACCCCTTTTCGCCGCCGCGATCCGGCGCCACGTAATACGACGCATCGAAGAACACCGGATCGATCTCTGCTAGCTGCACGAATTCGTTAATGGCGAGTTCGGTCGACGTCGGCGCCCGCAGTGCCGCCACTTCGCGCGGCCGGAAGGTGACGTACCGGTCCGGCTCGATTTCGTAACCCTTCAGGATATCGGTGCGCTCGACCTGTGCTTCGGCGGATTCGACGACTGGTTGATTGTGGACGCGGGAAACGGGCGAGGGCGGCGCCGGCGGTTCAGGATGCTCCTTACGCGCCGCGGTGAATCTGAACGGTTCGGGTTCGGCGCGTTCTTCCGGCTCGGGTGGCTCGTCAATGCCGGCGGGGCGATACACCTGGTGGAAGCGGATTCGTTCGCGGCGTGCGGCCTTGTGCAGGCGGACCGGGATCGAAACCATTCCAAACGTAATGCGCCCTTTCCAGACGCTTGCTGGCATTCGGCCAGTGTCCTGCAACAGGCGGGCCAACGCAAGGTTCCGCACGAAGCGGGCTGTTGCACCGCCGCCCCAGCCGTACGGCTAGACTAGTGAGGAGCTCCGATGCGGCTAAAAGTCGACTTGAATCTGGACGAAGCCTATACGATCGCCGACCTTGACGGAGACATCGCTACCGAAGTGGCCCGTTCCATGGCCGGACTCAGAGAGATCCTAAAGTTGATGGGCGCTCCACGGGATCTGATCGAGAGCGTACTTCAACGAATCGACAGCGAGAAGTCTATCCAGATAACGTATTGATGCCTGCTGCGAGCCGCAGGCGGGTTGCATGCCTGGCGATGCGAATCGGCGTTCCGTTCCAGTAGATTGTTGGAACTCAGGAGGTGACCGATGATTTCAAAATTGACGACGCTCGTCGCGGCCGTGTTGGCCCTAACTGCCGTTCTGGTAATCAGCGGGCAAAGCGGCCGTAAACACCCGCCGCTTACGATTACGCGTCTCTACACTGGCTCGGATGGCCAAACCCACGCCGACCAGATCGAAGCCAAATTCACCGCCGGCAGCAACAGCGACGTTCTCAAGCTGATGGCGACCACCGGGGCCGAGCTGCATCGGGCCGCGCCCGGAACCGTCATCGACTGGCACACGGCGCCACGCCGGCAGTACGTGATCACGCTGAGCGGCCGAGGCGAAATCGAAGTCGCCGGCGGCAAGAAGTTCGAAGTCGGCCCGGGGACCATTGATCTGGTCGAGGACACGACAGGGAAAGGCCACATCACGCGAGTGACGGGCAACGAGGATCGCGTGACGCTGCAACTGCCGTTAACCGACCAGTCGGGCCGATGATTGCCATAGCCGGGTGCAGTGGCGGAGGAAGAGGGATTCGAACCCCCGAGTGAGTCACCCCACTAACGGTTTTCAAGACCGCCGCCTTCGACCGCTCGGCCATTCCTCCGCTTTCTACACTACCCGGTTTCCCCGGTTCTCTGCAAACGTCCTCCCGCTTCCCGGATAATCACCAATTGGAGGGATCCAAACCGATGCCGCAATGGCTCATCACGACGACCATGTGGAAGGACATTTTTGAGGTAATGCCGCCGCTCGCAGAAAAAATGCTGCGTCCGGCGTTGGTCTATTTGTTTCTGGTGGTTCTCCTACGGATTTTCGGAAAGCGAGAATTGGCGCAGCTCAACCCGT
>DASXAK010000075.1:0-25691 GCA_036406715.1 Bryobacteraceae bacterium | reverse complement strand
GGCATCTTTACGGCGCCGGCGTTGACACCTGCGCCCGGCTACTCCGTGACGGTCACTAAGGCGGGTTTTGGAAAGTACGAGGTCAGGGACATAACTCTTGCGGTCGGACAGGCCCTCGAGTTGAACGTGGCCTTGCAGGTTGCGGCAGGTGGTACCGAGGTCAATGTCACGGGCGAGGCGCCCCTGGTCGAAAGTACCAAGACCGACGTCTCTTCCCTGGTGGACAGCAACCAGATTCTCAACCTCCCCATCAATGGCCGCCGAGTGGACAGCTTTGTGCTGCTCAGCCCCGGCGTCACCAATGATGCTGCCTTTGGCCTCCTGACATTCCGCGGCACAGCCGGCGGAAACACGTTCCTGACCGACGGCATCGATACCACAAACACCTATTACGACGAGAACGCCGGGCGGACCCGCTCGTACAATATCTCGCAGGACGCTATCCAGGAATTCCAGGTCGTTACCGGCAACTTCCTTCCCGAGTTCGGGCGTGCCATGGGCGGTGTCGTCAATACCATTACTCGCAGCGGCAGCAACGACATTCACGGCAGCGCGTACTGGTTCTTCCGCAATCGAACACTGAGCGCGACCGATCCTACAGCGCTCGGCGTGAATCCGCCGGAGTGGCGTCACCAGGCCGGCCTCAGCATCGGCGGGCCGATCAAGAAGAACAAGCTGTTCTACTTCTTCAACGGCGAATTACAGCGCCGGCAGAATCCGATCGTCTCGTCCAACATCAGTTCCACCCTGTTCGACCCCCAGGGTAATCCGACGGGAGCGATCAACCCGTCTACGGGTTGCGGTGGAAGTTCCTTCACGACCCCAGCCACCACCGCGCAGTGCACCGCCGCTATCAACTACCTGCAGTCGCGGGCCAGGCCGCAGCTCATCCCGCGTACCGTTGACGAGAACCTTCTCTTCGGCAAGATCGACTATCAGATTAATGACAACAATCGCTTTACGACAGAGTTTAACTACCTCGACTTCCGGTCGCCCAATGGCATTCAGACCCAGGGCGTGTTGACCACCGGCAACGCCATCGGCAACAATGCCGACACGAACGTTTTCGACCGCACCTTAAAAGCGGGACTGACGACCGTCGTCGGGTCAAGCGCTGTCAATGAGCTGAAGTTCGGTCTGTTCAAGGATCGTCAGTATGATCCCGCGAGTCCCAGCTTGCTTCCCTCCATTGGCCCGATCGGCTTATCCATTACTACCGGCAGCCTTAGCAATATCGGCTATGCCACTTCGTACCCGAGACTGCACCCCAGCGAGACACGCTACCAACTCTCGGACACGTACGCATGGACGCTCGGCCGGCATTCGCTCAAATTCGGCGTCGACTGGTCGCATACGGAGGACTACGACGTTCAGCGCTCCAATCAGTTCGGCACCTACACCTACGCCAACATCAATGCGTTCGCGCTCGATTTCAGCACTCCGGTCGCCGGCAAGAACTGGACAACGTTTACCCAGACCTTTGGAAATCCGTTGTGGGATGGCAATTCGCAGGATTTCTCCTGGTTCGCCCAAGATGAAATCCGCGCCACCACGAAATTGACGATCAGCCCGGGCATCCGCTTTGAGCACACGGGTCTCCCTGACCCCGCCGCTCCACAAGCTCTCGGGACTCTCAACATTCCGGCAGACTGGCCGAATACGGGGAAGCTTTACTACAAGCCCAACAACGTAGCTCCCCGCCTCGGAATCGCGTATGCCATCAACCCGAAGACGGTGATCCGGGCCGGCTACGGAATTTTCTTCAACCGCTACATTACGCAGATCGTCGGCGGCTTGGCCAAAGGCAACGGGTCCTACCAACCGTCATATACGTTCAGTTCCACAGTTCCAGCACAGTTTGCCGCGGGGCCGGTGTTCCCGTTCTCGCTCGGAGGGCTGCCCAGTACAGCGGCCAATGCGCCTACGGTTCAATTCGATACCAACGACTTTCGAAATTCCTATTCCGAGCAGGCGCAGGTCTCGATCCAGCGGGAACTCGAGCGGAACACCAATATGACCGTCTCCTATATCTGGAGCCGCGGCCTGCATATCTCGACGGCGTACAACGCCAATCTGGCGGCTCCGAACCAGACATATACCTATTTGATCAACGACACGGCCGGTAACACTGTGGGCACCTTCACGACGCCCCTCTATACGCGGTCGTTGCTGATCAATCCGAATTACAACGGCGTTTACGCCATGAGCTCGAACGCCAATAGCTGGTACAACGGTCTGATCGTCTCTGTGAATCACCGGTATACGAGCTGGTTCCAGGGCTCGATCGGCTACACCTGGTCGCACTCGATTGATTCCAACCTGGGCGGGGCGGCTGGCGCTACGGGGTCCAGCGGGATCCTCTTCGCACAGACGAATCCGACGTCGCTTTACAACAATGACTTCGCCAGCGAGAAGGGCAGCAGCGCGACCGACCAACGCCACAAGCTGATTCTGACGGCTATCGCCAGCCCGAAATTGTATAAGGGCAACGGCGCCGCCAAGTACATTGCGAACGGATGGCAGCTTTCCGCCATCTCGACGTTTGCCTCCTCGTTCCCGGTCAACTCCACCATCGGAGGCGTCTCAGCCACAACCCTTCCGACGATAACCGGCCAAACATTCTTCGCCACCAGCACCATCAACGGATTGGGTGGGTTTAACGCGCAGCGGGTACCCTTTCAACCCGTGAGTAATCTGGATGTCGGCCCCACCTATCGGACTGACGCACGTCTGTCGAAGATGTTCAACATCGGCGAACGCTTCCGGGTGCAGCTGGCGTTCGAAGCGCAGAACGTTTTTAATACCACGATCGTTTCGGGTGCTTCGCCGCTTCAAGAGCAGGAATACTCGCTGACCAAGAATGCCGCCGGGCAATCGATTCTCGTGCCGTTCGCCAACTACAAGCAGCTATTAGCGACCCAGGCGCCTCCCGACGGGACCACCGCGCGCCGCGCGCAGGCCTCGCTGAGGATTACGTTCTAGGTTGGCCTGGACGACAGACCCGCTACCGCCGGAGGGCCCGACGGCACTCCGGCGGCGAGCATTCGCTTTCCGTTCTGACGCGCTGGACTGTATGCTACCGTAGCAGCGATGGCCACCCTTACGTCCACGCTTGAGCCTCATCTGCGCTCGCTGCTTCGCATCATCGCGGCGTTTACATTTTCGTTGCACGGCTGGCAGAAATTCTTCGGCCTCTTTGGCGGAATCGGTGGAGGGCGCCCGCCGTTGACGAGCATGCTCGGCGTGGCGGGCATCCTCGAAACGTTTGGCGGCGCGCTCATCCTGCTTGGCTTCTGCACCCGCCCGGTGGCGTTTCTCCTCTCCGGCGAGATGGCCATCGGCTACTTTCGCACGCACGCGCCGCGCAGCTTCTGGCCGCTGCTCAACGGCGGTGAAATCACCGTGCTCTACTGCTTCCTGTTCTTGTGGCTCTCCGCCGCCGGGCCTGGACCGTGGAGCCTCGATAAACTGCTGCGCAAGAAAAACTGAAACGTTGTACCATAACGTCCGGAGGACTCCCCCACATGAATCCAGCCGAAGCGAAGACGATTGCAAACGTGTTAATGGACGGGATTGAGCGCGAGTATGAGACGACGAAAAAAGTCGTCGCCGCGATTCCCCAAAACCAGTTGGACTTCAAACTTGGAGAGAAGGGCCGCACCATGCGCGAGCTGGCCTGGCATCTGATTGCGTCCGAAGCATGGTTCGGAGAGGGCGTCGCGAACGGCGACTTTTCCCATTCCGAAACGACGATGCCGGCAAACGTGAGCGTGGCCGACATGGTCTCGTTCTATGAAAAAGAATTGCCTTCGAAGATTGCCCGAGTGAAACAGCTTTCGGGCGAACAGCTCGGCCAGATCATCAACTTTTTCGGTGTCATGCAAGTGCCCAACTTCGGCCTCATCGGTTTCTGGAACAATCACAGCATCCATCACCGCGGCCAGTTGGCAGCCTATCTCCGGGCGGTCAACGCACGCGTCCCGAGCATTTACGGCGGAAGCGCGGACGAACCGTTCGAGATGCCCGCCACCGCATAACCCCGTAAGACACCCTTCATAGCTGCTTGGGGGCGGGCTTCCAGCCTGCCCCACACTACTTCGGCATTTCCTCCAGCCGTTTCTGGATCACCGTCCTCACGCCGTCACAGGAATCGTCGAACCACGACGCTTTCGTCCTTGGAACCATGGCGATGAGTTCCTCGTACGTGTGAGGATCGTGGTGAGGAAAGGCCGCGAACCCGAGAACGTCGGCCAGTCGCCAGGCCACGCGCACCAAATTCGCGAGGCCCGATCCTCTTGCGGGCGCGTCGTGATGGGTGGCAATCGCCTCGATGATCGTGCCCGGGAAGTCCCATTCTTCGGCCAGGTGTGCGCCGGCCGCGGCGTGGTCGATCTCAAACAGATCCCGTTCCGTCGAGATCAGGTCGAAACCGCACTCGCTCGAAACCTCTAACATCCGGTTGTACTCCTCCGGATAGGCGGCCATCATTCCGAGGCTTCCCAGATTGTGCAGCATCCCCGCGGTGTAAGCGAGATCAAAACAGGAGTTCGATGTCCGGGCAAATTCCTCCGTCAGCAGCGCGGTTACGAGGCTGTGCATCCAGACCCGACGCAGCGCTTCCACTTTCAAGGCAGGCTTGACCATCGCATTCAAGGCGATATACGTCGCGATGCTCTTCACCCGGTTTAAGCCGAGTGCTGCGACCGCGTGCCCCACACTGGTGATCTCCCGCCGGAATCCGAACAGTGCGGAATTCGCCACCCGCAGTATTTCCGCAGTAAACGTCGGATCGATTTTAATCATCGCTCCGATCTCGCCGGCGTCTACGTCGTCACTCGACACCACCGAAAGAACACGATTGGCAACGGCCGGAAACGGCGGCAGCAGGCGAAGCGCCCACGGCCGTTCGGCTTTGGCCAGCAGTTTGGGCATAACCCTCCCGGGGATTTGGCCGCGGGGCAGAAACTCCGCCAGCGCGGAAATCCCTCGCCTAATCTGTCGGCAATTGCGCCTGGAAACTTTAACGCGAAGCGAACGTGTATTGACACCGGCGCGCGGTCTTGATATTGTTCGCGGGCATTGAGAGTGCCTCGTGAATAAAAAAGATCTGATCGACAAGATTGCGGTGGACGCCCGATTGACGCGGGCCCAGGCGTCCCGCGCACTGGATGCGCTCGTCGAGGGGATTCGCGGCGGTTTGACCAAAGGCGACCGGGTTACCATCTCCGGCTTCGGCAGTTTCGGCGTGCTGCAGCGGAAGGCGCGGCGTGTGCGAAATCCCACCAATGGCAAGGCCCTGGAGATTGCCGCCCGGCGTGTGCCGCGCTTCGCTCCCGGCAATGAACTGAAATCGGCGATACAACAGACGGGCCGCGACGGCCATTCTTCGTCGGTCAAAATGGAGTAGGTGGCGAACGACGACAATCAGAAGCCGATTCCGGGCAGCGTGGTGACCTTCAAGCTGTTCGGGATTCCGGTACGACTGCACTTCACCTTCGTCCTGCTGCTGATATTTCTGCTGTTCATCGGGGTGGGCGGGCGGCAATCGGGCTGGATGACGGCGGTCTACGTTCTGGCCCTATTCGCTTCCGTGCTGCTGCACGAGATCGGCCACACTCTCGTCGCGCGACGCTACGGGATTCGCACGCTCGAGATCGTCATGTTTCCGATCGGCGGAATCTCGCGGCCGGAGCGCCCGCCAAAGGTTCGCGAAGAGCTCTGGGTCGCGATGGCCGGTCCGCTGGTCAACCTGCTGATCGCCGCGGGCCTGTTGATCTGGGTGGGGATCCAGCAGGGTTTCGTCTCGTTGACCCAACTGCGCGAACCGACGGACGCGAATCTGGCTGAACGCATCGCGCTGGGGAATCTGCTGCTGTTCGTGTTCAACCTGCTGCCGGCATATCCGATGGATGGCGGCCGGATTCTCCGGTCGTTTCTGGCGCTGCGCATGCCGGAACAGGAGGCGACTCGCATCGCCGCGGGCGCCGGCCAAGCCTTGGCGATCCTGATGGGACTCGGCGGCTTGTTGTGGGGCAACTTCATCCTGATGTTTATCGCGCTGTTCGTCTACCTGGGAGCGGCGCAGGAGCACACCGCCGTGCGCGGCCGAATCCTCACGACCGGATTCCCGGTAAGGGCGGCCATGATCACCGATTTCCGCACCCTTCAGCACGGCGACACGATCCGCGACGCGGGTAACCTGCTGCTCACCACGTCGCAGCACGATTTTCCGGTCATGCACGGCGAATCCGTGGTGGGTTTATTGACCCGCTCGGCGCTGGTGCGCGCGATGCTCGCCGAAGGCCCAGACGGCTACGTGGCGGGCGCCATGGACCGCGACTTCCCACGGGTTTCGCCCGACGAAGCGCTTCAGGATGTCTTGCCGCGAGTCTCCGCGCCCGGCGCGTGCGCGCTCGTGATAGACGGCGACGACCGCCTGCTTGGCCTCCTGACGTCGGAGAACGTGTCGGAGTTCCTGCTGCTCCGCCAGGTGAGCCTGGCGCAGGCGAAGGAACATCCAGCGCGTTGAGCCCGGCTTCATCCGCTACCCTTTGGGCACGGACGTGCTATGCATAGGGCATGAAGCCTCGTTTCCTTCTGGTTGCCGCTGTCTCGTTCGTGGCTTCGTGCCAGAGAACACCGTATTCGACCAACGCCGGCTCCGAGCCTCGGGAGGTGCCGAGCGGCGCAGTCAAGACTTCCGGACCCGTCCTGTCGTACGGGGACGTCGTCGACCGCGTTGCGCCGGCGGTGGTCACGATCCGCTCCTCGCGCCGCGTGCGGCCCTCGCAGCAGTTCCCGTTTTCCGATGAGCCATTCTTTCAGCGATTTTTCGGCGGCGGTTTTCCGTCGCAGCCGCGGGTGGAGCAGGCGCTCGGTTCAGGTGTGATCGTTCGCACCGACGGCCACATTTTGACTAATCATCACGTGGTCGACGGCGCTGAGGAAATCAAGGTCGACCTTGTCGGCTCGCGCCGGACGTATTCCGCGAACGTCGTGGGCTCGGACGCACCGAGCGATCTCGCCGTTCTGAAGATCAGCGCGAGCGATCTACCGGTGCTGCAGCTTGCCGATTCGGAGAAGGTGCGCGTCGGCGATGTATGCCTGGCCGTCGGCAATCCGTTGGGGATTGGAGAAACCGTTACGGCGGGCATCATCAGCGCGAAAGGCCGCGCGACAGGCACCGGCGACGGCAGCTTTCAGGATTTCCTGCAAACCGACGCGCCGATCAACCAGGGCAACTCGGGCGGCGCGCTGGTGAATACGCGGGGCGAACTGATCGGCATCAATTCGCAGATTCTTTCTCCGAACGGCGGCAATATCGGGATCGGCTTCGCGATTCCCTCCAACATGGCGAAGACGGTGATGAACCAGTTGATCGGCAAGGGTAAGGTCAACCGGGGCATGCTGGGCGTGGGCATCCAGCCAGTGACCGCCGATCTCGCGGCCGGCCTCGGATTGAAGGAGGTTCGCGGCGTCCTGATCAATTCGGTCGCCCCCGGCGGGCCGGCGGACAGAGCAGGCCTCAAGATGGGCGATGTGATTCTCCAGCTCGACGGCAAGGACGTTAACGATCCGAACGAGCTTCGAAACACGATCGCCGGAACCGCGCCGGGCAAGGACGTCACCTTCACCCTCTCGCGCGACGGCAAACAGCAGGACGTGCGGGTGAGACTTGGGGAGCTGACGCCGGAAGCCGCCCGTGCTCAACAGCAGGGCGGGGGAGGAGGCGGAGGGCGGCTGGGAATTACTGTAGTCCCGCTGACTCCGGATCTCGCGGCGCAACTGGGCCTGCGGCGCAATACACAGGGCCTGCTGATCCAGAACATCGACCCCTCGGGTCCTGCGGCGCAAGCGGGTTTGAAAAACGGCGACGTGATCGAGCAGGTGAATCGCCAGCCGGTGAAGACACCGGACGATATGCGGCGGGCGCTTGAAAGCTCCGGAAACAAGCCGCCATTGCTGCTCATCAACCGCGGCGGACAGACCATCTTCGTTCCCATCCCGCTGCAGTGAGAGAGGCAGCATGTTACTCTCACCTACAGTCCGATATGTCTTTTTTGTCGATCCGAGATCTCGATCTAAACGGGAAGCGGGTGTTCATCCGCGTCGATTTCAACGTGCCCCTGGAGAAGAACGCTCAGGGCGAGATGGCGATCACAAGTGATAAGCGGATCAAGGCGTCGCTTGCGACTATCCGTTACGCGCTGGAGCACGGCGCGGGGCTGATTCTGGCGTCGCACCTCGGCCGGCCGAAAGGCAAGCCGAATCCGGAGATGAGCCTGAAGCCGGCGGCGAAGCGACTCGAAGAACTGCTCGGTCAGCCGATAGCAATGGCGCCCGATTGTGTCGGCCCCACGGTGGAAGCCATGAGGCCCGCGCCCGGCGAAGTGGTGCTGCTCGAGAATCTCCGGTTCCATTCGGAGGAGGAAAAGAACAACCCGGAATTCGCAAAGAAGCTGGCCGCACTCTGCGACCTGTACGTCAATGACGCATTCGGCTCGGCGCATCGCGCGCACGCCTCGACGGAGGGCATGATCCGGTTCGTGCCGAAAGCGGCGGCCGGGCTGCTCATGGAGCAGGAGCTGAAATACCTGGGCATGGCCACGCGCAATCCGGCACGGCCCTGCGTGGCGATCCTGGGCGGCGCCAAAGTATCCGACAAGATCGAGGTCATCGAAAACCTCGGGAAGATCGTCGATCGGCTATTGATCGGCGGCGCGATGGCGTACACGTTTCTGAAGGCGCAAGGCAAGCCGACCGGCGGATCGCTGGTGGAGGACGACAAGGTCGACCTCGCCAGGAAGCTGCTGCAGCAGCTCGGCGCCAAGTTGATGCTGCCGGAAGATCACATCGTCGTCACGGAAATTCGCGCGGATGCTCCCCACGAGGCGGTGTCTGAAATCCCCCAAGGCAAGATCGGCGTGGATATCGGCCCGAAGACGATGGACGCGTATGCGCGCGCGCTCGCAGGCGCGAAGACCATCATCTGGAACGGGCCGATGGGGATCTTCGAGAAGCCGCCGTTCGACAAGGGCACGGTAGCGGTGGCGCGCGCCGTCGCGAATTCCGGAGCGACCTCGGTGGTCGGCGGCGGCGATTCGGAAAAGGCCGTGAAAGCCGCGGGGGTCGCGGACAAGATTTCGCATATCTCTACCGGCGGCGGCGCTTCGCTGGAATTCCTGGCCGGCATCGAGTTGCCCGGCGTCGCGGCGCTGGAGAAGTAACGCCTACTTTTTCTTCGTCAGGCTCTTGTAGACGGCTTCGATGAAACTCGCGGCGCCGCCGATGCCGTTCTTCGTGTCGTAGCGAGCGTCGTAGTCCTTTGTATAACCGGCGTCCTTCACCTGCTCGAGGGTCATGCCTTTCTTGATCGCAGCTTGGACGCGGTCGCGAATGATCGTAACCATATCCCGGTATTCGACCACGTCAAATTCATCGCAGATCCGGCCGTGGCCGGGAATAATGTAGGTGCCGCCTTCCTCCTCGTGTTTCGGAATCGCCAGATCGATGATGCGGTTCAGCGCGTCGATTTCGCCCTGGATGCTGCCGCCGTGCTCGATGTCGATGTAAGGGAAGCTGGTGGTCACGAAAATGTCGCCCGTGCTCACGACATCCGAGTGCCGGAAGAACACAATGCTGTCGCCATCCGTGTGGGCCGCGGGCTGGTAGATGGCCTGTACCGGTTCTCCGTTGAAGTAGACCTCTTTCTGGCCTGTGATGTAGGTGTCGGTCGGCCAGGCGTCTGGCGGCGTGGGGGATTGCTTTCCGGTCGGCGCGCTCATGCGGTCGAGCACGTTCTCATGCGCGATGATCTGCGCGCCCTGCCGCGCGTCGGTGAGGTTGCCGGTGACGTTGGCGCCGGTGATGGTGACGCCGGCTTTGCGAACGGCCTCGTTGCCGCCGGTATGGTCGGGATGGAAATGCGTGTTGACGATGTATTGCAGCGGCTTGTTCGAGAGCTTTCGAATTGCGGCGATCAGCTTGTCGCTGTTCGGAGCGAGGCCAGTATCCACCACCAGCACTCCCATGTCGCCGATCTGCACAGTCACGTTACCGCCGTCGCCAGCGATCATGTAGACATTCCCCTGGACCTGCAGCACGTCCAAATCGGATTGAGCGGAGGCAAACGGGGCCAGAACGGCCAGCGCGACGGGGAAGAGTAATCTCGTGGTCATCAATGGGCCTTCTTCATCTCGAGCTGATATTCGGGGTACATGGTCTTCGCGCCGCCTAGAGCCGCATCGAGCGGCAGGTGATACTTGTCGGCGTATTCGTGCAGGAACGGATTTTGTCCGGGCGGGTAATTGGGCACTGCGCCTTTCGGGCGGCCCGATACTTCTTCGACGTATTCACACGGATAAAGCCAGTTCTGGCCTTCCTGAAGGTTGAGCGCAAAATCCTGCGTCTTGATCAGCGGCTCGGTCAGATAGTCCGGATCGGTGACGATGCTCACATGCGTCAGATGATTGTCGTGCCGGATGAAGTGCTCGACGAGCGTGGCGCGGTCGCTCTCGGGGAGGCCGTCGCGGCGAACCCATCCCTGCTTGATGTGAGTGGTGTAGACGGTCAAGATGTTGCCTTCCCATTTTCCTGTCGAGAAGCCCATCCAGGTGTGAACGGCGTTAGGAGAGGGATGGGGACGGCCATCCATCCAAATAGTGCGGGTCTGCTCGTAAGTGCTGATGTACTGCTTGATGGCGACGACCTGCTGCGACTGCGGGTCTTTTTCGTCCCAGATGCGGAGGTTCAGCGGGCCGCGATAAATATAGGGTGAGACGTGCACCTGGCATTGATGCTCGGGCAAGGTCAGGCGCGAAGCATCCCAGCTCTCGGCCCACAGGCGGGCGCCGTCGGTGATCGGCAGACCGGCGTAGTTCACGAGTTCGGGACCCGGGATGCGCTCGGGCTGGTCCTCCATGATCACGGGCGACCAGTTGCCGGAAAGATCGATGGCGCTCGCGGGAGAAAAAGAACCGGCGAATTGTGAGAACGCCGGAACAGACAGCACAATGAGAATTGCGATTCGCATTTATTTACCAGGATACAAAACACACCTACAACAAGAGCAGATCGCGCTCGATTTCGCCGGTGACGCGGGCTTCGCGGTCGCCCACGAACATGTTGATCTCCGATCGGATGCCGAAGTTGGGCAGATAGACGCCGGGTTCGATGGAAAAGCAGGTCCAGGGGCTGACGCGGCGCTCATCATGAGTTTCGAGATTGTCCATGTTGGCGCCGCTGCCGTGGACCTCCTGGCCGATGGAGTGGCCGGTGCGGTGAGTGAAATAGGAACCGAAGCCGCGGTCTTCGATATAGCCGCGGGCGGCGTCATCGACTTCGAAGCCGCGGAGCGGCTGGCCGGCGGCCACGGCCTGGGTGACGCGACTGATGGCGGCATCGCGGGCGCCGGCAACCACGCCGAAGACTGTGCGCATCTCCTCAGTCGGCTGGTCGCCGCAGAACGCCGTCCAGGTGATGTCGTAGTAAACGGCGCCGGGCTGATCGAGCTTCGCCCACATATCCAACAGAACGAAGCCACCGGCGGCGATCGGCGAGGAGACCTGGCCGGTCGGTTCGTAATGCGGGTTGGAAGCATTCGCATTTACGCCGACGATCGGGCCGTGATCGGTGACCAACCCGGCCTTGGCGAACGAATCGAGGATAAACTGCTTGACTTCGATTTCCTGGAGCGGCGCGCGGTTTCGCGTTCGTTCGCGAATCAGGTCGAAAGCGGCGGAACGAACCCGATCGACGCGGCGGCCGGCTTCCAGGTGCGATTCGAGGGCGTCGGGAGTCCACCGCGCTTCGAAGGCCTGGATCAATTCGGCGGAACTGACAACGTCAACACCGGCCGCGCGAACCAGTTCCACCGTTCCGGCATCGACCATGGCGACATAGGGAATCGCGCACTGCGGGGAGTACTGCATGGCGACGCGGTGTTGGCCGTTCAGCAATTTTCGAAGGCCGGCTGTCTGCTCGTTCCAGCTCGAATAGGGCAGTTTTTCACCGGGCAGGGAGGCGAGCACGCCGCGCTCGATGCGATGCTCGAGGCCGGCGGGGTCGCCCTCCGCGGGAATGAAATAGTACCAGCGGCGAGTGACGGTGCGGGTGGTAGGAAGCCCGAGCACGCGGTAGGCGAGCGGGTCGCGCTGGTGGTGGTCGAAGAAAAGCCAGCCGTCGAGGTGTTGATTCCGCAGTTCCTGCTGAATTTTGGCAATGTCCATAAAACCTACAGTCTGAGTGTAGCCCGATCCACGAGGCTTTCTGCGAATGTGAGGAAACGAAGCCAATTTCGGCCACCGCGATTTGGCAGAACGAAGCCAATTTCCGGGCAGCCGTATGCCTCTTGCGACTCAAGAATAACCCAGGGCACGAGGGAGCTGACCGCCGGCTGCAGGTAAGTCTTTGACGTTATGGCGTAAGCCGCAAACAAAATGCAGTGAATGGCAGAAAATTGTAGGAACATTCAGCAAGGAACGGCGTCTTATTACTGAGACGTAGGGCTGTAGCGGTCGTGGGGAGATGTCCCCGAGCGGGGCTGCCGCTCGCCATGGGAAGCTGGCTGTCCAGATCGCCATTACGGGGATCTGCCTCAGAGCCGGTTTACCCGGTCATTCCATGCTCGGACACTGGCGTTCCGGCAAAAGCGGGAATAAAAATGACGGCCGGGCGGTTTCATATGGCGAGCGCGATGGACTCCTGTCTTGAGGAAGCGCTCTCGGTACTGAATGGCGCGGCGACGGCAATGGGCGCCGGCAGCGTCGCGGTGGTTCTTGCCGAGAACAGCGCGTCGATTCGTCTTGTCTACCAATGGCCGGACACCGATTCGCAAGTGAAAGGTGAAGCGCCGGCCGACTTTGGCGGAAAGGGCCGGCAGGCTGCAAGTCTGCCCCAGGCAGCGATCGAGCAATTTCTAAAAGAGCGGTTTGGTTCCGCGACCAACTCGTTTGTGCTGGTGCCGTGGCCGTCGGAGTGCACGAGGATCGCGATCGCATTCGGGTTTGCCTCGGCGGAGGCGGGCCGTTTGGCCATCCCAAACGAGACTTCAGCGACACTTCGACTGGCGGCGCTCACGGCTTGGATGAGTTTCGAAGCTCGCCGCCTACGGCGCGACCTCACGGTGGTGAGCGAGCGTCTGGGACAGCGCAAGATTGTCGAACGCGCCAAGGGGCTTCTGCAAGCACAAAACGAATGGACTGAGCCGCAGGCCTACGAACATCTTCGGAAGCTGAGCCGCCAACGGCGCAAGCCGATGGCCGAGGTCGCACAAGCCGTTTTGCGCACACCACAGGGAAGCGGCTAAAGATATCGAGCTGCACGGCGCCGGGGCTCTTGCGAGAGCTTCGCCAGCATCCGGCGCTGTTTTCTTGAACGCCCTCTCCGGGTTGAGACCGGGCCTGACCGAATCGCCGGGAGGGGACGTGAGAAACAATTGGATCCTCGGATTGGTGCTGACGTGGACTTGCGCGGCACAGCCGCCTGTCAAGACTCCGATCGAACTCCAAGAGGAGCTAGAGAGCGGCTTGCACGGCTGGAGCGACCGGCTGGAAATTATCCCACCGGCGACGAGACCTTGGATGGATGTTCGGTCGCCGGCGCCACTGGATCGCCCAACCGGCGCCTCCGTTTCCGTTTCGCAGTTGGGGCACAAGATTCCCCGAGCGGCATTAAAATCCTACACACGAGCGAATCAATTTTCTAAGAAGGGCGAACCTGCGCGGGCGGCAGCAGAATTGGAAGGGGCGATCGGGCTCGATCCGCAATTTGCGGAGGCGTATACGAACCTGGGCGTGGCGTACGGCCAATTGGGCCGTTTCGACGAGGCCACCGCGGCGCTTCGGCGCTCGCTCGAGCTCGACCCGCACTCCTCGATGGCGCACTACAACATGGGAATTGTGTTGTACAAAATCGGCGATATTGCCGGAGCCGTGCAAAGCGCGCGTCGTGCGGTGGCAGAATCGTCGGAGAACGCGTGGGCGCATCTTTTGCTGGGCGGGCTGCTATCCGGAAAGGAAGCGACGCGAACCGAGGGGTTGCAGCACATCGAGGTTGCGGCGCGAAGTCTACCCTTGGCGCGGGAGTTTATTCGCAGTTTCACGCCTCCGCAATAGCTCAAATTTCTCATGTTACTTTTCACACCGGCCGATCATCCATATTGATGTAGGCAATGGTTCGCCGCAGCACGAGTACCGCGTAGCGTACTCCGAACCCTTTTAAAATCATCAAGCTGCAAGGCCAGCTAAAAGGAGAATAACACCTTCATGAAACTAAAGCTAAGTCTGTGTCTCGCTACACTGGCGCTCGGAATCGCGAGTGCGGCCTCCAGTTATTCGGTGACACTGACATCGGATATATCCGCCGGTAATTCCCAATTGAAAGCCGGTGACTACAAGGTAGCGGTAGAGGGCAATCAAGCGATTTTCAAGCAGGGGAAGGAAACCACGCAGGTTCCGGTCACTGTGGAAAAGAACGCGAAGAAGTTCCGCTATACGTCGCTGCAATCAGTCGATTCGAAGCTGCAGTCGATCGAATTGGGCGGGACGAACACCAAGCTGGTCGTGGCCCCGGTGCAGCCGACGGGCACGCAACCGGTCGGACAGTAGGATCGCTGTTTCAGGGGGGCGCCGAGATGGAGCGGCGCCCTTTAGCGGTCGGCAGGCCGGAGAGCTGCCCCACTTGGCAGGTAGATGTAAGTCATCAGTTGAGCTGGCGGCGTCTTTTCTGGATCCGTCAGATATTCCTCCCACATCGGCATGTAGCGCGCCCAATCGGCGTCTGTTCGCAGCCATCCCTTTTCCTTCAAAAACGCAGTGATCTGGTTGTACGTCCGCGGCAAGTTGGCGTACGGACCGTGATGCGTGAATCGGTAGGCCTTGGTCTCCGGGAGAGTGTCGACGAGGACGAGCGGGTCCTCGACCGCAGCGGCCGGACCGGCCGTCACCGGCACGGCCACAAGGAAGGAGAGGCCGGCTGGATCATACGCCGTATAAATCGCGCGCGGCGGTCCGTTGGGCACGAGGTGGTGGCGAGCGATAAAGGCAAAGAGAGCCTGGAATTTTTGCCGCATGGCTTCCGAGATCGAAGCGGGATCAGCGGCACACTGGCCGGACATTTGGACGGCGAGCGCGGGCGCGACTTCCACTTCCACGAATTCAAGAGCAAGGGTTGGCGTCATACCGGATCTCCTTATCTGAAATCCAGGGTAACGCAGGGTCGGGCAGGTCGGGGACCTGCCCCACGGGCTAATTGCCCGCCGGCGGACCGCCGCAGTTCTTCTGGCACTTGGGGGGCGTCTTGAATTTGTCCTTGATCTTGTCGCGGAAGGCCGGGTCGGCCGTTTCGGCGCCGCCCATTGCGGCTTCGCGCGGGATGCCGTAGAGCTGGGTCATCTCGTCGACCAGCGGATTCTTGCCGGGGAGATAATGCGGCACGCTGCCTACGGGCACACCTTCATCGCCCGGAATGCAGGGCGGGCCGCCAGAGGCCATCAGATTCGTGGTGTTCACGAAGGTTCGCGTGATGTAGTACGGCTCGGTCAAGTAGACCGGGTCGACCGTCTCGGACGCCACGGTGAGCAGGTCGCCGTGACGAATGAAATGGGTGATCATGGTGGCCTGGTCGCTGGTCATGACACCGTTGCGGCGCAGGTAGCCGGTCAGCATGTGGGTGGTGGTGGCGGTGAGCACATCGCCATCCCAGACGCCGGTAGTGAAGCCTTCCTGGCTGTGCGGCGCGTTCTTGCCGGGGTGCGGGCGGCCGTCCATCCAGATTCGCATCACGGCGCGGTCTTCCCAGGCGCCGATCACCCACGCGACGGTTTTTCCGGTGATGGGATCGCTTTCATTCCACATCTTCATGCCGAATGTGCCGACCATCAGGTGCCACTGGGAGTAGAAGGCGCAAATGCGCTCGGGCATGGAAAGCTGCGATTGCGAATTCATGAGGGCGAACGCGCGGCCGGAGTCGTTGAAGGGAATGCCGGTGAAATCGCCGGGATTCGGGCCGGCGCCGCGCTCGAGCGCATCTTCGTGATTCTTGGATTGCCAGGAGCCCGAAAGGTCGATCTCGGCCAGGGCAGGGAAGCTCAGCGAAGCCAGCAACGCCACCGACAGGATGATTGGATTGCGTGTCATTTTCGATTTCCCTTTCGTTACCATCGCACGGAACACGGAGTGGGTTTCCACCCGTCGCCCGCGGCCTGTTTCTTGAAATGCGAGGTGATGATAAACGGCTCGCGCAAATACTCGGGGTCGGTGGTGACGATGGTGACCACCAGCATCAGGTCGCCGTTGTGCTCGCGGATCATGTCGTAGTATTCGGTGAGCTGCGCCTTGTCGCTGTACGGGACGCCGTTCTTGCGCAAATAACCAGCCTTGAAATGGGTGGTGGTGACTTTGAGCGAGCCCTTGCCTTGGGGCGGCGCATTGGGATCGGGCGCCGGACCACCGCGGCCGCCGCGCGTGATTTCCCATTCGGCCGTCGAATCGCCCTGCAAGGTGGCCGGGCCCGCGGAGGCTTTCCAATCGCCAAAGTGGAAGAGGCGTGTCTGGGTACCGGTGTCGGTTTCCAGCTTGAGCGTGCGGTCATCCTGCCACGTCATGTGCAGATGTTCCGGCTGCCGCAGGATGGACGGCGCACCGAAGGCTTTGCAGAGGTCGCCCGAGGCTTCATCCTTGGCCGGATCCCATGCGTCCGCGACCTTCTTGGATGCCGCATTCATGGGAACCCCCATGTAATCGCCGGCGGGGGGGACGACCATGCGGTAACGCCAATCTTCGTCGACAACCGAAACCCAGTAGCCGGTCAGATCGATCGGCGCCATGGCCTGAGGAGTAGGCGGCGGGCCGCCTCGTCCGCCTCGCGGCGGCTGCGCCACCAGCGGCAGGGCGGCGGCAAGAATCATGCCCCAAATTTGATATCGCATGCGGCTTCTCTTTTCTGGTCTCTGCCTGTCGCTTGACATTACTTCTTGACGGTCAGGCTCTTGTAAATGGACTCAATGAACGAACTGGTGGAACCGGGCTGCTGGCCATATTCCGTCTCGAAAGGTTTGGCTGGAGACGCTTCTTTGATCTGGCTGAGGGTCATACCGCGCTTGATCATGTCGGCGATGTTGTCGCGAACGATCACCACCATGTCGCGATAGTTGACCACGTCCAGTTGGACGCAGAGGCGGCCGTGTCCGGGAATGACGTACGTGCCGACGCCTTCATAGATGAAGGGTCCCGGGGGGATGGCAAGGTCGATCAGCCGATTCAGCGCCTCGATTTCGCCCTGCACGCTGCCACCGTGCTCGACATCGATGACAGGGAAGCGGGTGATATCGAGGATGTCACCGGCGGCGACCACATCGGAGCGGCGAAAGAACACGAAGCTGTCGGCGTCGCTGTGTGCGGAGGGCTGATGCCGCACTTCGATGCCCTCGTCGTTCATCCGGAAGAATTTGTTCTCGGTGTAGAACGCTTCGCTGGGCCAACTTTCGACAGGAAACGCCGCGGCCTTGCCGGTCGGCGCGCTCATGCGCTTGAGTACGCTGTCATGCGCCATAATCGATGCGCCGCCGCCGTTGGTCATGGCGTTGACAAAGGTCGAATTGCCCAGCGGATTGATGAAAATGGTTTGTCCGGCCCGGGACAGCCGTCCGTTGCCGCCGACATGGTCGGGATCGGCCCCGGTATTGATAATGTAGCGGGCCGGCAGATTCGTGATCTTGCGGATGGCGGCCAGAACACGCTCGGATGCGCCTTCGGCGCCGGAATCCGTCAGGACTACGCCGTTGACCCCGACCTGCACGCCGATATTGCCGCCGGCGCCCACGATCATGTAGAAGTCCGGCCGAACCTGGATCACGTCCAGCCCGTCATTTTCCGGTTCCGCCGCCCGGCTGGCGGTGCAAGCTCCGGCCAGCAAAACGAGGGCGGCAAAGCCGTTGGTGACGATTTGTTTCGTTCTATACGGAGGACGCATCCTTTTAAACACTCCTGTTTCGCCGGACGTTCCGGGAGACCTGCCTCACGATTTGTCGATGGTATATTGGCGCAAAGTACCGAGTCAAGGTAACGGTTTCCGCAAAAAGGTGTTAGAGGCCGCTTACTTGCCGCGGCCCTTCGGACCCTGCGCGAGCATGGGAAGGGCGAGGATCCAATCCTTGTTCTGGGCGTTGTCGCGCGCGACGGCGTATAGCGTTTTGCGATCGGGGCCGCTGAACGCGACACTGATGGTGCCGCGCGGGGTCGGAATGACGCCGAGATTCTTGCCGTCAGGCGAAAAGACCTGCACGCCGGGGTTACTGGTGACGTAAAGGCGGCCGGCGGCGTCGAAGGTACTGCCGTCTCCGCCGAAGCCACCGCCCTCGAGCTTGGCGAACTCGCGCTGATTGGTCAGCGAACCGTCCTTTTGGACATCGAACTCCGCGACGGCCGGGCCGTTCGTGACCCACAGATGCTTCTCATCGGCGCTGAGGACGATACCGTTCGTGGTCAGGTTCTCGCCGTATTGGGTGACTTTGCCGGTTGGATCGGCATAGAACAGAGGGCCGCGGCCTCCGGAGATCGTGAAGTACACACCGCCTTTGCTGTCGGCCGTAAGATCATTTACCACGCCGCCCACGCAGTCGAGCGGATCGTCGTTGAGACGGTTCGCAAGCGGCTTGCGCTTCGGAGTGAGCTGCTCGACCGACGGGTTCAGGCCGCGGTTCAAGACGAATAGCGCGCCTTTCGAATTCATGGCCACCGAGCCGCCCGTATTCGTCCCGCTGTATGCGACCGAAGTATTGCCGTTCTTGTCGAGCTTCACGATGTCGCTTTTGTCGTTTTGCGCGATGAGCAGGCCGCCATCCTTGGTGGCGATGATGCCGTCGGCGTTGTTGCCGTCGACCTGCCAGACTTCTTTCCATTGCTGGCCGGCTGCAACAACACCCGGAATTTCCATGACGGTGTATTGCCGGGGAAAGGTTTCCGGGGCTCCGCCGCCACGCCTCGCGCCGCCGCGGGCGCCAGGGGCGGGCGGCGGCGTCTTGCATGCCTTCAAAACCTCAGGCTCTTTCTCATCCTGCGGCGCCTGCACGCCGGGGCCAGTCCGCTGGCCGGCCGGAGGCCGAATCTGGCACAACGCGGCAATAGCACCAAACATGCCGAGTCCAATCACGAATATTCCCGTCAATCTCATGAACCTCTCCCAAACACGTTCCGCGTCCCAGAATATCAGGAGTGGGCAGCCCGGTTCGCGAGTCGGAGGCTATTGAAGGATATCGAGATACTTTTCGCAACCGCCCTGGGCGTAGGATCACATTATTTCAACATGGGAAGGGAAGAGACACACTCATCGACTGCAACGCCCGGCGGGATCAGATCACTACAACTATGCGGCCTGCGCTCGATTGGGGCGTGGGCTAAAATGGGAAACTTCTATGCCCGTCGCCGCTGGGACTCGCGTCGGCCCATATGAGATTGGTACTCTTCTGGGCTCGGGCGGGATGGGCGAAGTTTACACGGCCATCGATACACGCCTGGGCCGACGAGTGGCCCTAAAGTTCCTTCGCGGCGCTCATACCGACCGGTTCGCGCGGGAAGCGCAAGCGATCGCCTCACTGAATCACCCCCACATCTGCACGCTTTATGACGTAGGCCCGAATTATCTGGTGATGGAGCATGTGGAAGGCAAACCGCTGCGCGGTCCATTGCCTCCAGCCGAAGTCGTCCGGCTGGCCCTACAGATCACGGGAGCCCTAGAGGCTGCCCACAGCAAAGGCGTCATCCATCGTGATCTGAAGCCGGCCAATATTCTCGTCACGTCTCTCGGGGTCAAGCTTCTGGATTTCGGCCTGGCCAAACTCGTGCAGCCAGTCACGCCCGGCGATTCCACGGTGACAGCGACTCATGCCGGGGCGGTTCTTGGCACAGCCGCATACATGTCGCCGGAGCAAGCCGAAGGAAAGCCCATCGATCCACGCTCGGACATCTTTTCTTTTGGGCTGGTGCTCTACGAGATGCTCTCGGGGCGCCGTGCGTTCGGCGGGGACACCGCGGTGTCCACAATTGCGGCGATTCTGCACAAGGAGCCCCAGCCACTTCAGGGACCAGAGGGGCTTGTGCGAGTTATCGGCCGATGCTTGCGCAAATCTCCGGCCGATCGGTTTCAAAGCGCAGCCGAAGTGACAGCCGCGTTGGAGACCGCGGAAACATCAGAGCAGCGTGTTTCGTCCATTGCGGTGCTTCCTTTCGCCAACATGAGCCAGGACGAGGAGAACGATTATTTCAGTGACGGCCTCTCCGAAGAAATCATCCATCTGCTCACGCATGTACCGGGACTGAAAGTGATTGCCCGGACGTCGGCATTTGTGTTCAAAGGCAGGAAAGACGATATCCGGACAATCGCGGAGAAACTGAACGTTCGTACGGTGCTCGAAGGCAGCGTTCGCCGTTCCGGGAATCGCATTCGAGTTACGGCGCAACTGATCGATGCTAAAGATCAATCTCATCTATGGTCGGAACGGTACGACCGCCAACTGACCGATATTTTCAGCATGCAGGACGAGATTGCGTCGGCAATCGCGTCGGCGCTTCAACTGAAACTCTCCGCGAAGCCGGGTGAGCGCCAGGAACACCATCCCAGTCTTCCTGCCTACGAGGCGTATCTGAAAGGTCTGCATCAACTTTTCAAAAATACGCCGGAGTGTCTCGCCAGAAGCAGAGAGCTTCTGGAACAGGCGGTGGCATTGGATCCGGAATATGCCGCACCCCATGTCGCCTTAGGCCAATGCCATATTCTGATGAGCCTGCATAGTCTGGAGCCGGGCGGCAACGCCATGTTGGCGGTCCGGCAGGAGGCCCGAAAGACTCTGGAACTGGCTCCCTCAGCTTGCATCGGACACGCCATGCTCGGGTTGGTCGCCGGCGCGTTTGATCACGACTGGGTGGAAGTGGAACGGCAGTTCCAGGTGGCAATGGCGAGCGCTCCAGTGCCAGGTTTGGTCCGCTGGCCGTATGCGAATTTCTGCCTCGGGCCATTTGGCCGGTTTGAAGAGGCCGCCGAGCAGATGGACAAATGGCTGGAAGAAGATCCCTTGAACGTCGCAGCGCGAGCCGATCTGGCATTCTTTCTGAACCATGCCGGCCAGTACGAGCGTGCGTTGGCGGCGGCTCAAATCGCGTTGGAAGTCGACGAAGAGTATTGGTTCGCTCATTATGTGACGAGCGAGATTCACCTCTCACGCGGCCAGCTCGTCGAGGCACTGGCGGCCGCGGAGCGTGCGTTTCGAATCGCTCCGTGGAACGGCCGGGTGATTGGACTGCTCGCCGGGATTCTTGCTCGCAACGGGGAGACCGGCCGGGCCGAAGAACTGATCAGCCGCATCCGAGAGAACGGGGTCTCAGGCATGCTCGTCTACCACTTGCTCGCGTCGGAGGTAGAAACCGTTGCGCAGTGGTACGAGAGGGCCATACAGGATCGAGAATTATTCGCAATCTTGTACGCCCGCGCGCCGCTGACCCAAGGTCTGCGCCAAAGCTCTCATTGGCCGTCGCTGGCCAGAATGATGAATCTGAAGTGAATCACGCGCGGCACGCTGAAGCCTGCCCTACGGCTGCCGGCTGGCTGGCGGAGTGATGCCGTTCAAGCGCGCGTACACCGCCAACTGTCCGTAGGTGTCTTGCGAGTGCGTCATGAGGAAGTACATGATCCTTTGACGGCTCACCTTCGGTCCCATGAACCATCCGATCGGGCCAGGGGAATCGATGCGGGCCAACAACCCCTGCTCGCCGAATTCCCGGATGACCGCAACACCGTAGTCGCCTACACCCTGCAGGGCAGCCATCGACGCGGCCTTAGAAGTCGCGTTCATGTCGATGGCCGGCGCCGCCGCCTTGGCGCCGAGAGCCTGCAAAAGCATGAGATTGATCTGCGCGACGTGCAGCACACGTTCGCCAAACGATTGCTGCGCGGGCGTGGGCTTGAATCCGTACTTCTCGTCCGGCATCGCGTTGGCGAGCCCGGACATCAGCACGTTGTTGCGCAACCAATCGTTCTCGATTTCGCAGGTCAGATTGGAACAAGGACCCATGAAAGCGGGTACTTTCTGCTCCGATTTGGCGGCCGGAGTCTGGGCACCGATGAGCGAGGCAAACAGAGAGATTAGCAGAAGCACTTTCGGGGTATTCATCCTATCCAGTTTAACCTCGGTGAATGACGCTTTCGCGACACAAGGTGACATTTTCGCGCGTGTCTCGCGGGACACGTCTGTTGGGCCGGAGACCCGTCTGCAGCCCCGGCGATCTTGTTGCCGGCGACGAGATCGCGGGCGCTACCTCTGTCATAGGGAAGGCGATGGCGGGCTTCTGTCGTCGCGCCGAGGGCGGTGGCAGCCGCATTGCGATTCGGCGTGGCATGGAACTCCCGCGCAAGCAGATTGCGATCGTCGTAGTGGCATTTGCCGCGCTGGCGTCACAGCCGGCTGCGGCACAGAATGAGCGAGCGGCGCTCGACAAAACCCTCTCTCCCTATTTCTTCATTGAGAACGGCGATCCGGCGCTCGACCAGTTGCCTCTGAAGCAGACGAACGTCGATGTCGCGATCTCTGGCGTGATCGCCGACGTCACCGTACGGCAGGTGTACGAGAACCGTGGGCAGAGGCCGATCCATGCCCGGTACGTTTTCCCGGCGTCGACACGCGCAGCCGTCTACGGCATGACGATGACCGTCGGCGATGTGCGAATTGTGGCCAGGATCAAGGAGCGCGAACAGGCCAAGGCGGAGTTCGAAAGCGCCAAGCGCGAGGGAAAAAGCGCGTCGCTTCTCGAGCAGAGCCGTCCGAACGTATTCACCATGAACGTCGCCAACGTGCTGCCTGGAGACACCATTTCGGTCGAATTGAAATATACCGAGCTGCTGGCGCCCACTGAAGGCATTTACGAGTTCGTCTATCCGACGGTGGTGGGCCCGAGGTACTCGGAGAAGCCCGAAAGCCAGGCTTCATGGGCAGACGGTTTTGTCAAAGCGGCGTACCTGCACCAGGGCCAGCCGCCGGCCGCCGAATTTCATCTGACAGGCGCGGTCTCCGCCGGGATGCCGATTCAGGAGATCTCTTCCCCTTCGCATCAAATCGTCTCGCGGACTGGCCCCGACGGGCACGCGGAGATCACGCTTGCAGAGTCCGAGCGATTCTCAGGCAACCGGGACTTCATTCTGCGCTATCGGCTGTCCGGCCAGAAGATCGGGTCAGGCCTCCTGCTCTATCAAGGAAATGGCGAGAACTTCTTCCTGCTCACGGCGCAGCCGCCTGAGAAAGTGGCGGCGGCGGACTTGCCGCCCCGCGAATATATCTTCGTTGTGGACGTTTCCGGATCGATGAACGGCTTTCCGCTGGATACGGCCAAGAAGTTGATGGGCGATCTCGTAAACGGGCTTCGCCCCTACGACACCTTCAATATCGTGGTTTTCGCCGACGGATCGGAGACGTTTGCGCCGGAATCGGTTCCAGCCACCCGCTCGAATCTCGACCAGGCGCTGCGATTTGTCGGCAGGAAGAATGGCGGAGGCGGCACGCGGCTTCTCGCAGCCCTCGAAACGGCTTGCGGCATTCCGCGGCAGCCTGCGGTCTCCCGAAGCATAGTCCTGTTGACGGATGGCTACATCGAGGCGGAAGCCGAAGTGTTCGACTATGTTCGCCAGCAGCTTCATGAGACGAACTTCTTCGCATTCGGCATTGGCACCGCCGTGAACCGTTACCTCATCGAGGGAGTCGCACACGCCGGGTTGGGCGAACCTTTTGTCGTGACCGGAGCGCGTGAAGCCGAAGACGCGGCCACGCGGTTTCGCCGCTACATTGATTCTCCGGTGCTCACCGGAATTAACGTGAAGTTCGCGGGATTTGACGCGTATGACGTCGAGCCGAAGAACATTCCCGACCTCTTCGCCAGCCGGCCTGTGGTTCTGTTTGGAAGATGGCGCGGCAATCCTGGTGGGTCGATCGAGATCACAGGACTCACCGGCCGCGACCCCTACCGGGCCGTCGTGCCGGTCGCAGACGGGGATTCCAATGCCAGACATTCCGCGCTTCAGTATTTGTGGGCGCGGACGCGAATCGCGCACCTGAGCGACTTTGGCGACCATGCCGGGAGCGACACGGTGGCGGAGATCACCTCACTGGGGCTGAAGTATGGGTTGCTCACGCGCTACACGTCATTCATTGCGGTACACGAGGTGGTACGCCATAGCGGCTCAGCGGAAGACGTCGATCAGCCGCTCCCCCTTCCCGCCGGCGTCTCGGATTCCGCGGTCGGGGTGACGAGCGGGTCCGAGCCCGAGCTCGCCTGGCTGTTGGCAATCGCTCTGGCCTTGTTGACTTGCGGAAAGCTGCTGCGGTTGAGGTACGGCTCTCGAGGAGTCGCGTCGTGAAGACGAAGCTCGTTTGGTTGGCCGTGGTCTTGCTGGTCATCTGGGCGATGAAGGGATATTACTCCGAGGCCGGCGCTGACGATCTTTGGTGGATCCTGGGCCCGACCGCGCGCCTCGCCGGTGGGGCCGCGGTCTCGTTCATAGCAGAGCCGGGGGCCGGATATCTTTCCCGCGAGCGGCTCTTCCTGATCGAGAAATCGTGTGCGGGCCTCAATTTCATGATCGCGGCATTCGCGATGTCGGCGTTCGCGTTCAGACGGCGCGCCACATCGTTCTCCTCCGGCGCGATCGTGCTGGCGGGCAGCCTGCTGACCGCCTATTCGGCCGCGGTGATTGTCAACGCAGCACGCATCAGGGTCGCCCTGTGGCTCATGGGGCACCGGATCGCGGCGCCGCAACTGACTCCGGCGCAGAGCCACCGCATGGAAGGGATCATCGTGTATTTCGCCGGATTGGTGCTCTTGCACGAGCTCATTGTCCGGATGCAGCATGTCGCAGCCTTGCGGGGCCGGACATGAAAGGTGCCTTCCGGCGTGTTGGCGCTCCACTGGCGTTTTACTACGCGATTACGCTCGCGCTTCCTTTGGCGAACGGGGCCGGAGGGTCCGCCTTCCTGAAACACGCGATCATCGTGCTTGCGGTCCCTCCGGCGCTGATCCTGTTATTCTGCGGGGCCCGCGCCGCTGTCGTCCTGCCGTTCCGGCGCAAGCGACTCCACTAGCCAGACGCACCACCCGGGTTGAATTGCAGTACGGCTGGAGTGTCATACTAGATCTCGATTTGGGATAATCCTGGTTCTGGAGGAGACGAACTATGCAGAAGACCATCATTGCTGCCGCTACCGTGTTTCTCGCAGGCGCCGGCATAAGTTTCGCGCAGCCGCCTGGCATCACTCGCGAAATGATCGAGCGGGCGCTGCCTCTTGAAGGTGCGCCCTTGGCGGAGCCAGGACCGTACCAGGTCACATCCGAACCCGCATTCGGCTCCCCCAGCCTTCACATTTATCGCCCCACGACGCTGGACGCGTTTCCCAAGAAGGACACGTTGCCGGTGATGGTTTGGGGTAACGGCGGTTGTGCGATTGACAGCACGCGCTATTCGGGCTTCCTGACCACCATCGCGTCGCATGGCGCTCTGGTGATGGGCACGGTGCCTCAGGAAGGCGCAGCGCGACGGCAGGAGAGCGCCGACGACGTGCGCGCTGCGATCGACTGGGCGGAGAAGGAAAACGCGCGAGACGGCTCTCCGTTGAACGGCAAGATCGCCGTGGACAAAGTCGCGGTCATGGGTCAATC
>DASXAK010000074.1:0-21798 GCA_036406715.1 Bryobacteraceae bacterium | reverse complement strand
TCGATGCAAGCGCATAGGGCTAGGCCCGCTCCAGCGCCAGAGGCTCGCGCGCCACCGCGATGAACAAATCCTCCAGATTCTGCTTGCCGTGTTCGGCCGGGAGGGTCTTGGGGTCGCCTTCGAGCAGGATCTTGCCGCGTGAGAGGAAGAGGACGCGATCGCAAACCTCTTCGACTTCGTACATATTGTGCGATGTCCAGAGCACGCCGCAAGATCCCTGGGCGGCGAACGCGCGGATTCGCGCCCGGATGTCGCGCGCGGCGGAGGGGTCGAGTGAAGCCGTAGGCTCGTCGAGCAGAAGCAGGTTCGGCGAGTTCAGCATGGCTTTGGCGAGGCTGACGCGCGTTTGTTCTCCCGAGGAGAGCACTCCGCACTTGGTGTCTCGAAACGGGCCGAGGTCAAACTGGTGCAGCAGCGTTTCGATCCGCTCCGCCAGATTGCGAACGCCGTAAACCAAACCGAAGATGCGCAGATTCTGCGCCACCGTCAGATTGCCGGGCAGCGGCGCGTAGACGGCGGCGAAATTGGTGCGTTCGAGCGCACGCGAGCGGTGGGTGCCGAGGTCGATCGCCTCGATCCGGACGGAGCCGGACGTGGGTTCGAGGACGCCGAGAATCATGCTGATGGTCGTGGTCTTTCCGGCGCCGTTCGGGCCGAGCAGGCCGACGATCTCCCCGGCATGGACTTCGAACGAGACGCCGTCAACCGCGCGGACAGTGGCGTACTGCTTGCACAAGGCGGAGACTGACAACACGGAGGCGGCTGAACGGTGTAGGGCGTCCACGCCTCTATAGTACGAGGCGGCGCGCGAGATCAGGCAGGCGTGCGGCTGAGGGGTTTGGGCGCGAGCGTCGCCGGATCATTGGAAAGGGGCCGATCGGGCGCGGAAGGCTCCCCCTCGACTACGGCGCCGCGCAAGCCCCAGGAAGCAGAGACGAAATCGCAATTCATGCGAGCGATGACTTCGAGCTTGATCTCTTTCGGGCACACCGCTTCGCATTCGCCGATGCTGGTGCAGCTTCCGAACCGCTCGCGCGAGGCCTGTGCCACCATGGCGACGACCCGCTCGGCCCGTTCGGGCTGGCCTTGCGGCAGCAGACCGAGATGAGAAACTTTGGCGCCCATAAACAAGGATGCCGACGCATTGGGACACATGGCGACACAGGCGCCGCAACCGATACATGCGGCCGCATCCATCGCCCGATCCGCATTTTCCTTCGGAACCAGGATGGCGTTGCCATCGGGAGCACTGCCGGTGGACGCAGAAATGAACCCTCCGGCTGCGATCAGACGATCAAAGGCGCTGCGGTCAACGACGAGATCGCGGACCACCGGAAAGGCGCGCGCGCGCCAGGGCTCGAGATACAGTTCCTGACCGTCATGAAAATGGCGCATATGGAGCTGGCAGATGGTAGTGCCGGGCAAAGGGCCGTGCGCCACGCCGTTGATCATGAAGCCGCACATGCCGCAGATGCCCTCGCGGCAATCGTGATCGAAGGCGACCGGAAGCTCGCCCTGAGTGATCAGCCGCTCATTGAGCACGTCGAGCATCTCGAGGAATGACATGTCGGGGTTGACGTCCGGCAGCTCATAACGCGCCATGCGGCCCTTCTCAGCCGTGTTGCGCTGGCGCCAGATGTGCAGGACGAGCCGCATTATTTGTAGCTCCGCTGCGTTGGATGCACGTATTCGAAAATGAGTGGCTCTCTGTGCAGCGTGGGCGACAACCCCGCGCCGCAAAATTGCCACGCTGCCACGTACGAATAGCGTTCGTCGTCGCGGGCCGCCTCTCCCTCTTCGGTTTGAAATTCCTCGCGGAAGTGGCCCCCGCAGGATTCGTTGCGGTGGAGTGCGTCAACGCACATCAGCTCGGCCAGCTCGAAGAAATCGGCGACACGGCCGGCCTTTTCGAGCGACTGGTTGAGCTCGTCACCGCTTCCGAGGACGTTCACGTCGTTCCAAAACTGGTCGCACAGTTCGGGGATTTTGGAAAGTGCGTGCTTGAGACCGCTCGCCGTGCGCGACATGCCGCAGTAGTCCCACATCAGCTTGCCGAGCTCGCGGTGGAACGAATCGACGGTGCGGGTTCCTTTGGTCTCGAGCAGGCGACGGATGGCGGTCCTGACCTGGCCCTCGACATCCCGCACGGCAGGATGGCCGGCATCGACCGGCTCGAAGCGGTTCGAAGCCAGGTAGTCGTTGATCGTGTTTGGCAGCACGAAGTAGCCGTCGGCAAGCCCCTGCATCAAGGCACTGGCACCGAGGCGGTTCGCACCGTGATCGGAGAAATTGGCTTCGCCGATCACGTACAGGCCGGGAATGGTCGACATCAGGTTGTAATCCACCCATAGGCCGCCCATGGTGTAGTGAATGGCCGGGTAGATGCGCATCGGAACCGAGTACGGATCCTCGCCCGTGATGCGCTCGTACATGTCGAACAAGTTGCCGTAGCGCTCGCGGATCACGTGACGGCCGAGCCGCTCGATGGCATCCCGGAAATCGAGATAGACAGCGAGGCTCGTTTCGCCGACTCCGTGACCTTCGTCACAAACCGCTTTGGCATTGCGCGAGGCTACATCGCGGGGCACCAGGTTGCCAAAGCTGGGGTAGCGCCGCTCGAGGTAATAATCGCGTTCGCTTTCGGGAATCGAACTGGGCGCGCGGTGGTCGCCCTTTTTGACAGGAACCCAGACCCGGCCGTCATTGCGGAGCGATTCGCTCATCAGGGTCAGCTTCGATTGATAGTCGCCGGAAACCGGAATGCACGTGGGATGGATCTGGGTGAAGCACGGGTTAGCGAAGAACGCGCCCCGCTTATGCGCGCGCCAGATCGCCGTGCAGTTGGACCCTTTGGCGTTGGTCGAAAGGTAATAGATGTTGCCGTAACCGCCCGTGCCGAGCACGATTGCGTCAGCGAAATGAGACTCAATGTGCCCGGTGACCAGGTTCCGCGTGACGATCCCGCGCGCCTGACCGTTGATAGCGATCAGGTCGAGCATCTCGGTTCGCGGAAACATCCGGACGCGTCCCGCGCCCACCTGCCGTTCAAGAGACTGATAGGCGCCCAGCAACAGTTGTTGGCCGGTTTGGCCGCGCGCGTAAAATGTGCGCGAGACCTGCGCGCCGCCGAAGGAGCGATTGTCCAGGTAACCGGAATATTCGCGCGCAAACGGAACGCCCTGCGCGACGCACTGGTCGATAATATTGACGCTGATCTGGGCGAGCCGGTAGACGTTGGCTTCGCGCGAGCGGAAGTCGCCGCCCTTGACCGTGTCATAAAACAGGCGGTAGATGCTGTCGCCGTCATTGTGATAATTCTTGGCAGCGTTGATCCCACCCTGCGCGGCGATGCTGTGCGCGCGGCGAGGCGAATCCTGAAAGCAGAAGCACTTGATGTTGTAACCCAACTCGGCCAAGGTGGCCGCCGCCGATGCGCCCGCGAGACCTGATCCCACGACGATGACGGTGTGCTTTCTTTTATTAGCAGGGTTGACCAGCTTCAGGCCAAAGCGGTGCCGGTCCCAGCGCGTCTCGATGGGACCGGCCGGCGTTCTTGAGTTCAGTTCCATTTCAATAGGCGAGCCACCCGGTCAGCGCCGCCACCGGAATCGAGATGTTGCCGATCGCGATCAACAGCGCGCTGACAGCGGCCAACCGTTTCAGCCAAACCGTATAACGCGGATGGCTGACTCCCACGGATTGAAACATGCTCCACACCCCGTGGAACAGGTGCAGGCACAAAAGCAGCATGGCGACGATGTACGCCGCGGCGACCGTCGGGTGTTGGAAACCGGCGATCACGTTCGCGCGAACGTTCGGGTGATCGGGGCCAAGTTCCTGCAGCGGCAGCACGCTGCCCACGGTGAGATGCAGGATGTGAAAGATAACGAAGGCTGCGATGATCGGGCCGCTCCAGATCATTGTGCGCGCGGCATAAGAGGCCGGCACGTCATCCTTTTTCACGTAGCGGATGGGCCGAGCGGCGCGGTTCTGCAGCCAAAGCTGCGTCGCCGCCGTGATATGCAGAATTACGGAAATCAGTAACAGCGCCCGCACACCCCACAGCAGGGGGGCCAAGCCCGGATCGTGCAGTGCGGCGGCGTAGCGATTGATGCGGTCAGGATCGGACGAATAGATTTGCAGGTTTCCAAGCAGGTGCCCGACGACATACGCGAACAGGATCGCCCCTGTGATAGCCATGACAACTTTCTTGCCGAGGGGCGCTTCGTAGAAGCCAACTGTTCGCTGAATCGTAGGAACGGCTGCGGAACTCATCCTTTAAATTTCAGTATAGCTGCGTGCACGCGACGCGTGCCAAACGATGCGGCACGAATGCACGCCTATCGAATGGCTTCGATTAATTCGTCCCAGGCGATTGCATGCCCTACAGCGCGCTTCAGTTCCGACGTTCGGGACGGCGCCAGCCGGCCGATTCGTTTCACCAGGGCCGACTTCGATATGGTTCGGATGTTGTCACAATTGGCCACGCAGCGCTTCGGGAGGCCCTCACTTTGTCCCAGAGCCACCTCGACGGCGATCCGCCGAATCGTGGAAGTGACTTCAACCGCAAGGAACTTGTTGAGGTAGGCATAAGCGGCGTGGCGGCTTAGCAGGAGGACGGGCCGCCGACCAGCCGGCGGCGGCAGATTCGCCCACCACACCTCGTACTGCTTCACGATTTCCACTTCCCGGCATTGGACCAGTCATCGGCCTCAGCGGCAGAATCCGGTTGCTGCAGATAGGCGCGACGCGTTCGTCCCTCTTCGGCCTCAAGAATTGCTTTTCGAATCGCGGCGCGGACGAACTCCGCGCGTTTGCGCTGGGCAGCGGGCGCAATTCGGTTCAATGCCCGGAATGTCGGCTCATCGAGTTGTATCAGCAGCGACTTCATATATTACAACTATATATCAAATGTCTATATTACCGTCTGCATCCCGGTTGTATCCGGCGATGGCTACGCGCAGGTCACCGCATCCGCCGTATCAGGGGTGTATACTACGCCTACCATGGCATTATCCCGCCGCCTTGTCGTCTGGCTTTCCGCCCTTTTTATAGCGATCACCGCATCGCCGCAGCCGCTTCAGAAAATCACCATCAGCTATCCGACTCGCAGCGCGTCGTCCTGGCCAATTTTTATGGCGAAGGAGGGTGGGTATTACCAGAGGTACGGGCTTGATGTGGACGTGGTTTTCGGGGTGCACCCCGCTGGCGTGGCCATGGTGATCAGCGGGCAGGCGGTGATGACCAACTATTCGCTCGAGACTGCCATGCAGGCGATGGCGCGCGATGGGTCGCTGGTCGTGGTCGGAAGCTGGCTGAACAAAGCGGATTTCGCGCTTGTTGGACGCAAGGATATTCCGAACGTGCAGGCTTTGAAGGGCAAACGCATCGCGGTCAGCCAGATTGGCGACGCGCCTTACAACTACGCCGTAGCTTTGCTGCGCGATTACGGCATGACCTCCCGGGATGTCCAATGGGTGCCGGTGGGAACCGACGTCAACGGCCGCGCGGCGGCGCTCGAGGGCGGCCGTGCCGATGCCACCATGCTGACTGCACCCACATATTTCAAGATCGAAGAGGCCGGCTACAAAGCTCTGACGAACATGGCCGATCATGACATCTTCGCGGCCACCACCTACCTCATGAAAAAGAGCACGGTGGCCGCGAATCCGAAGCTGGTCGAAGCGCTAATCAAGGCTCATGCGGAGGCTATCAAGCGTTTTTACGACGACAAGGATTTCGCCGTGAAGGCGTACCTCGCGTTTGACAAGCAATCGCCGGCCGATGTCGCGCGGTTTTACGATACGCATGCGCGCGGAATGCTCTTCCAGCGCGTTCCCTATGTGTTGGCCGGTGCTGTCCAATCAGTGATCGAGCAGCAAAGCGATCCGCAGTTGATCCAGCTCATGAAGGGTTACGATTATCGGAAGGTGATTGATAACAGCTTCGTCGCAAAACTGGTGAAAGAAGGATTCTTCGAGAAGCTGTTCGGGGCGGCCATCAAAGCGGAAGAGGACCACAAGGCCCAGCAGGCGTTTCGGTAGAATACGGGGCGATGTCCGTCAAATACCGCGCTGACCAAGTCGGAAGCCTGCTACGTCCCAAAGAGATTCTGGAGGCGCGGCGGAATCCGAGCGCCACTCCGGAACAACTCAAGGAGATCGAAGACCGGCAGATCCGCCGCATCCTCGAGCGGCAGCGCGACACCGGGTTGAAGATTTTCACCGATGGCGAGCTGCGCCGCGGCGGGTTCATGAGCGATTTCTACGAATCTGTTACCGGTATTGATCGCGGCGAAGGTGTTTCGCGATCGTGGAAAGGCGCGGCCAGTGCGGGCGCTGCCGGCAGCTCGTCCCACGTCAGCCTGCCTGGAGTCGTCACGGCGAAAATCCAACAGAAAAGGCGGATGGCCAAGCACGAGCTCGATTTCCTGAAGAAACACAGCCCGGGCGACATCAAGATCACGCTTCCGACGCCAAACCAGTTTCCGGCCATTACCTACAAGAAGGGTGTCAGCGATCGCGCATACGGCACGGTATCGGAATTCCTGTGGGATCTGGTGCCGGTGTTCCGCGCAGAGATTCAGGCCCTGATCCGCGAAGGCGTCAAATACCTGCAGATCGATGCGCCGCGGTACAGCTATTACATCGATCCGAAGTGGCGGAAGTACATCCAGGAAGAAATGGGCCAGGACCCTGAGCAGGCTCTGGATGAAGCCATTCGCGTCGACAATGCTTGCCTGGAGGGCGCCAGGAAAAAGGGCGTCACTCTCGCGATTCACCTTTGCCGCGGGAACAATCGCAGCCAGTGGTACGCGGAAGGCGGTTACGATCCGATCGCCGAGAAGCTGTTCACGCAGTTGAACGTCGACGCGTTCCTGCTGGAGTACGAATCGGAGCGCGCCGGCACCTTCGAACCCCTCCGGTTTGTGCCGCGTGGAAAGATTGTGGTCCTCGGATTGGTGAGCAGCAAGGTTCCCGATATGGAATCGCCCGATCAGCTTCTCCGTCGCATTGAGGAAGCCAGCCGCTACGTTCCGATGGAAAATCTCGCGCTGAGCCCGCAGTGCGGCTTTGCGTCATCGCTGGAGGGCAATCTGCTCACTGAAGAACAGCAATGGCGCAAGCTGCAACTCGTAGTGGATACGGCCCGGCGCGCCTGGGGCATTCTGTAGTTTGCCCGGGAAGCATGCGCCACGGGTACGTTAGACTGTTTCGCATGAGATTTGCGCTCGTACTTGCGCTGTTTCCGGCTGTCTTCTCCGTTTCGGCTCAGACCCCGGATTGGTCCAAGGTCAACCCGGAAGCCCTCCGCCATTTCCAGGCCCTCGTTCAGATCGATTCCACAGACCCGCCCGGCAATGAGACCCGCGTCGTCGATTACGTCAAGCGCGTGCTCGAAGCCGAAGGCATTCCCGTCATCGTGGCGGCCAAAGATCCGGCGCGAGCCAACCTGATCGCGCGCCTGAAGGGAAATGGATCGAGGAGGCCTCTGCTGATCATGGGGCACAGCGATACGGTTCGCGTGGATCTCGCGAAGTGGACCTTTCCGCCGTTCAGCGCGACGCTCCAGGGCGGCTATGTCTATGGCCGCGGAACGCTCGACGACAAGAGCGACCTTCTCGCCGATCTCATGACGATGTTGCTGCTGAAGCGCAGCAACATCGCTCTCGATCGCGACGTAATCTTCGTTTCGGAACCTGGCGAGGAGGCTTCGACCGGCCCCGGAATCGAGTATCTGGTGAACGAGCGTTGGAACGATATCGGCGCGGAGATCTGCCTGGCGGAGGCCGGCGGTGTCCGGCGCGTCAACGGGAAGCCTTCTTACGCGACCATCGAGACCACGGAGAAACAGCCCAAGGGCGCACGCCTGGTCGCGAAGGGGCCATCCGGCCACGGCTCGCGGCCGCTGCGGACGAATGCTGTGGTGCACCTGGCGCGCGCCGTCGAGAAGATCGCGATGTGGGATCCGCCGATGCGCTTCAACGACACAACGCGCACCTATTTTGAAAAGCTGGCCACGCTGAGCTCGCCCGAGCAGGCACGGCGATATCAGAGCCTGTTTGATCCGCAGAAAGCAGTGGCTGCCCGGGAGTACCTGGCCGAGCATGAACCGCTTCTTTACTCGATGCTGCACACCTCCATCTCCCCGAACATCATTCAGGGCGGATACCAGGTGAACGTGATTCCATCGCAAGCCGAGGCTACTCTGGACATCCGCGCTTTGCCCGATGAGAATGTGCCGGCGTTTTACGACATGATGCGCAAAGTGATCAACGACCCCGCGATCGAGGTCGTCCCGGACACACGCAATCAGAGACCAGGCGCTGCTCCGTCGCGCATTGATACTGATGCCTACCACGCCCTCGAAGCGGCATATCGGAAGACTTATGGCATTTCGACTTTACCGCTCATGCAGACCGGCGCGACGGACATGGCCTTTTTGCGCGCCAAAGGGGTGCAGTGCTACGGAGTGGGTGCCATGGTGGACGAAGAGGATGGACCGAAAGGTTTCGGGGCGCACAGCGATCAGGAGCGAATCCTCGAGGAGGCGCTGTACAAACATGTCCAGTTCTTCTGGGAGGCCGTCACCGCGATCGCGGCCAGGCACTGAGCCGCGCGCTCCTCATGAAGGCTCTCGCCATTGTGGTCATCGCGCTGATCAGCGCCGGTTGCTCGAAGAAATCGAAACCCGAGACAAAAGCTCCGGCAATCGGATGGCGTTTCATCGAGTCCTGGTCGGGCCAGGGCGATATGCAGACCGATTCGTTCGATATTCCCAGCGGCGCATTTCGCATCAAGTGGGAGACCACTCACGAGTCCTCCCCGGGGGCCGGATTCTTCCGCGTCATGGTGCACAGCGGCGTCAGTAGCCGCCCGATTACTCTGGCGGTCGACCACCGCGGTGTCGGCAAGGATGTTGCGTACGTCAGAGATGATCCCCGCCCCTACTTCCTGGTCATCACATCGAAAAATGTGGATTGGTCCGTACGAGTCGAAGAAGGAGTTGTCGGACAGCCGTACTGACACAACCCAGGAGCACGCCGCCGGATGTAGAATTTAGCGTAGCGCCATAAGGAGGGCTTTCTCATGCATTCGCGAAAGACGTTTCTCCGGTGCTTCGCGGCGCTCGCGGGCTTCGGCGGCTGCACCATTTTGGCAGTGGGACAAGGACAGGCTCCAGCGCCGTTCATGACTCACCAGTTGAAACCCAACGTTTACTGGGTGGAAGGCGGCGGCGGCAACAGCGGAGTCATTGTCGGCGACAAGGGCGTCATCGTGGTCGACGCCAAGACGACGCCTCAGGGCGGCAAAGAATTGCTCGACAACATCGCCAAAATCACGCCCAAACCTGTCACCACGGTAATTCTCACGCACAGTGATGGAGACCACGTCAACGGTTTGGCCTCATTTCCGGCGGGCATCACGATCATCGCGCACGAGAATAATAAGAAGGAACAGCAAACGGCGTTAGCCGCCGGCGGCCGGGGCGCTCCCCCCGCCGATCACCTGCCGACCCAGGTTGTCGCAAAGAACAAGGAGAACCTCAAGATCGACGGAGTGAAGATCGAGGTGCTCCACTGGGCGCCGGCGCACACCAGCGGCGACCTCGTGGTCTACCTGCCCGACGAGAAGATCGTGTTCACTGGTGACATCATCGCCACCCAGCTTCCCGATCCGCTCATCCACCTCGAAAAGAACGGCTCGTCAGAAGGCTGGATTACCACGACGAAAGGCATTGTTGCGCTCAAGGCGGATCAGGTCGTTCCCGGCCATGGCAACGTCCTCACAAACGCCGACGTCCAGAAGCGGCTCTCCGACGCCGAAGCCAAACGGGCAAAAATTAAGGACCTGGTGGCCCAAGGCAAGTCTCTCGATGAGATCAAGGCTGCGGTTGGCGACCAGCCGGCGGCCCAGGCCCGGTTCGCCAGTTTCACCGAAGTGGTTTACAAAGAGCTCAGCAAGAAGAGCTCCTGACACCGTGGAGCAGGCCGGAGTTTACCCGCACCGGGACCTGCCAAAACAGCGGGCAGGCCCGATGGTACGAAAACTCACATTCCCGTTCTTGATGTGTCCGCTCGACACCGGCCCGGGAAAGACATATAATCTCTAACCGATTCAACGAGGTGATCCTATGGCAGAGACGAATGGTCCGGAAGCGACGCCGAACGGCTGGTCGCGCCGTGACGTAATTAAAGGGGTCATTGCCGGCGGGGCCGTATCCTCGGCGGGCTACTTGTTCCGCGCTTCTTCGGTCCGCGCCCAAACGTCGGCTCCGGGTTCGGTGGAGCGCCTGATCACGCTGAACGTGAACGGCCAGCAGCGGCGGGTCGACGTCATGAAACAGGAGACGCTGGCGACGACGCTGCGCTACAAGCTCGGCCTGACGGGCACTAAGCTCGGGTGCGATCGCTCCGAATGCGGCGCTTGCACGGTTCTCATCGACGACGTGCCGCACTATTCCTGCTCGATTCTCACGCAGACCGCGCGCGGGAAGAAGATCACCACCATCGAAGGCTTGGCGTCGGCCGACGGTAAACTGCACCCGGTGCAGCAGGGCGTGATCGACGAGCAGGGGTTCCAATGCGCCTTCTGCATGTCAGGCTTCATTATGGCGACGGTGGGTTATCTGAAAGTCAATCCGAATCCCACGCGCGCCGAGTTGGCTCACGGCATTTCGGGAAACCTGTGCCGGTGCCAGGACTATGACAAGATTCTGACGGCAATGCAAAAAGGTGCCGAACTCGCAAGGAAGGCGTAACCATGCCGGCAAAAGCTCCCGACAACAATCCGCTTCCCACGCATCCGAACTACAAGTTGATCGGCAAGAACTACACCACGCCCGATCTCTACGCGAAGGTCACCGGCCGGGCGAAGTACGCCGAGGACTACCGCGCCGACGGCATGCTTTTCGCCAAGCTGCTGCTGAGCCCGGTGCCGCATGGCCACATCCGTCACATTGATGCCAGCGAAGCCCTGAAAATGCCGGGCGTGAAAGCGGTTCTCACGGTCGACGACATGCCGAAGCCCGCTGACGCCATGACCGATCTCGGCCAGCGCATCCCGGCGAACCCGCTCGGCGAGCGCGGACTCACCAACGATCCCGTCTATCAGGGCGAGCCGATCTTGGCAGTAGTCGCCGTCGATGAACTGACGGCCGCCGAGGCGATCGAAAAAATCAATCTCGATATCGAGCGATTGCCCCACGTGGTGGATCCGCTGGTCAGCCTGAGGCCGGGGGGAGCCAACGCGCGCGTGGAAGGCAACGTGTGGACGCGGCCGCCCGCTCCTGCCGGACAGCCCGCACCGCCCCCGCAACTGCGCACGTTGAAGTTCAGCGATGCCGATTTCAAGGACTACGACCAAGGCAAGCTGCCGATCCCGTCGAATCTCGACGAGTGGATCAAGAACAACGATCCGCAGGCCGGCGCGTGGCACTACGGCGATATCGATGCGGGTTTCAAGCAAGCCGCCCTGGTGCTCGATGAAACCTTCGTCACGCCCAACACCAGTCACCAGACGCTCGAGACCCGCAGCGCCATGGCGTACTGGCAGAACGGCAAGCTCTACATTCATTGCTCGACGCAGAGCACATCCCAGACCGCTCCTGCCGTCGCGCGCTGGCTCGGGATGGTGGATGAACACGGCCAGCCCGATCTCAGTAAGGTCGTCGTCGTCAGCGAATACACCGGCGGCGGCTTCGGCAGCAAGATCACCAGCGCCATCTCCGCCATCATCCCCGCCATCGCTGCGAAGAAGACCGGCATGCCGGTGATGATGCGCATCAGCCGCGAAGAAGAGCATTTCATTGGCCGCGCGCGCCCCAGCACGCATGGTCGCGTCAAAGTCGGTTTCACGAAGGATGGCCGCATCACTGCTGTCGACATGTTTGTCATCCTCGACAACGGCCCGTACGATCCGCAGGGCGATACCAACAACGCAGGCCGCATGCTCTCGCTGATGTACCAGCCGCCCGCCATGCGGTGGCGTGGCCTGACCGTGATCACCAACACGCCGCCGCGGCTCTCGCAGAGCCAGCCTGGCGGCTTCCAGGGCATCGCGCAGATGGAGCCAATCCTGGCGAAGGCATCCCGCAAGCTGGGGATCGACCAGGTTGCGATTCATCGCATCAACGCGCCCGAAGGCAAGGCGCCCATCGGCCCGGCCGGCCCCAACGGCAAGCGGCCGTACATCACCAGCTCCTTTATTAAGGTGGCGCTCGATCGCGGCATGGAACAGTTCGAATGGGAGAAGCGCAAAGCGCGGCCCAAGAAGAGCGGCACAAAGGTTCGCGGCATCGGCGTGGCGACCAGTTGCTTCGTCGGCGGCTCCATCGGCTTCGACGGGCTGGCCGTTCTCAAGCCGGATGGGAAGCTGTACATCCAGTCCGGAATCGGCAATCTCGGAACGGCTTCGATGAGCGACTGCCACCGGGTAACCGCCGAACTCCTCAGCATCCCCTGGGAAAAATGCGAAATCACCTGGGGCAGCACGGGCAAGAACCTGCCCTGGAGTTGCCCCTCCGGCGGCAGCCAGACCACGCACGCGCACACGCGCGCCGCTTACGCGGTGGGCATGGACGCGATCGACAAGTTGAAGCAGATCGCGGCCAAGGACATGGGCGGCAAGCCGGAAGACTATGAAGTCAGCGGCGAGCGCGTCCATCGCAAAGGTGGCGGTGGCGGTTTGACGCTCGCCCAGGCCGCCAAGCGCGCCATCGAGCTCGGCGGCATCTACGACGGCCACGAAGTTCCGAAGGGCGTCAACAAGATGACGCAGATCTCGGCGCAGGCTTTGGCCGGCCAGGGCTTGATGGCCGTTGCCCGCGATTCGATGCCGCGCGACGGCAACACGCACTCGTTCGTCGCCGGCTTCGCCGAAGTCGAGGTCGATCTCGAAACGGGCGTTTACCGCATCGTCGATTATCTCGGCGTCGCTGACGTCGGCACGATCGTTCACCCGCGTGCGCTCGGCGGCCAGATCCTCGGCCGTTCGATGCTCGGTATCGGCCACGCCATCGGGCAGAAGTGGGTCTACGACCAGCACTACGGCTTGCCTCTGGCGAAACGCTTCCACCACAACAAACCGCCGACGATTCTCGATGCGCCGGTCAACATGCAATGGGCTGCGCTTGATATTCCCGACCCCGAAACTCCAATCGGCGCGCGCGGCATCGGCGAGCCTCCGGTCGGGGCCGGCTGCATGGCGATTATCAATGCTCTTACGGACGCGCTGGGCGATGAGGTCATCCGGCGCGCGCCCGTGACCGCGGACATCATTCTGGCGTCGCTCGAAGCCGGCAAACCGGCGGGCGAGCCGCTGACGGCCCACGTCTGACGAAGGAGAACAGATATGGCGATCATTCGCGACATCATGCCGGCATTCGAGCTCTTCCAGCCGGCCACTACGGACGACGCCGTGGTGATGCTCTCGAAATACGGCAAAGACGCTTGGGTCATGGGCGGCGGCCTCGATACCTTCGATTGGCTGAAAGACCGAATCAAACGGCCCGCGGTCGTGGTCGATCTCAGCCAGGTAAAGGAGCTGAGCGGTATCCGGCCGTGGAACGGCGGCCTCGAAATCGGCGCCATGACCACGCTCACCGAGGTGGTGCGTCATCCCGAGGTGCGGCAGAAGTTCAGCATCCTCTCGACTGGCGCGGAGGCTGCGGCCTCTCCGCAGATCCGCAACCAGGGCACGCTGGGCGGCAACATCTCTCAGGACGCGCGCTGCTGGTACTATCGCGGCGGCTGGAAGTGCTATCGCGCCGGCGGCAATACCTGCTACGCCGACACACCTACCGCCATTAATCGCGAGCACGCCATCCTGCAGGCCGATCGATGCGTTGCGGTCAATCCGTCCGATTCCGCGCCCGCACTCATCGCCCTCGACGCCCAGATGGTCATTCGCAATTCCAAGGGTGAGCGCGTCGTGAACGCAGAAGACTACTTCGTCGGTCCTGACCTCGATATCACCCACATGACTGTGCTTCGGCCGGGCGATCTGCTGACTGCAATCCGGATCCCCGCCACATGGGCCGGCACGCAATTCTACTTCGAGAAGGTCCGCGACCGCCAGGTCTGGGATTTTCCGCTGGTCAACGTAGCCTCGTCGGCCGTCATCTCCGGCGGTACCATCCAGCGTATGCGTATCGCCGTCAACGGCGTGGCGGCACGCCCGCTGCGCTTGAAGGAAGTCGAGGCCGCGGTCGCCGGCAAGCCCCGCAATGCGGAAACTGCCAACATGGCGGCTGAACTCGCCATCCGCGGCGCCGAGCCGCTTCGCTACAACGGCTACAAGATCCCGCTGATGCGCAATCTGGTGAAGCGCGCAATTCGCGGGGTCGAGGAGGCAAAGTGGGCATAGTCGAGTGGGCCACCAGCCCGTGGGGCCAGGACGTCCCCATCCATATTTCCTTTGTCCTGATCTGGGTTGCGGCCATCGGCGGCCTCCTCTTCTTGATCGGCCACGCTATCTGGATTCGCACGGCTAAGCCTGACGAGTACGCCGATTCGACACCCGCCAGTGTCGCTGCACGGATTCCCGAAAAGGTCCAGCGCCATTCGCTGGCGGCACGCCTTTTTCACTGGATCATGGCGCTGGCCATGCTCACGCTGCTGTTTACCGCCTTTCTGCCGAAGGTCGGCGTGCAGTTCGCCTGGGTGACCTACCATTGGATCGCCGGGCTGGTGCTGACGGCTTCGATTCTGTATCACATCATTCACGCCAGCTTCTGGCTGGATTTCTGGTCCATCTGGCCGGACAAACAGGATCGCGAAGACGCCATGCACCGGCTGAAGCGCGCGATGGGGCAATCGGCCCCGCCGCCGCGGCGATTCGCCAAGTACCCGCTCGAAAACAAGATGTATCACGGCGTGATTGTACTCGCCGGACTCGCGGTCATGCTGACCGGCGTGTTCATGATGTTCCGTGTGCGAACCCCGTTCTTCACGCGCAATCCGTATCTTTTCGGCGATATGACCTGGGGGTTGATGTACGTCCTTCATGGGTTGGCCGGAGTCGGGCTGATCGCGCTGATCATGGTTCACATCTACTTCGCCGTGCGTCCGGAGAAGCTGGTCATCACCAAGTCGATGATCTTCGGCACGCTCGATCGCGAGCACTATCTGGAACACCACGACCCAAAGCGTTGGGCGCCCGAAGGGGTTTCGCAGCAACAGGCAGAGGCGGCTGGCGACTAGCTGATGCGCCAGGACCTGACGAATCGCTGCAACGCGATCGAGGAATGCTACGAGTTCATGCTCGCGTACGCCGCGCAAGGCCTGCCGGCGGACGTGGGTGTGCAATCCGGCGGACAGCTCCGTGAACTCCTCCGCCGCGCTTCCGAAGCGCTCTCCGGACTGGCCGACGCCTACGCCGCTACCGTCAAAGAGGAAGGACTGCAGCCGGCAGACCGCTATCAGGCTTTCCTGAATGTGCTAGCCCGCGATGCCGGCGATTCGATCGCCGCCATCGAGCTGGTGCGCGCCCAGCCGGCCCTCAGCTCGCAGCTCATCGACAACTTGAATGCGTCGATCCATCTGCGAGCGTTGCTGACAGACCTTTTTCTGATCGATGAAGTTCTCAAGGGACATTCGTCAGCGGCCGCTCATCCCGCTTCGTCTCAGAATGTGTAGCTCATTCCAAATAGCGGCGTGAACTGCTCAAAAACGCCGCGCGCGGTGTTGTGCGGCGCGGGCACGATCTGCTGCCGGGGAAACGTGGTGATGTAGTCACGAAACTCGGCGCGCAAGAGCACGTGCCGCCGCAGCAGGTACTGTGCGCCGCCTCCAATTGTGAACACCACCTTCCAGACATCGTTGGTAGTCAGGCTGGCGATCTGCGGAATCGGCTGCGGAAACGGCTCTGGACCGGCGATCACATAGTCTTTCGCGCCCGCGCCTCCCGATACGAACGGCCGGAAGCGGGCCTTGCGCGGCTTGAAATGAAAGAGCAGTGAGACCGTGAGCGCCTGCGATTGCCCCTGTATGTCGGTCTTCACGCCTTGCCCTTCAAGGAACGGATGACCGTCGTGATACAGATAGCTGATCTGTTCCGAGACGTACTCGGAAAATTCATAACCGAGATCGATACCAGCCGCGAAGCGGTTTCGTATGCCCGCCTGCACGCTGCCGGCGCTGGAGAGAATCGTGCCGTTATGGTAGATCCCATACCCGATGTCCGCGCCGAGTTCGTAAGTCTGCCCACATGCGGCAACCGCAACGAAGATCCCCCACAAGCATTTCATCCAGCTTTGGACGCCCGTTCCCGCCTAACGGGTACAATCCAGCATGCGCCGCGGCATGTAGCCGCGGTCCTCGCTTCAATGCTGCGCTTCTTCCGGCGGCTGGAGCCTCACGAAAGCGCGATACAGCAGCAGATCATAGCCGATCTTCAGCCCACCGGCGAGGAAGAACGGCAGGTCAATCAGCGAGGGCCGCCCAAGGAGAAATCCCGCGAGCCAGGGCGCGATCGCCGCTCCCGTTGTCCGCGCGACGCCCGTGACCCCGGCGGCGGCTGAGCGTTCCTCCGGCCGTACGATCGCCATCGTGTACGACTGCCGCGTGGGTACATCCATCTGGCTGATGCTGAACCGCAGAAGCAGCATCAGCACCGCCAATTCCAGGTTCGGCATGAGCGGCACCAGAATCAGAAGTACGTTCGAGGGCAGATGCGTGAACACCATTGTCCGCACTAGGCCGATTCGCGCCGCCAGCCGCGAGGCAAGCAGCGCCGAGATCCCGGCAAACACGTTTGCCCAAAAGAATATTCCGCCAAGCGTCGCGGGGTTTACGTGAAACCGAAGATAAAACCAATATGCCGCCAGGCTCTGCACCACGAACCCGCCGCCAAACGCGTCCACCGCGAACAGAGCGGAGAGCTTCAAAATGATCGGGCGCGAGGCGCCGATGCCAAGCAATGTCTTCGCTGTGACCGATGATCCCTTCGCCCGCGGCGCTTCGGCTGCCGGAGACAGGCGTAGAAAAATCGCGGCTAGCACGAGCCCCAGTGCCGCGTAAAGAAGAACAATCGCGCGCTCGCTCGCGAGTGGCGTCAGCGCGGCGCGCTCGAGCGTCTGCGTCAACACGCCCGCCGCCAGCGCTCCGGCCGCCGTCGCAAAAGCGCCGGCCAACGTATACCAGGCAAAGACGGCCGTGCGCTCGCGGTCGGGAACTACGCCCGCGAGTGCGGCCTGTTCAATGGAGAGAAACGGCCCGACCTCGTTTCCGCTCGGGCTGATCACCCCGATCGTCGCTGCCGCCGTTAACAGCCAGAGTTGCCGCGTGAACGCAAACATCAGACCCGCGCCGGCCATGAGCCCGGCCCCGATGAGCAGCATTCTGCGGCGGCCGAAGCGGTCAGCGCGTGTGGTCATCCACAGTGAGACCGCCGTATCGCCCAACAGCGTCAGCGTCAAAACCATCCCGGTTTGCGATTCGGTCAGCCCCAGACCGGTCAGATAGAAAACCAGGATGACCGACAGCGATCCGTACGAGAACAGGCGGATGAACCGCGTGAGAAACAGCAGGCGTCCATCGGCGGAGAGGCTCCGCAGCGGCGAGGGTCTGGCGATGCCGGCCAACACTATCGAGGATACACGCCATTGGTTTCACGACGAGCCTCCCGCCCGCAAAACCCGCCCCGCGCGTTGTGATATCCTCCTTCATACCCTGATCCGCATTACTGGAGGAATCATGCCTATCAGCGAAATGCTTCTACCCGAGTTCGACCAGGAAATGGCGAACACACGGAAAGTCCTCGAACGTTACCCCGAAGGCAAGAATGAATACAAGCCGCACGAAAAATCGATGCCACTGGGGCGGCTGGCCGGGCATGTCGCCACGTTGCCCGAATGGGCCACGATGACGATGACCACCGAGTCGCTGAATTTCGAGCCCGGCGAATTCAAGCCGTTCATTCCCACCACCCGCCAGGAACTGCTGGAAACATTCGACCGGCACGTCGCCGCCGCCCGCGCACACATCGCCGCCGCCAGCGATGAAGCGCTCGGCGTGACGTGGACGGTCACCATGTCCGGTAAGCCCATGATGTCGATGCCGCGCGCGTCCGTACTGCGGGGAATGGTCATGAATCATCTGATCCATCACCGCGCGCAATTGGGAGTCTACTTCCGGCTCAATGGCGTCGCCATTCCCGGCATGTACGGTCCTTCGGCGGACGAGCCCCTGTGGGATGTCCAAGCGCCGGGCCACGCCGGCTAATTAATTCGAATTAATTCGCGAATTAATTCGGGGACAGGCTACGCAATTCCCAATTTCTCATATCAGATTCGAAGAAAGGTTGACCGAGTTCATGAAGATTCAAGCGTTGTTGCTGCTGTCGATTGCCTCCATCGCGTGGGGACAAATGGGACGCCTCCCACCCAACCGGGATGCGCCGCCGGTCGATGTGCCGCCTCAGCGCCTGCTGAATGCCGTGAATGAGCCGCAGAACTGGCTCACTTACTCCGGCAGCTACATGAGCCAGCGGCACAGCGCGCTCAACCAGATCACGCCGGATAACGCGAAAGACCTCGTCCTCAAGTGGGTCTTCCAGTCCAAGACCGTCGAAAACATGGAAGTCACGCCGCTCGTCGTCGATGGCGTGATGTACACGGTGCAGGGCATCAATGACGTCTTCGCCCTCGATGCCGCCACCGGCAAGCAATATTGGCGGTATCTCTACAAGCCCGATGCGGCCGCGCGCAATTGCTGTGGTCAGGAAACCCGCGGCCTGGCGATTGGAGGCGGGAAGCTGTTCCTCGCCGCGCTCGATAACACCGTCATCGCTATCGACGCCAAGACCGGCAAGGAGTTGTGGAAGAACCAGGTGGCCGATCCCAAACAGCGCTATTCCATGACGCATGCGCCGCTTGTGATCAAGGACAAGGTCATTCAAGGCGTGGCCGGCGGTGAGTTCGGCATTCGAGGCTTCATTACCGCGCTCGATGTCAATACCGGCAAGGAAGCCTGGCGGTCCTACACCATTCCCGGCCCCGGCGAACCCGGTCACGAGACCTGGTCGGGCGACTCCTGGATGCACGGTGGCGCTCCCGTCTGGGTTACCGGCTCCTACGATCCCGATACGAACCTGACCTTCTGGGGCACCGGCAACGCCGGCCCGGACTGGAACGGCGACGCGCGCCTCGGCGATAACCTGTACAGCAGCTCGGTGGTGGCGCTCGATGCCGATACCGGCAAGCTGAAGTGGTATTACCAGTTCTCGCCGCACAACGAGTTCGATTGGGATGCCACGCAAGTCCCCGTGCTGGCCAATATCCAATTCGCCGGCCAGCCGCGCAAAGTCATGTTGTGGGCCAACCGGAGCGGTATGTTCTACGTCCTCGACCGGACCAACGGCAAATTCCTCATCGGCAAACCGTTCGCGAAAGTGAACTGGGCCACCGGCTTCGATGAAAACGGCCGCCCGATCAAGGCTCCCGGTATCGATCCGTCGAAAGAAGGAACGCTCGTGTTTCCCGGCAACCAGGGCGCCACCAACTGGTACAACCCGTCGTTCAGCCCGGTGACCGGCCTGTTCTATATCCCGACCTGGGAAAACAGTTCGTCGATTTACCTCAAGACGGGCGAGCCGCCCGAGTTCAGCCTCGACAAGGCTTTCACGGGCGATTTTCCGAGGAACACCCCCGACGACCAGGGCGATCCCCAATTCGCCGCGATCCGCGCGATGGATCCGCAGACCGGCGAGAAAAAGTGGGATTTCAAGCTCTCGTCTCCGCGGACTGAAGGCGGCATCCTGACCACGGCCAGCAACGTTCTGTTCGCCGGAGGCCGTGACGGCCAGTTCGTCGCGGTGGACGCCCGCGACGGCAAGTTACTCTGGGAGACGAATCTCGGCCCGTCGGTCTCCGCCGGCCCGATGACGTACAGGGTGAACGGCAAGCAATACGTCAGCATCCAGTGCGGCAGCTCCCTATTCACCTTCGGCCTGCGCTAGTGGGGCAGGTCTCTGACGTCTCCTGCCCCGCTCACTTTCGGCACCACAAGCGCGGCGGCCGAAAATTCAGCGGAGCGGGTTCCACGTCTCACCGCTCCGTTGGTTTATCAACGGAGCTCGTTCGGCGCGGCGCTCTTCGATTTGCTCACGGGACGCCGGTCGTTTGACGGCGAAACCCGCACACCGGCGCGGGCGGCGATTTTGCACGATGCGCCCGCGCCCATTCAGCAGTTTCAGCCGACAGCACAGCCGTCTAATATAATTCGACAAGCGCACGGAGCGGCAGATGAACCCGGAGCTTTGGCGAAAAGCAGAGGAATTGTTCCACGCTGCCCTGGAGCAGTTACCGGAGAATCGGCAGGCATTTCTCGATAGTGCCTGCGGCCAGGATGCTGAGTTGCGTCGGCATGTTGACCTGCTTGTCTCGGCGGAGGAAAACGCCGGCAGTTTTCTTGATCAAGCGGGAGTAGCGGATCTGACCGCCACAATCCGTGCCGCCGGCTCACTGGTGGGCCAGCAGTTCGGCAACTACCGCATCGTGTCCCCTTTGGGAGTGGGAGGCATGGGGGAGGTCTACCGGGCCCACGACACCAAGCTCAGCCGCGATGTCGCCATCAAAACACTTCCGTATGAGTTCGCTCGTGACCGGGAGCGTGTGGCCCGTTTCCGTCGCGAGGCACGAACGCTCGCTTCGTTGAATCACCCCCATATTGCCGCAATTTATGGACTCGAGGAATTCGAGAAGGTCGATTTTCTGGTGTTGGAATTAGTCGAAGGCAAGCATCCCTCTGGGCCGCTCTCCATTTCTGAAGCGCTGCGAATCTGTGCGCAGATCGCAGATGCGCTAGAGGCTGCTCACGCCCGCGGAGTGATCCACCGCGACCTCAAACCCGCCAACGTCATGGTTACCTCCGAAGGCCGGGTGAAGGTGCTTGATTTCGGCCTGGCCAAGGCGATCCATGGAGAGGAAGAGCGGGGGAATGCCCTCTCGGGGACGGTGACTCTCGTTGAGTCCGTCGCTGGCCACGTCATTGGCACGCCGGCGTACATGAGCCCGGAGCAGGCTCGCGGAGAAAGAGTGGACCAGCGAACGGATATCTGGTCCTTCGGATGCCTCTTATACGAACTGCTCACAGGCGAGCGCGTCTTTCGAGCCGGCACACTACAGGAAACAATCGCCGCCGTGCTGGAGCGCGATCCGGACTGGCAGAGGCTTCCAGCTGATACTCCTGCCAGCGTCCGTCAACTACTGCGCCGCTGCCTGCAAAAGGACGCGAACCAGAGACTCGCGGCGATCGCCGATGCTCGCAAGATCATCGAGCAGGCACAACACGGACGTGACCGATGGCGAATCACCGCAGTGGGTGCTCTGGTGCTGGTTTTAGGCGCAGTGACCGCCCTTCGGTTGCAGCGTTCAGTTCGAACTACGGATTCTTCCCAGTGGGTTCAACTTACGAAGTTTACGGACTCCGTTACCCAGCCCGCGCTTTCGCCGGACGGCCGTATGGTCACCTTCATTCGCGGCGACTCCACTTTTTTCGGTCCCGGCCAGATCTACGCGAAAATTCTTCCCGATGGCGAACCGGTGCAATTGACACACGACGATCTGGCCAAGATGAGTCCCGTATTTTCTCCTGATGGTACACGCATCGCCTACACCACCGTCAACCCGGATTTCCAATGGGACACTTGGACGGTTCCGGTGCTGGGTGGCGCGCCGCAAATGATGCTCAAGAACGCATCCGGTCTCGTCTGGACCGGTCCACGGCGAATTATGTTCTCCGAAATACGCATGGGCGTTCATATGGCCGTGGTTACCTCCCAAGAGAGTCGTATCGGC
>DASXAK010000073.1:0-3320 GCA_036406715.1 Bryobacteraceae bacterium | reverse complement strand
GCCCGATGCAGCGGCCGTGAAAAGCGAACTTCGGATGCGGCTCGTACAGAATGCAGCGATGCTCGTGCCCCCAGTACCACGCGAAGATCTTGCCCGCGTCGAGGAACTCGTTGAGCGCCTGCAGCAGGTTTCCGCCGCCGTTCGTATCCAGCAGTGTGAACGGCTGATGGTGCGAGAACAGCACCGCCTTCCGGTCGCCGGCCGCACGCAGGATGCGTCCCAGCCAACTCACCTGCTCGTCGTCGAGCATGCCTTCCTGGCCGCCGAACCGCTCCTCGTAGGCGGTGTCGAGGCCAACCAGCGTCCAGTAATCGTTCTGCAGCGCGAAGTAGCTCGTCTTCTGTCCCAGAGTCGGCAGCATCGATTCGAAATAGCCGTGCCCGCCTGTGTACATATCGTGATTGCCGTTGAGCGACCGGCCGATCGCGCCCGCCGGCTTGGGCCAAAACCCCAGAAAGCGCTCCTTGACCTCCTCCGGCAGACCGGAGTAATAGACGTCGCCCATGTGGAGCACCATGTGATAGCCATCCGGATCGTTGGCGATGCTCTGCGCACAGGGGACTGCGCCGTAGAGTCCGGTGCCCCAGTCGCCCAGGAGCGCCAGGTTGAAGTTGTTGGGGATCGGCTGCGCCGTTTCGTCTGCCGGCGGCCGCGGCGCCGGCGTCAGCCCTTCCACCCAGGTGAAGAAGCTGAGCATCCATCCCAGCCAGTCCTCTTGTGAGAACCGCACGTCCAGAAACTCGAGCACTCTGGCGATGCCCTTGAGGATGAAGGATTCGAGCTTGTTCTCTTCCGCCGCCTTCGCCGCCAAGTGGGTCTGAAGCAGCGCTGCCGTCATGTCCCGCGGCGTATGCATCACGCGCGGATAGTTTCCTTGGGCCGTCCGCAACGCTTCCAGTCCGAGGGTGAACTCGGCCATCCGGGCATCCGCGCGGGCGCGGTTGGGGATGGCCTTGCGGGCCGCTTCCTGCGATTTCGCCAGCAGCGCCACGCGGTCGGGGAACGGGCGGGCGATGTTCTGGTAGCTGACGATGGTTTGGGCTAGCTTCATGTTGGGGCCAGTCTACAACATTCCGGGATTGCCAGGACCTCCCCGCATCACCCCAACTGCCGCATTTTACGAATACATCAGCGACACCTTCCCTGATGCACCCGGATGACTCAATCGCAGCCGCGCTACATACTTCCGTCCGGCAAACAGCTTGTAACTGATGGTCGCGCAGCGATCTTCGCCGCTGTCATCGTCTCCCGCGAGATACCGCGGCGTACCGTTCACATCCTCGAACAAGACCAGCGTCGAGTCCGCACCGCCTTTCGTCTCGATCGTGTACTTCCGCGATTCGGTCGGCGTGATCTCAAAATCCGCCTGTTTGCCGGCTGCCAGGCTCATCACGGCGGGCTTGAACGCATGCAACGCCGGCAGCGCTTTCGGGAGCGGCGGATACCACTTGAGAGCCCATTGTTTGTCCACCGGCGAAAGCGTCCCCGGCGGAGTGATGCCCGTCACGTCGTACGGGTGGGGTAAAACAATCAGTCCCGGCTCGAATTCGTATTCCATAATCGAATCCGGGTCCCACTTCGATCCCTGCACCTGGTTAGCGTTGAGCTTTTCCAGAATGTTGTGGAACGTCGTGGAGTGGTCCCAACTGTTCGGCGGCTGCGCCAGAGCGTCATAGACCGCCTGCTCGTTCCACTGAATCCCGGCAAATGGATTCTGGTGCTCGTGCTCCATGCCTAGTACATGTCCAAGTTCGTGGAGCGCGGTGCCGCTTCCATAAGGCGTGGTCAGATCCCAGCCGTAGACCGTCGTCGGCTCGTTGAGCGGGGCCTTTAACACATCCCGGCCCACGGCTGAAGCCGACGAGCCGTCGGCCGTCGAATACCCGATGCGCACTTCCGCCTCGCTAAGCTGTGTCACTTCCTTGAACTCCAGGCCAATCCCAACCGCCTTCCATTTCTGGAACGCTTTGCGTACCGCGTCCGCCTGCTTTTTCGGAACCTTGAAATGTCCTTTCGTGAAGAAGCAATAATGCAGCACCGTTCCGTTGACCCACTTCGAATTGGTTGCCAGAATCGCTGCCGCGCGGCCCGGGTCGGCCATGACGGCCGGACGAAGAGGAGGAACCGTGCGAGGCAACATCCTGCAATACGGTTTAATGGCCGGAAGCGCCGCGCCTGCGGCCGGCCGTGCGGACCGTTTACGGCGCGAATTCTTTGAGGACGCCTGTTTCTTTTGAGATCGTGGCATCGTGCCTCCTTCGGATCAGAATGGAATATCTTTCGTATGTTACGCCAGATGAGTCCACTGTGTTTCTGTCTATCGTAAGATTTGACGTTCTTTTTAGTCTTGTCCGCAATGCAGATAGACCCATATTGCCCATGGGCTAGCAGACGGCGGTAAATCCCCTAGAGAGAGAAATCACCGAAACACTCAAACGTTTGCTCCTATTTTGTCCCAATCTGGAGTAGAATTGGTCTCCGCTTGAAAATATTCCCTGAGTGACTCAAATTAATCGAGGAGACCGCCGTGCCTACTCTTACTCGCAAGGATGTCTGGAAACTATCCGCCATCTCCACGTGGGAACCCACGCTCCTCTGGTATGCCAAAGCCGTTGGCGAAATGAGCGCCCGCCCCGCGACTGATCCGACCAGTTGGCGTTTTCAGGCAGGCGTGCACGGGTACAGTAAGAGCACCGATCCTTTTGTAGGCGCTGGACCGATTCCCAAGAAGTCGGTGACCAATAAGTTCTGGAGCCAATGCCAGCACGGTTCCTGGTTCTTTCTGCCGTGGCACCGCATGTACCTGGGTTTCTTCGAGCAGATCGTCCGCGCCGCCGTGGTGCAACTGGGCGGCCCCGCGAACTGGACTTTACCTTACTGGAACTACAGCGACACGGCCAATCCCAAAGCGAAGACTTTGCCGCCGGCCTTCCGCGCGCCGACGTTGCCGGATGGTTCGCCCAATCCGCTCTTCATCATCCGCGGCGTGAACATTCTGCGCGCCCCCGCAATCAATGGAGGCAATCCTGCGGCAATTCCCGATGCGGATGTGAAGCTCACCGGGTGTCTCGGCAAGACGTTTTTCTCGCCAACCACCGACACCACCGTGGGCGATCTCGGCTTCGGCGGTCCCGCTACCGCGGCCAACCACGATGCCCACGTCTTCGGGGTTCGTTCCGTAGAGAGCGTCCCGCACAACGCGATCCATATGGACGTGGGAGGCGACCAGACGCTGGGATGGATGACCAACCCCGACACGGCGGCTCTCGACCCCATTTTCTGGCTGCACCACGCCAACATCGACCGGCTCTGGGCCGTCT
>DASXAK010000072.1:0-13355 GCA_036406715.1 Bryobacteraceae bacterium | reverse complement strand
TGAATTTGGCTTCCAGCACGAACAATGTAAACGCCAGGACGAGTAAGGCTGCGCCCAACCAATTGATCGGCAGGACGGAAAGGGCTGAGAGTCCCAGCAAGACAAGGATTGCGCCCACGATTCCAGGAGCGATCAGCCCCGGAGACGAGAATTCTACATAAATGCCGAGCGCGCCGAGCACCAGCAGTACGAGTGCGATGTTCGGGTCGGCCACCGCCGCGATGATCTTCTGGCGCAGCGTAGGCTGGTACACTTCAATGCTCGCGCCAGTCGTATGTAACGTGATTTTCGTGCCATCGAATCGCGTGATCGTTCGGCCGTCCAACTCCGCCACCAACTCGGCTTCGCTTGGCGCCACTAGGTCGATCAGGTGCTGATCCAGCGCCTCCCGTTCGGTGAACGACTTACTTTGCCGGACGGCCGTCTCCGCCAGCGCCGCGTTTCTGCCGCGTTTGGTCGAAATGCTGCGAAGAGACGCCGCAGCATCGTTTTCCACTTTCTCTTTCATCACCGCGTCCATGTCGCCGCCCAACGCGACCGGGTGCGCGGCCCCGGTATTGGTTCCCGGCGCCATCGCTGCCACGTCTCCCGCCTCCAACAGGAAGAAGCCCGCCGATGCGGCGCGCCCGCCGCTGGGCTCGACATAAGTGACCACCGGCACCGGCGACGCGATGATCTCCGAGATTGTGTCGCGCATCGCGTCCATCAGCCCGCCTGGCGTGTTCAGACGGACAATCACGAGGCTCGCTCCATCTCGCTTGGCCTGCGCGAGTGCACTCCCGACGATCTCGGTGGTGACCGGGTGTACCATGCCGTCGACGTCCACGGCGACGACCTTCGGCGCGACGGGCGCCCCGTGCGCCGCCAATCCGATCACTACTGCGGAGACAATCCCGATTCTCACGCTAACCTCATATTATCAATACACGGAGATGCTGGTCCGAAAACGCACAATCCTATCCAAAGAATAGAAATTTTAGATGAGCACTCCCGGTGTATTCGGATAAAATGGTGAAGTAAGTTCCCAAGTCAACCGAATTAAAGAGTTGTATGCCTAGAAAGACCAACCCAGAGAAAGATTCAATGCTATCCGCAGGCCCGGCTCCGGCGCGTTCCCGACGGACCAGTACGGCCCGGACCCAGCACGTCGCAGCGGCCGCCGAGGTTCCGGCCTCGCCCGTCCGCAATCCCGAAACGCCGGTGCGCGCTGACGCAGTGGTTTCGGATCGCGAATTGTCGCATCAAGATATCGCTCGATTGGCCTACGCCCTGTGGGAAGCCCGGGGAGGCGAGGGCGGCAGTCCAGAAGAAGACTGGCTGCGTGCTGAGCAGGAACTGCGGCGCAATCCCGCCATTTCGTAAGCCTTAGTGGTATTTTCGAAGCACTGCGAGCAGTCTTCCCTGAATTTGAACTTCCCGCGCCGGAACCATAATCGGTTTCAGCGTGGAGTTGGCTGGCTGCAATCGGATCTGATCTCCCGGTTCGCGATAAAAGCGCTTGAGTGTTGTCTCTTCACCGCCCACGAGCGCCACCACAATTTCGCCGTCGCGCGCCTGCGAGACCCGTTCCAGCAAGATCAGATCGCCGTCGCAGATGTGATCGTCGATCATCGAATTGCCGCGAACCTCAAGCGCGAATACGTTCGGATTGCCCGCGAACTCCGCGAAACTCAACGTTTCTCGCTGCGCGACGGACTCCACTGGCGCTCCGGCGGCAATCCGCCCTAACAGGGGAATATCCGTCACGGGTCGGGCGCGCCGCTGCTCCTGCAGATATTTCGGCGCGAGCTCCAGCGACCGGCTCTGATTGAACCCGCGCTTCAGGTAGCCTTTCCCTTCGAGCGCGGAAATGTGTTTGTGCACGGTAGCCAGAGACGCCAGCTCTAGCCCATGCGCAATTTCCTCGTAGCTGGGGCAATAGCCGTTCTCATCTTGGAAGTGCGCAATGAAATCCACTACTTGTTTCTGTCGCTTTGTCAAAGGCATAAACTTCCTATTCATACTGTAGGCGAAGAAAAGGTGAAATTCAAGACCCTTCCCCTCGGTTTATGCGGTTGTCGCCTATAGCGCCGAATAGCGTTGGCGGCGGTGCAGCAGCCAGAGAAAGAACGGGCCGCCAATCAGAGCGGTGACCGAGCCCACCGGCAGTTCGACCGGGGCAAAGGCTGTGCGCGCCACTACATCGGCCGCGATCAGGAAGGCCGCGCCGGCGAGCAGCGAGCCCGGGAGAACGATACGCAAGTCTTCGCCGAACAGCATGCGAACAGCGTGCGGAACGATCAGGCCCACAAATCCGATTGCGCCACCCACCGCTACCGTAACGCCGACCAAAACCGAGCAGAGCACGTGAACCACGGTTTCGGTGCGCTCAACATGAACGCCGAGGGCGCCGGCGGTATCCTCGCCCATCGCGAGCAGGTGTAACTCGCGTGAAAACGCTAGCAGCGCGATCCAGCACGGTGCGAGGACCACGAGCATGCGCCACACGGTGCCGAATCCGATGACTTCTAGGCTGCCAATGATCCAGCGGAGGATTTCCAGGGCGCGCGAGGAATCGGTGGTGTACTGGATGGCGAGCACCGCGGCCGACGCGATCAGGTTGACGACAACGCCGGCCAGCAGCAGAGCGCCCGGAAGCAGCAGGGCGCCGCTGCGAGCGATCCGGTGCACCAGCAGGACGGCGACCATGGCGCCGCAAAACCCGGCGACGAACACGAGAGGAACGCCGGAGATTTGCGATCCCCATCCGAGGGCAATCGCTATACTGGCGCCGACCGCACCGCCGCCGGAAACTCCTAACGTCGCGGGTTCGGCCAGCGGATTGCGAAACAGCGCTTGCAGCGCCGCCCCGGCGACGGCCAGTGATGCTCCGATGAGCGCCGCCATGAAGACGCGCGGGAGCCGCAGGCGGAAGAAGAGCGTTCGTGCGAACGGGTCGGAACGCAACGCGGCGAAATCGAGGGTGCGTCCGCCGGCCCATAGAGCAACGAAAGCGGCAGCGAGCAGCAGGAGCAGCAGCAGAGCCATCGCCCGCCAGAGGCGCACGGCGGTCGTCCGAGGTCCGGCCGATTTCAGCATCAGTTCGACCAGATCAGCGTCCGGCCTTCGACGCGGCGGGTGCGCACGTGGGGGTCGTCGTAAACATCCCCGAGCACAGCATCGGTGAGGACTTCGTCGGGGCGGCCTTGAGCGCGCAGGGCGCCGGCCCTCAGCGCGAAGACGTGATCGAAGACGGGATCGATCAAGTGCAAGTCATGCGTCACAACCAGCGCCGTCAGGCCGCGCGAATCGCGCAGTCCGGCCAGCGTACGAATCAAGGCCGCCCGGTGTTTCAGATCGAGCGCGGCGGAAGGCTCGTCAAGCAGCAGGCATTGCGGCTCCTGCGCCAATGCCCGCGCCATCGAGACCATCTGACGCTCGCCGCCGGAAAGTTCGGTGACGGGCCGGGCGGCAAGGTGCGCGGCATCGACGGTCGAGAGCGCTTCCATGGCCCGCTCTCGATCGCGTCCATCCTCGAAGCGGAAGCGTGGCGTGTACGGGCTGCGGCCGGTTAGGACCACTTCGAGCACGGTAAACGGAAAGACCAGCGACGTGGCCTGTGGAACGTAGGCGATGCGCTGCGCCGCCTGCCGTCGCGGGATGGAGCGCAGCGGCGTGCCGTCGAAACGGATTTCGCCTCCGGTCGGCGCGAGCAGGCCGGCGAACAAGCGGATCAAAGTAGATTTGCCGCAGCCGTTGGAGCCGATCAAGGCGCTCAGCTTGCCGCGGGCGGCGCCCAGCGAAATACCGCAAATGACGGGAGGGCCGCCGGGATACGCGAACTCGGCAGCTTGCGCTTCGAGCAGGGTGGTCAATGAACCTCCCATTCGCGCACCGGGACTTCGGGATGCAGCAGCTTGGCGAAGAGCACCGCGGTCTGGGCGATCCTCTGGGAGTCGTGCGTGACGAAGTCGTCGCGAACTCTATGAACGCTCCCACGGCGGACGGCGTTGAGCTCCGGAAGTTCGCGCCAGGCGGCTTCCGCGTTCCCGGCGTTTGCCGATTGCAAAATATCGAGGATGATATCGGGATTCGCGGCCAGCACGTTTTCGGGGCTGATTTTGCCGTAGCCGGCTCCGGACGGAGCGGCCACCACTTTACCGCCGGCGATCTCCACCAATTCCGCGAGAAAGCTGCCGGGCTGCGCGGCGTACATGTCGCGCAATGCGCCGGGGGTGCGGTCGACGATGATGAGAACCGTGGGACGCGGCAGGCGTCCGGCGCGCATCCGCACGGCGTCGAGGGCGGCCCGGGTCCGCGCGGCGAGCTCGGTGGCCTGGCGTTCGTGGCCGGTGGCTTGGCCGATTGCGTCGAAAGCGGTGAACGCATCTCGGATCGTCTGGCTCGGTGCGAGGACCAGCCGAATTCCAAGTTGCTTGAGTTGCTTTTCCAGAAACGGTGCCTGAGCTTCAGAGAAGGCGACGAGGTCAGGGTGAAATCCGGCAACCTTCTCGACGCTGGGAGTGGCCCAGCCGCCGACTTTGGGCAGTGCCTTGGCCTCGGGCGGATACGTGCAGTATTCCGTAACGGCGACGACTTTGTCGAACGCTCCCACGCCATAAAGGATCTCGGTGACGACCGGAGATACGGAGACGATGCGCTGCGGCGTCGCGGCGATGGTGAAGACGGCGGCAGCGAGGAGGCCGGCTCCGGATAGGATTGCCCGCCTCACAAAGGCTTGCTTAGAAGTCAAGCCGGAGACCTCCTCGGGCGATGGCGCGGGGGGTGCGATAGCCGCTCTCGAAATAATTCTGGTCAAAAACATTGGCCACCTTGGCGAACAAGCGCACCGCGCGAAATTCGCCGAGTGGAATTCGATACGTACCTCCCAACTCGGCCAGCTTCATCCCCGGAAACTGGTACGCACGGCTGGCGAACGTGACCTCGTCAAACAGCGGCGCCAGGTAATCGCCGCTGCCCTGCAGGTTGAATATCGCAGTGAAACGCGCGCCGATGCGCTGCGTAGCGGAAACTGAGAACTGGTGCGGAGGAGTGATAAAGGTTTGAATGACGCCCGCCACCACAGCGGCGCGTTCACGCGCGTTCGTGTCGGTGTAGTTGGCCGCAAGATTGGTGCTGCGCGTAGGTGCCACTGATGCGCTCAGCTCGACGCCGCGGGCTAAGCCGCCCTGAGTGTTGAAGTATCCGAAAAAGCGGCCGAACGGATCGGCGGTCACGGTTGAAAAGCCGATCACATCCTGGAGGCGCGTGTAGAAGTAGGTGGCGGAAAACCGGGCGCGGCCGCTCCATGCGGCTTGGTCGATGCCGGCGTCGACAGAAATCGAATGCTCTGGCCGCAGCCGCGGATCGCCGAAGGCCGTATATCCAAAGAGGCTGCTGAAATCGGTTCCGAATCGTTCGTACAGCGATGGCGCGCGGTAGCCACGGCCGGCGTGAGCTCGCACCTTGGTGCCGGTGCGGCGAAAGAACCAGGCTGCGGAGCCATCGCCGGTATGAGCGGCCGGCGGGGAGGCGAACTGGAGGCCGGCATACGGAGCCGTGGCCGCGGGTGTCAGGAGTGGCTGGTTCAATGAGAAAAACTGAGCGCGATAAGAGCCGGCAAGCTGCAAGCGGTCGCCGGCGAGCGAGACCTGTTCCTGGACAAAGATGGCGTGACTGCGCTGGCTGACATCGACTGCGGAATTGTCGGCCGGATTCGGCATCACAGAATGATTCCCGTACTTCTCATATTCGAACTCATAGCCGGCATCGATCAACTGGTGCCTGCCGATCCGCCAATCTAAACGGCCGTTTGCCGTATGAATATCGCCGTCGTAGAAGGAAGATTGGTTGCCGGCAGGCTGGAAGAACCCAGGTCCCGCCGGGCCGTTGGCCGATCGACGGCGGCTTACCAGGCCTTGATACCCGGCCGAAATCGTGATCGAGTCTGTCGGATGCGCACTCAAAGTGAGCGCGCCCGAAAAAAGCCGCGCCGCGCGCGTAGAGTCCGAGTCGTTCTGATCGGGAGTGAACGTGACGAAGGGAAGGGCCGGGATGACACCGCTCGGCGGGAGGCTGCCGGCGGCCTCGGGACCGAAGCCCACTTTCGAGAACGAATCGTCGGCAAAAACTCGGCCGAACAGATGGGTCGTCGAAGAGATGCTGGCATCGAGGCGGCCTTGCGCGCTGCTGGTGCGGGCGGGCTGCTCGCCGTCGATTCCTGACAGCACATCGAAGTGGCTGATCCCGGCGCTGTATTGCAACCGGTCGTTGTGGAATGCGCCCGCCACATCTGCGAGGCCGCGAAACATGTCGAGCGAGCCGCCTTCGGCCAGCACGCTGCCGCGTGTGCGGCCTCCGCCGGAAGTGCTGATGATGTTGATGACTCCACCCGTGGCGTCGGTGCCATAGAGCGATGACCCTGCGCCGCGCATCACTTCGATGTGGTCGATGTCAGTCGCAAGCAGATCCTGAAGCAGTCCGCTGGCATCACCCTGCGGAGCTGCGGCATCGCGCATCCGGAAACCGTCGATCAATACGGCGCTGTCCTGGTTGCGCAGGCCGCGCATTTTGATCGACACAAGACCGCCCGGACCGCCCTGCTGTTCCACTCGCAGCCCGGGCGTGTACCGCAGTGCATCGGCAACCGTGGGTTGATCACCGAGGTCGATGAACGCAGCGTCGACGACGGATACAGATTTGGCGAGTTCGTCGGCGGTTTGTGCCGTCCCGGATGCAGTCACTACAACTCCGGTTTGTACGGCCGCAATCGCGAGCTCGAAATCGGCCTGCTCATCGGTATTGTCCAGAGAGACCGGTCGCGGATCGGATATCCGAAAGCCTCGGGCGCCGGCTTGCACCAGATAGACGCCGGGTGCGGCGCGTTCGAAGCGGTACCGGCCGGACATCTCCGTGACGGTGGTGGCGCGGGCCGTGTTGTCGCGCGCGACAAGATCGACGGTGGCGCCGGCAATGGCGGCGCCCTGGCTGTCACGAACTACGCCGGAAATGGTTTGGCTGAACCCGTATAGGGCGGTCAGGAAGAGAAGCGAACACAAACGGCTGCACATGCGGCACTGTCCTCGTTTGCCGCTTCGAGTGGGGGGAAAGAGGAGAGCGTCCACCCGCCGCCTTCGCCCGAAGCGGGGCCTGGTTTCGCTCAAGGCAGGTCTCCTGACTTCGTAGATCGTCGCAACCGGCGGCCTTCCCATCCTTTCGGACAGTGGCCGATTCGCCGGTGCTCCCTACATACAGTGGCGGGACCGTGCGGGATTCTCACCCGCTTCCCTTTTCACTCGCCCTTCACGGCGAGCACCTCAAGCCAATGCAAACGTACCACAGGCGCAAATTCGTCGTCAATAAAAACAAAAACCCGCCCTCCGCGCCGGCGAGCGCGGTGGGCGGGCGATTGGAAAAACCGGGTTCTGCGCTATTGCGCGGCGGGCGGTGCCGTCAACGGCATCTCGGCGCCGCGATGGCACGTAAAGCACGTAACGTGTTGCTTCCCATCGCCGAAGGCCATGTTGACCTGACCCACCATCTTCATCATCATCCGAGCGGTTTCTTTCTTTGGGTTCTCATCGCTGTCGAACTGGCCTTGCACATGGCAGTAGGTGCACTGCACGCCCAGTCCGGCTGTGAAGTTCCGCATCACGTTCACAACAGCGGCGCGGTCCATAGTGGACGGAAGGACCTTCAAGTTCTTCGGTGGGCCACCGCCGCCTTTCTTTTCCTGAGCTTGACCACTGAGCGCGATCATCGAGAGAGCAGCAAGCGCTGAAACAAGTATTAGACGCATGGGACACATAATACACGGACTGTGGGTTCGGGTAAAGTGGGGAAGGCGGTATTTTTTCACAGTTATGAAAGCGTTTCGTGGTCGCAATGGGTACGGTCTCGCACTACTTCACGAGTGAAGATGGTATACTCTTGGCGCGGCAGCGGGCGCCGTTCTGTTCCCGTATGGAAACGTTTCCTAATCCGGTACTCACCCTGAGGGGGTGCTTGCTTGTTCGATCTCGTTATTGTTCGTGCGGTTTTCATTCTCGTTCTGGCAGTTGCTGCGTTTGCACTCGCTCCGTTTCACATTTCGCCCTGGATCTCGGCCGCCGGCGGCGCCGTCCTCGGCGTGGGTATCATCTTCTTTGAAATCCGGTTGCAGCGCATCAGCCTGAAACGCCTGATCGGAGCGGCGTTCGGCAGCGTGCTGGGGATGTTCGGCGCGTTCTTGATGTCGCTGGTCCTCGGCCGGGCCGTGTCGGAGCCGTTCCTCGAAGTTCTGCTGCTGCTATTGATGACCTACGTAGGTCTCATCGTGGGCGCCAAGAAGGGCGACCTGCTCAACCTATCGGCGCTGGGCGGCGTTTTCGGCGGTGAGAAATCCTCGAAGAAAGCCTTCAAAATTCTCGACACCAGCGTGATCATCGACGGGCGCATCGCCGATATCGCGGAGACCGGATTTCTTGACGGCGTTCTGGTGATCCCGCAATTCGTGCTGCGCGAGTTGCAGTTGGTGGCCGATTCGGCCGATTCGATGAAGCGCAATCGCGGCAGGCGCGGTCTCGACATTCTGCAACGCATCCAGAAGATGGCCCACCTGCACGTCCAAATCGTGGAAGAGGATTTTCCGCAGGTCCGCGAAGTCGATATGAAGTTGATCGAGCTGGCCAAGGTTTACGATTGTAAAATCATCACCAACGACTTTAATCTCAACAAGGTGGCGCAACTGCACGGGGTCGAGGTGCTCAACATCAATGAGCTGGCCAATTCGCTCAAGCCGATCGTGCTGCCGGGCGAAACGATGCGCGTGTTCATCCTCAAGGAAGGCAAGGAATACAATCAGGGCGTCGCGTACCTGGATGACGGCACGATGGTGGTGGTGGACAACGCCAAGAAGATGATCTCGAAGACCATCGATATTTCGGTCACCAGCGTTTTGCAGACCACAGCCGGCAAAATGATCTTCGGCAAGTACGACGAGCGCGCGCACGCGGTGGCCGCGGGCGCAGAACGCTCCGAACGTCACGAACGGCCGCGGCGAACCGACCCACCTGCGGTGGCACAGCCGGTCGCGAACGTCGGGCCGGAGAAAACCACGATAGAATCGTAGATTCTCATGAAGATCGCCGTGATCGTGCCGGCCGCCGGCCTGGGCACTCGCATGGGCAAGGCCACCGCGGAGAAGACCGGCACCAGCCGCAAGCAGTTTATGCTGCTGGAAGGCTCGCCGATTCTGCTGCACACAGTTCGCAAGTTTGCGGCCTCATCCCGGGTGAGCGAAATCGTCGTGGCTGTCCGTCCCGAGGACCAGGACTGGGTTCGCGATCTGATGAAACGCGAATTCCCCGGCCGCCGCGTACGCGTAGTAGCGGGCGGCAACAGCCGCCAGGAATCGGTCCAAAACGCTTTGGCCACGCTCGATCGCGACACCGACCTGGTGGCCGTGCACGACGCGGTGCGGCCGTTCATCGATCTGGAAATTATCGAGAAAGTGCTCGATGCCGCCGCCGAAACAGGTGCGGCGATCGTCGGCGTACCGCCGGTGGACACGGTCAAGCAAGTCAATCGCGGAACCGGCCAGGTGAGGATCCGCGCGACGCTGGCGCGTGACCGGCTGGTGCTGGCGCAAACTCCGCAGGTTTTCCGCTACGAACTTCTGACGCGCGCGTTCCAATCGGCCCGCGATGACGGGTTCATCGGGACCGACGAGGCCAGCCTGGTGGAAAGACTGGATGTGGACGTCACGGTGGTGCTGGGCAGCGATCGAAATATCAAGATCACCAAGCCCGCCGACATGGACCTCGCGAGACTTTTTCTCCAAGAGCAGGAAGTTCGGTCTTGAGTGAAGTCCGGATGGGGCTGGGGTGGGACGTTCATCGTCTGGTTCCCGGCCGGCCGCTGATTTTGGGCGGCGTGACGGTGCCCTCCGATCTGGGGCTGGACGGCCACTCGGATGCCGATATCCTTTCCCACGCCATCACCGACGCCATTTTGGGGGCGCTGGCATTAGGCGATATCGGAATGCATTTCCCGGATACGGATCCGCGGTGGAAGGGGTGCGACAGCCTGATCTTCCTCCGCCACGCCAAGGAACTGGCCGAAGCGCGCGGCTACCGGATTGCCAACGTGGATTCGACCATTATCCTGGAGCGTCCAAAGCTAAAGGACTATCGCGACGCGATCCGTGAGAAGCTTGCGCAAACGCTGGGACTCGACCGGGGCCGTGTCTCCGTCAAGTTCAAGACTGCAGAAAAGCTCGGCCCGGTCGGCCAACGCGAATCCGCTGAGTCGCAAGCGATTGTGACACTGAGCCCGGAGGCAGAAGAACGTAACGACTCGGCTCGATGAGAGCTAGCTGGCTTTGAGCAGGCACATACGGCGAGCCGCGCGTCGCGCCTTCAATCGTTCGTTGGCCTTCTTCTGTTTTTCGGCTGACACGATCGCCTGACAGGCATCGCACCGTTTCCGGATTCGGGAGCGGGTTACAAATTCAGCGCCGCAGCGGCGGCACTGCTTGGTCATCGTCTCCTCGAGCGGAAGGATCCCAGGTTTCTTGGGCAGCAGGTGAGAATAGTGAAAATCGCAATGATTCATTTGTCAGGCACCTCGTTACGACATCTGGTTTTAAGATCAAGATAACTCAAATTGGGTGTAGTGGCGCATATTTCACCAATGGACCCAACTCCGGACACAGCGCCCCGCCAATGCGGATTCACACTGCAAGGGGCTGAGAACATTCGTTTTTGGGCCGGAAACAGGCCACGTTCCGGGATCGTCATGCGGCCTCTCCGGGTAAAATCGTCATGATCCGCACGGTTTTCTTGCACGCCATCAGCCGAACTCATGCGGGATTGGTGGACACCGGGCGGTAGAGCTCCGGCGAATTCAGTAATTCCCATCGTAAATGGTTGACATAGAAGATCAAAACAGTTTCAGAATAAGTGGCCCGAAATTTATCGAGCACCCGTTCTTCCCAGCCGTCGGTGAAATAGCGCGCCGCATCCAGGTCTTTGGCAAAAAATCCATTCTCGTGCGGCACCCCGAGCAAGTCGAGTACGGCGACGATCATGTCCAGATGAGAAACCAGGATGGCCTGCGCAAAGTCGCGCGCAAAATCTTCATCATGCTCGCCGAGTCGGGCCCAGAAGCGCGTCGTGGCCTTGCGCAGCGTCTCAGTGTTGACCTTGTGGAGATGCGCGCGGACCTTAAAGCCCTCATAGATTTGATAGGTTTTCAGCTTGCCGATCGAGATGCTGCGAACCAGTTGAGCGAAGGCGTCCGGGCCGAGGCCCAGGTAGACTTCTGAAAGCTGCATATCTGGGTAAGTGTCCAGCGTACCACGCGCGGCCGCGCTTTGAAACGCGAGAATCTTCATTCGACTGGGGTACAATAGTTCGGTTTGGCCAAAATGCACAATCTGATCGTCCTCGGTGCGCAATGGGGAGACGAAGGGAAAGGGAAGATGGTGGATCTCTTCTCGGAACGCTTCGATCTCGTCGTGCGCTATCAGGGCGGTCATAATGCCGGCCACACGGTTTTCATCGGCGAAAAGAAATTCGTCCTCAAGCTGATCCCGGCGGGTATTCTCCGGCCGGGCAAACGCGCGGTGATTGGCAATGGGCTGGTGATCGATCCGGGAGCATTGCTCGCCGAAATCGATGTTCTGGAGGCAGCGGGCGTACCTGTCTCGCGGTCTCTTTCCATCAGCAACCGGGCGCACGTGCTGCTTCCCGCGCACCGGATGATGGAGAAGATGTCGGAAGGGCGGCCGGGACGCGTCTCAATCGGGACGACATCGCGTGGCATTGGGCCGTGCTACGAAGATAAGATCGCGCGGCGCGGCATTCGCATCGCCGACCTGCTCGATCGCGACACTTTTCGGGCGCAATACGCGGTCCTGATGGAAGAGAAGGTCACAATTGCTAAAGCGCTGGGGATATATGAAGAGCTCGACCTCGGGCGCATCCGCGACGAATACGAACATTTCTCTGAACGCATCCGCCCGATGGTGTGCGACACCGCGGTACTTTTGAACCACGCCATCAGTGAAGGGAAGGCCGTGTTGTTCGAAGGCGCGCAGGGAACGATGCTCGACATCGACCATGGCACCTACCCGTTCGTGACGTCGTCGAGCGCGAGCGCGGGAGGCGCCTGCACGGGAACCGGCGTGGCGCCGACGCGCATCACGGGCATTATTGGCATCGCCAAGGCGTACGTCACGCGTGTGGGCGGCGGGCCATTTCCCACCGAATCGCTGGACGGCGCCGGAGAAAGCATCCGCCAGCGTGGCAAAGAATTTGGCGCGGTCACTGGACGCCCGCGGCGCTGCGGCTGGTTCGATGTCCCCCTGCTCCGCTATTCGGCTGCGATCAACGGCTTCGATAGCATCGTCATCACTAAGCTTGACGTGCTGGATGAGTTCGACAACATTCCTGTGTGCGTTCGCTACCGGATCGGCAAACAGGACGTTGCCGAAATTCCTCCCACCGTAAGCGAGATCGGCAAATTGGAACCGGTTTACGAATGCCTGCCGGGATGGCGGCAATCGACGTTCGGTACGACGTCATACGATCAGTTGCCGGCGAACGCGAAGCAGTATCTGGCGTTTCTCGAGAAACAGACCGGCGTCGAGGCAGGCTGCATCTCGACCGGACCGGAGCGCACGCAGACGATTGTGAAACCCGGTTCGCGCTTCCAGAGTCTCATGTCATGATGGCCCGCGCGGTCACGTGCGCTTTGCTGCTGGCCGCGAGTTCCCTGGCTGCTCAGGACGCGCGCGAGATTGTCCGTCGGGCCGTCGATCGTGACCAGCAGAATCGAGCCGAGGCACGCGACTATACCTACCTTCAACGTCAGGAGGTGCGCGAACTCGACCGCGCCGGGCAGGTAAAGAGCCGCCGAATCGAGACGTGGGACATCACATTACTCGAAGGTTCGCCGTACCGCCGCCTGGTGGGGCGCAACGACCAGCCGCTCTCGCCTGAGGAGAAGAAGGGCGAGGACGAACGCTTGCGGCTGAACAACGAACAACGCCGCAGGGAGACCAACGAACAGCGCGCGCGCCGTCTGGCGGAATGGCAGCGGAGGCTCGACCGGCAACATGACGCCGTGAAAGAAGTGCCGGACGCATTCGAATTCACGCGGCTGGCGGATGAACAACTCTCCGGCCGCCCGGTCTACCGCGTTGACGGCACGCCGAAGCCGGGGTTCAAACCGAAAGCGCAATTCGCCGCCATCTTACCGAAGGTCAAGATGCGGATGTGGATCGACAAAGCCGATTACGAAGGCGCGCACGTCGAAATGGAAGTCCTGGACACGATCTCGTTCGGCGGGTTCGTGCTGCGGCTCTCGAAAGGCAGCCGCATGGTGATCGACCA
>DASXAK010000071.1:0-86671 GCA_036406715.1 Bryobacteraceae bacterium | reverse complement strand
CAACCCGATCGCAAGCGCACCTTCCGCGTCCCCGGCTCGCCCGTGCTCCCGCTGATTTCGATTGCGTTCTGCGTAATCCTGATGGCCGCGTTACCGCTTGAAACCTGGGTCCGCTTCTTTGTGTGGCTGCTGATCGGGTTTGGAATTTACTTTCCGTTCGGACGAAAAAAGAGCGCGCTGGCGGGGCAGTAAGCTCGTGTCGCACCTTTAAAGGTGCCGTATTCGGACGAAGATGGACATCACCCGGGACATCCAGCCGCTCACGTATTTTCGCCGCAAATCTGCAGAAGCGGTGAAACATCTCAAGGCCACGCGCCGCCCGATGCTGCTCACGATCAATGGAAAGGCCGAGGTCGTGGTTCAGGATGCCCGATCCTATCAGCGCCTGCTCGATATCGCAGCCCAGGCTGATGCTGGCGAAGGAATTCGCCAGGGCCTGGAAGAGGTGAAACGTCGCCGCACCCGGCCGGCATCGCAAGTCTTCGACGAGCTTCGCCGTGAGTACGGCTTACCCCGTTGAACTCACGGACCGCGCTGCCCGCGATCTGAGGATCCTGTTAGTCTCCGTCCGCGCTCATGAATCGAGCGCCGCGGCGCGCTGGTTCAACAGCCTAGAACGCGCCGTGAAGAGCCTGCGGCAATCTCCAGAGCGCTGTCCGGTTGCACCCGAGAGCAAAGGGAAGTCGATGGTGCGACACCTCTTGTATGGCCGTAAACCCCATATCTACCGCATTCTCTTTCAGGTGGCGAAAGAAGAGAAGACCGTCTATTTACTTCACATCCGCCACGCTGCGAGGCGTCCAGCCATCGATACTTGAGGTGTCGATGACGCCTCAGAACCCTTTCCCCGCCACCGCCACCTTCGCCTTCCACTCCGACGCCTTGTCTGGCTTGCCCCAGTCTGAGTACAACCGCACGATCCGTTCTCCCGCGGTCCGCAGCACAGGCCGGCTTTCGGCCGGGATCGCCGCGCGGCGCGCGATCAAGCCGTCGTAGCCGGCAACCAGCAGGGGTTCGGCTTCCTGCAATTTCTTCTGGCCCACCAGGCTGGCGCCCAGCATGCTCTGACACTGGTAGCGTTCCCAGGTTTCGAGACCCGCCTTCTCGTACCCTTGAAGGGCCTCGCGCAGAATCGATTCGGCTTCGCCGTGCTTGCCCGCGAGCAGGCGCGCCTGTCCCAGCGCCGCCAGCGTATTTACCGTTGCCGGATGCTGCGCGCCCGACACGCGGCGGCGCACCCCCAACGCGCTGGTGTACAACGCATCCGCCTGCGCAAATTTGCTCTGGCTGCGGTACGCATCCGCAAGCCCTTTCATCGTGGTCAGCGTCAGGTCGTGCTCTTCGCCCAGCACGCTGCGCTCTGTCTGCAATGCGGTCTGAAATAGCGCAATGGCCTGCGCCGGTTTGCCTTCATGGTCATACAAAGCCGCCAGATTCAGCATCACGATCATCGTGGAAATGTGCCGTTCGCCGGAGACGCGCCGCCGCGCCTCCAGCGTCTTCTCGTACAGCGGCTCGGCGTCGCTGTACTTGCCTTGCGCCGCGTAGAGCAGCGCCAGATTGTTCATGCTCTGCAAGGTGTCCGGATGCGCCTCCCCCAAAACCCGCCGCCGAATCTCAAACGCCTCGCGGTAGAGCGGCTCGGCTTCTGAGTACTTGCCTTGATCGAAGTACAGGCTAGCCAGGTTGTTCATCACCAGCAGAGTCTCCGGATGCTCGGGCCCCGACACACGCCGCCGGATCTTCAGCGCCGCGGTGTAAAGAGGCTCGGCTTGCGCGTACTTGGCTTCGCGCTTGTAGGTGGCGGCCAGATCGACCATGGTCTGAAGCGTCTCGGGATTCTCCTCGCCGGCAATGCGCTTGCTCGCCTCCAAGGCCTTCTCCTCGATCGTCTCGGCTGGCGCATACTTGCCGCGATAGTAGTAGATCAGGCCGAGCGTGACCATGCTGCGCAGCGTATCGGGATCTTCCGCGCCCAGCGTGTCGCGCCGCAGCCCGAGCAGGCGCGTAACGAGCGGCTCGGCTTGTTCATAGCGGCCTTGCCAGATCAAGGCGAGCGCCAGATCGTTCATGCTGGCCAGTGTGTCGCGTTGGCGCTCGCCCAGCATTTGCCTCCGCAACGCCAGCGCATGCTCCGCCTGAGTTTGGGCCTCCCGGTACAACCCTAGATCGCGGTAGGCTCTGCCGATCGTTTCCCGGATAGAAGCTTCCACCAGCGGCTGCTTGCGAAATTTGCCCTCGATGCGTGCCGCCGCGCGGTCGAGCGCCGTGCGTACTTTGAGGTCGGGATCGGGACGCGTGCCGGGACGCGCCTGCTGGTTCGCGCTGGCCTGCGCCAGCACATCGTCTTGCAGAAACTCGCTCACGGCGCGCGCTTCTTGTTGGGCGCGGCTCGCCCGCACGGCCATCCACGAGCTCACCACCGCCCCGGCCACCAGCAGCGCCGCGAATGCGGCCGCCGTCGTCAGCCAGACCCTGTGTTTGCGCACGAACTTGCCGACCCGGTAGGTCGCCGAGGGTGGCGCGGCTTCCACCGGCTCGCCTTGCAGAAAGCGCTCGAGATCGCGCGCCATGCCGTTGACGGTTTCGTATCGGCGCGCACGGTCCTTTTCGAGCGCCTTGAGCACAATCCAGTCGAGCTCGCGTTGCAACAGCTTTGGCAGCCGCGCCGGATCGCTCCGCCGCAGCAGCGCGGTGTTCCTGAGTTCGTCCGACTTGCGCAGCCGCATGCTGGGAGCGCGCGCTTCCTCCTCCCGCACAAACTGCAGCGCCTCGACGTAACTCGCATTCGCCAGACGCTCACGCTCGAGCGGCGTGGTCCCCGTCAGGAGTTCGTACAATACCGCGCCCAACGAATACACGTCGCTCCGTGTATCAACGTCGTGCCGCCCCAGTTCCGCCTGCTCCGGGCTCATATAGTAGAACGTGCCCACCACCGTTCCGGCGCTCGTCAGCACGGTGGCATCGCTCATTTGCTGCCCCAGCGCCTTGGCCAGGCCGAAGTCGATCACCTTCGGCACCGCCTGCCCTTCGTGCTGTTTCACCAGAATGTTGGACGGCTTGATATCGCGGTGAATGATCCCGCGCTGGTGCGCGTGTTGGATCGCCTGGCAAACCGGGATGAACAACTCGACTCGCTCTTTGAGGGTCAGACGCTGCGCATCGCAGTAGCGGGTGATCGGGGTACCGTCCACCAGCTCCATCACAAAGTACGGAAGGCCTCGATCGGTCGCTCCGGCATCGAACACCCGCGCGATACTAGGGTGATCCATCAACGCCAGCGCCTGGCGCTCGCTTTCGAAGCGCGCGATCACCTGCTTGCTGTCCATGCCCGGCTTGATCACCTTCAACGCCACATCGCGGCGGATCGGCTGGAGTTGCTGGGCGTGGTACACCACGCCCATCCCGCCTTCTCCGAGCTGCTGAACGAGTTGATACGGCCCGATGACGGTACCCGAGATGTTCCCGGACATCAGGACAGTGCGGGTCAGATCTTCGGGCGGTGGTTCTCTGTCGCTACTCACGGCGGCGGTCTCCTGACCGGTTCAAAGCGGAAATCCGGATGTGAGTTCAGTATACCTGCCCGCGCGGGGCACGGCCTTCCAAGCTTCTCCGGGTCGATCACAGAATTTCAAAAAATATTTAAGCTGATTCCAACCGACTTAACTCGCTTGAATGACAGGTGACGCCTCAGCCGGAGTTATCGTGAAATCGGATAGAGGTTTGCGCCACCGCGCAGCTTTTAAGGTTTTCTTGCCGGCCGGCAAGCGTTGCATTGCGGTGGTTCTGAGCTTCCCGTAGAGCTGTTAAGGCTCGTGCGGCGGATCCCCTACGTGGAGGAGGTCGGCGGGAAGAATCTGGAACTGGTTCCACAACATCCGGTGGTGTGCGGATAGCTCGTATCGCCGTCCCATCGGGTTTCAGAGAGTCGAGCATCGAAACGGGAGTTAAACGTAGCGCCACAAAGCGATTCCAATGGCCTCGTAGATGCGATTCAATCCATCGGGCGGCCCACAACGCACGGCGATAAGTCCGCGAGACTCGGTCTCGTAGCCGGGCCGCCCCGCAACGCTCCTTCATTCATCTTTGCCACAGCCGTAGTGTCTTTGGACTCTATAATTGTCCATGCCCGCGCCCAACCGCCCCTATCGATGGCTCGCCGGGTACTACGATCAGCTCTTCACCTTCCACATCGAGTGGTTCGAACGTGCGCGCCAGATCATTCTCGGACGCATTCTGCCAAGCGTCGAATCCGCTTGCGACCTCGCCTGCGGCACCGGCAACGCCGCGCTCCGGCTTGCACGGAACGGCGTCCGCATGACGGGCGTCGATCTCTCCCCGACCATGTGCCGGATCGCTCGTGAGAAAGCCCGGCGCGCCGGCCTCCCGTTGCGAGTCATTCACGCCGATATGCGCAACTTCCGCCTGCCCGGGCCGGTCGATCTCATCCTGTGCGAGTTCGATGCGCTCAATCATGTTTCACACAAGCAGGATCTCGTGCGTGTCGCCCGCGCCGTATCGCGTGCCCTGCGCCCCGGCGGGCACTTCTATTTCGACGTCAACAACCGGCTCGCCTTCGAGGTGGTTTGGCCGGGCGCCTGGTTCACCGAGCAGCCCGGCGTCGCGCTCGTGATGCACGGCGGGTACGATCGTGCGCGCGATCGTGGCGTGAGCGATTGCGAATGGTTTCTCCGGAAAGGCAGGCTCTGGCGCCGGCATCACGAGCACATCGAGCAAGTGGCCTGGACCGCCGCCGAAATGCGGCATACCCTCCGCGCCGCCGGCTTCGACCGCATCCGCGCCTTCGACGCCGTGCCATTTTTCACCGGGGATTCCAGAATCCGCCCCGGCTGCCGTACGTTTTATCTGGCGCGCAAAGCGGCGCGTTAGCGGCCTGGTTCCGAAATCCGCAGCAACTCGATCAGATACTGCTTCCAGACCGCGGCTCGCGAATGCGTGCCATGGCCGCGCGTTTCCTCGCTCGTGGGGATCAGAACGTACCGCCCGCGCGGCACCTTCGCGATCTCGCGTTCCAGGATCCCCAACTCGGGAGGATTCACTTCGTCATCGGCGGAATTGATGGCAAACAGGGGCGCGCGGATCTCGGCCAGATGCGGCGCGGGATTGTAATCGCCCGATGCTTCGAACTGATACAGCCGGTCGTTCGCGTCAACCTTGAGCGCTCGCTCGCGCAGCGCCGCCACGGCGCTATCGGCCTTGTCGCGTGTCGGATTGGCCTTGTGCAATTGCATCGGGCTGCTGGTCATCATCCACAGCGCGTACTCGGAAGCGATCAGGCCATTGGCGGGCGGTTTCGTATATTCGCCATGCTTCCATTCCGGATCGTCACGGATGGCGTCGATGATCATAGCGCGGAACATCCGATTGCGGCCTGCGATCGGCACCGGCGCGCTGGCAAGCGGCATCAGGGCGTCCATCCGGTCCGGGTAGAGGTATCCCCAGATCCAGGTGTGCATTGCGCCCATCGAGGTGCCCATCACCAGCCGAAGATGGTCGACCTGCAGGCCCTCGCGGACCAGCAACGCCTCGGCGCGCACCATGTCCTCGTAGTTGTAGCGCGGAAAGTGCGCCCGCAGCCCGTCGGAGGGCTTGCTCGATTTTCCGTGGCCAATCCCGTCCGGCAGGATCAGATAATGACCGGCCGCGTCGAACGGCTGTCCGGGGCCGAAGAGTTGCTCCGCGAAGTTCTCGCTCAGAAAGCTCCGCCCGCTGCCGCCGGTCCCGTGCAGAATGAGAACGGCATTGGTGACGTGCCCCGCGGCATCGCGAGCCGGCTTGCCGATTGTGAGATAGTGCAGACGCAGTTCGGCTAGCTTCTCGCCGGTGTGAAAGGCGAAATCGCGTGCCACCCAGTCGCCTTCGGTTTGGCCGGGAAAACCCGGGACCGGAGCCGGCGGTTGCGCCCAGCCGCTCAGCGCGAGCAGCAGAAACCATGCGCCTCGGATCATAGCTGAGAGCGTAGCATTGTATGCTGACTGAGTGGCGTCTCCGCAGGCCGGAGAGGTGCCCACGCGAGGAACCATGATGAATCGCACGGTATGGAGCATGGCGACCGTTTGCGCGGCTGTGGTGTCAGCCGCGGCGCAGGTCCAGAATTTCAAGCCGGTGACTAACCAGATGCTGGAACACCCCAGCGCCGATGACTGGCTGATGTACAGCCGCACCTACGACGCCCAGCGCTTCAGCCCGCTCAAGCAGATCACCCGCCAAAACGTCGGCCAGTTGCGGATGGCGTGGACGCGCGGATTTGCCGCAGGCACTGCCGAGACCATCCCGATCGTCCACGACGGCGTGATCTACGTCGCCGCGCCGGGCGGCGTGGTCCAGGCGCTCGACGGCGCCACCGGCGACCTGCTCTGGGAATACAAGCGCAAGATCCCGGCCAATGTAGCCAGCCAGGCCCGCACCAAGACGATCGCCATGTACCAGGACGTCATCGTCTACACCGCGCCCGATAGTTACGTGGTCGGCCTCGACGCGCGCACCGGCGAGCAGCGCTGGGAGACCAAGGCGAACGATCGCGGCCACACCTCGGGCGAGATTGTGGTCGACGGAAAAGTGATTTCCGGCGGCACCTGCGCCAACGGCCTGCGCGCCAATTGTTACATTGCCGCGCACGACGCGCTCACTGGCAAAGAGCTTTGGAAATTCTACACCACGCAAGGCGACGACGACCCCAACCCCGACACGTGGGGAGGCGCTCCCGTCGACAAACGCACGGCCTCCACCTGGGGTCTGCCGGGCACTTATGACATCGCCCGCAAGATTCTCTATTGGGGCGTCGCCAACCCCACGCCCAACACACGCCTGGCGCGGCACGCCGGCAATCCGGAGGCTATCTCGCGCACAGCGCCCTCCGATCTCTACAGCAATTCCACCATCGCGCTCAACGCCGATACCGGCAAGCTTCAGTGGTACTACCAGCATCTGCCCGGCGACGATTGGGACGAAGATTACGGCCACGAGCGCACGCTCTTCCGCACGAAGTTCAATCCCGATCCCAAATACGTCAAGTGGTTCAATCCCGACGTGAAGCGCGGCGAGGAGCGCGACGTCGCCGTGATGGTCGGGGAAGGCGGCGGCGTCTTCGAAATCGACCGCACCAACGGCCAGTTCCTGTGGGCGACCCCGTTCCCCTACGACGTTCCGAATTTCCTGATCTCGAACATCGACGGCAAGACAGGCAAGACCGAAATCAATTGGGACCTGGTAGCGAAGAAGCCGGATGAGCAGCACATCATCTGCTTCTTCAACACGCGCAGCTACTGGCCGACGGCCTACAGCCCGAGCACGAATTCACTCTATGTTCCGTACATCGACAATTGCCTCGACATGACCGCCGGCGCGCCGCCCGCGCGCGACAAGCGCGGCCCGATTCCCCGCCCCGGCGGCGATCCCAACAAGTTCACCGCGATCGCCAAGATCAACATGGAAACGGGCGAGATCCTGCGATTCAACGAAGGCCGCTCGCCAAGCGATGGCTCGGTGCTGGCCACGGCCGGCGACCTGATCTTCTTCGGCGATATGAACCGGCGCTTCCGCGCTTTTGATGCGGTAAACGGAAAACAGCTTTGGGAGTCGATCGTTGGCGGTGCGGTGTCCGTCAGTACGATCACGTATGCAGTGAAAGGCAAGCAGTACGTCGCGATCATCACGGGCAACGGTCTGCTCGACGGCAGCCTGCTCAACGAGACGCCCGAGCTCAAGCCGCCGCGCGGCCAGAATGCGATCTACGCGTTCGCGCTGCCGTAGCGCGCGCGAGAGCGATTGCTATTTCGCGAGCGGCTGAGCGCCGGCGAGGAACTTCTCGACCATTGCGATCGTCGCGTCGGCCTGCTGCAAATTCTGCGTGGCCAGAGCCGTGTCGTTCTGACCGATGGCGGCATTAGCCGCCTTGAGCTGGGCATCCACCCGGTCCGAGGCTGCGCGAATGTCTGCAGGAATCTGGACGCCCCGTACCTCCGTCGTTTTGAGAGTGGTTTTCGTGCGCGTGGAGCGGCCGAGAATGCTCGCGTACTGCTGCCGCAATTGAAGCTGACCGTTCGCGGCGTCCGCAGCTCCCGGTACGACGCTCCCTCTCGCCACGCCTGTATTGCCGGCCGGTGCTGGTGTAGCCACCGCAGTATTTGCGGAATTCGGATTGTTGGCCGGCTGACCGGTAACGGTACGGTTTGCCTTCTGGGTAGCGTTTCCCAGCGAGTCGTTCACGGTCGTATCCGCCTTAGATTGTGCTTTGCCCACGGAATTCTGCACGTTCTGGCTCGCGTTGGTGCTCGCATCCTGCGCCGCTTTATCTACCGTGCTCTTGGTCGAATCAACCGTATTCTTTGCGGTCTTCCCGAAGCTGTCGCCCAGGGATGAAAAGAAGCCGCCCTTCTTCTTGGCGGGCGGCGCCGCGGCGGCCGCCGGCGCGGGCGGGGTTGCCGGCGCGGGCGGGGTTGCCGGCGCAGCCGGAGTTTCCACAGCAGGCGCCGTTGGAGTTGCCGCCGCGGCTGGCGCGGGTGCCGCCGCTGCGGCCGCGGTTGGATCCAGCAGCGCTTCGATGATTTTCTCCGAGACTCCGGCTTTTTGCAGCTTCACCATGTCGGCGGGACTCAGATTATAGGTTTTGCCCTGACGCTGGATTGTCTTTAGCACCAACGACTCCGACATACCGCTCTTGACGAGCTCGATAATGTTGTCCACGTCGCTACTGGGCGCGGAGGCCGCCGGTGCAGTCGTGGTCTTCGGGGTCACCTGAGTCTGAGCCGGCAATAGTAGAACCAGCCCGACGAACAGAATGGAAATGCGTCGCACCATGCGCCTGTCTCCTCAATCAAACCAATGTATTGTTCTTTACCAGGAAATGGCGCCGCAATCCAATTATTTTTCGGATAAAAATTTAGTGACAAGCCCGCGGAGTTCCAGTACGTCGGTACCCGTACGCTCGGAACGCGCGCGAAGCCACCGGTCAGGCGAAGCCGCAGTGGTCAGGCGTTCGAGGCCGGCGAGCTATTTATGTAGTTCCGCGTAAAACGCATCGACGGCCGGCACGCGAGGCATCCAGCCCAGATCGTCGGTCTTGATTTGCGACATGAGCTGGTCTTTCGGGACGCCTTTCGCGACGGCCTCTTTCGCGCGGCTTACAAAAGTGTCGATTTTTGTTTTGTAGGCCTCGACGTCGGCCTTCGTCAGCGGGCCGCCATTGCCGGGGATACACGTATCGAAGTCCAGCTTCAGGATGCTTTCAAGCACCTTCGGCCACTCGGCGAAGCTCCCGCCGCCGGCGTAGTCGGCAAGCGGGCCGGTGGGGCCGGTCGTGACGACATCGCTCACCACCACGGTTTTCAAATCGGGAAAGTAGACGACGGAATCTCCGCTGGTATGCGCGCGCCCGAAATGATGCAGTTCCACCGAAACCCCGGCGAGCTTTACCGTGTGCTCGGCTCCGGAGTACGTTTCGTCCGGCGGCGCGGGTTTCGGGTTCTGGTTGTACGTCTCCGCGTTCTTCTTCAGGTTTTCGTGGCCGATCACCTTGACGCCCGCGGCCTCGAAGCGATCGTTGTTGCCGGTGTGGTCGGCGTGATGGTGCGTCACGATCAGGTACTTGATCGGCTGAGAGCTTATGGATTTGATCTGCGCCATGAGGTCGTCGTAGTTCTTCTCCCCCGGCAGCTTGTCGTCCACTACGATGAGCCCGTCGTTGGTCACGCGAACTTCGGAGTTCGCGCCCGCGCCCGCGATCATGTACAACCCCGGTTTCACCTGCTGCGCGGGCTGCACCGGCTGCCCGCCTCCCTTTTTCTGCTGTTGCGCCGGAGCTAGCGCCGCGAGCGCGGCTAAAACGATCGCAGTTTTCGAAAGCATACCGGGCAGTATATCTCAGTCTTTCCACTCGACGTTGATCATGCGAATCTCGGCCGCGCCGATGTTCTTCACCGAGTGCGGCGGCATGGGCGGCACATAGACGGCGGCGCCGACGGGCCGCTCCGGCAGTGTGCGGCTGTCGGTGATCACGTTGCCCTGGTCATCGTATCGAAGGAAGTCGCTGACGCTGAGCATGTACAGAACGCTCGGCCAGCGGTGCGTGTGGATGGCGGTATGCGCGCCCGCCGGAATCACGGTCTCGAGCACGCGCACATGCTCGTTTTCCATCACGAGCTTGTGATGTTTTCCGTCGGCGCTCAGCGCGTCGAGCGCCTCATCATACGGCCAATCCGTCATTCGTCGGGCAATTCGCCGGTGTCCTCGGCGCGGTTTTCGAATTTGGTTTGCGCGTGGAGGAACACCAGATTGACCGTGCCCACCGGGCCGTTGCGCTGCTTGGCGATGATCAGCTCGGCCAGGCCGCGCAGGTCCTCGCGCTGCTTGTTGTAGACCTCCTCGCGAAAGACGAACGAGACGAGGTCGGCGTCCTGCTCGATCGATCCGGATTCGCGCAGATCGCTAAGCTGCGGCCGATGGTCGCCCTGCCGCGTTTCCACGGCGCGGCTCAATTGCGACAGCACCAGCATCGGCACGCTCAGCTCCTTGGCCAGCAGCTTCATGCCGCGCGAGAGCGCGCTCACTTCCTGGTTGCGGTTCTCGAAGCGCCCGCGCCCGGTCATCAACTGCAGGTAATCCACCACCACCAGCTTAACGCCGCCGGTCTTTTCATGTTCCGCCTGTAAGCGGCGCAGCTTGGCGTGGATGTCCATCAGGTGCACGCCCGGCGTGTCGTCGATGTAGAGCGGCGCCTCGACCAGTTCGTGCAACGCGTGGTTCAGCTTGCGGCGCTCGTCCTGGCTGAGGTAGCCGGCTCGGAACTTGGCGCTGTCGACGCGCGCCGCCGCGCACAGCATGCGGGTCAACAGCGACTCCTTCGACATTTCCAGCGAGAAGATCGCCACCGTCTGCTTGAGCTTCAACGCCACGTGCTGCGCGATGTTGAGCGCCAGCGCGGTCTTCCCCATCGACGGCCGGCCGGCGAGAATGATCAGATCGCCTCCGTGCATCCCGCCCGTCATCTCGTCGTACTTGGTGAACCCGGAGCTGATACCCTTGATCCGCTTGCTCGGATCGAGGAACGCGTTGATACCGCCGTCGTAACTCTGCAGGATCTGCTGCGGATTCAGCAACCCGGCTTTCACCCGGGCTTCGCCCAGCTTGAGCAGCGTCTCTTCGGCGCCGGCCAGAATCTCCTCGGGCGCCTCCTCGCCCATGAGACACCGGTTCATCATGTGCTGCGATGCGAAGATGATGCGGCGCAGCACCGCTTTATCCTTCACGATCCGAACGTAGCTGTCGATATTGGCAGTCTGCGGCAGCCCATCGTCGAGCGATACCAGGTAACTCAAGCCGTCGCATGCTTCGAGCTCGCCGAACTTCATGAGCTCGTTAGCGACGGTGACGCGGTCGATGCGTTCTGACCTCTCGTTCAGATCGCCCATTCTTTTGAAGATGCGGCGATGCTTTTCGAGCGAGAAATCGTCGGACTCCAACGTCCCGGCGGCCTGGATGTAGAAACTGTCGTCCAGCAGAATCGAGCCGAGCACGAACCGCTCGGCGTCCACGTTGGTGGGAAGACCTTTCTCAGTTGTTACCGGGGCGGACATTGGTTCTATCTGGGCCGACGCTAGGATGACTCAATCAGACCGGTGAGTACCATACAGCAAACACTGCATCGTGAAAATGTCTGTGCATCCCTATCCCTCTGCAACATCGGCAGATGCACTCCCGCATGAACAGGGCTCCACAGGGTTTCCACAGCCGGACCGAAACATTGCTTACCCTGATTGTTTTATCAAATTTGGGATGGCTGCGTAAGGTACTGGGTCGCGCCGTGGCGCCGGCGACGCGCCGGTAGTATCCTCAAGCTCATGTGGACCCGCCTACTCCTCGGCGTGCTGCTGGCCTCCACTCTCGCCGGCGCCGCCGACTGGAGCCCAAAGCTTGCTGCGCAATACCTCGACGCGCGCCAGAAGGAATGGTTCGGCTGGCCGCGGGCCGCATCCGCCGATGGCCCGTGCGTATCCTGCCACACCGGCATGCCTTATCTGCTCGCTCGCCCGGCACTACGCCGCGCTCTCGGAGAGAAAGAGCCGACGGCTTACGAAACCGGGCTCCTCAACCGCCTCCGAGCGAAGGCCGGCGAAAAGCCTGCCGGCGCCTTGCAGGGTGTGGAGACCATCTTTGCGGCTCTCTTCCTGGCCCGGCAGGATCCGACGGGCGCCGCCACGGGCCGTGCTTTCGACCAACTCGCGACGCTGCAGAATCACGAAGGCAGGCTGGCGGGCGCGTGGCCGTGGTACAACGCCAATCTCGATCCCTGGGAAACGCCGCCGTCTTTCTTTTACGGTGCTTCGCTGGCAGCGCTGGCACTCGGCTCAGCGCCAGACGAAATCCATTCGAGCGCCGCGACCGGCCGACAGCTCCACGCGTCGCAAGAATATTTCGACGCCCGCCTGCCCGATCAGCCTCTCCACAGCCGCCTGGCGTTGCTCTGGGCTTCCACAAAAGTTCCCGCGCTGCTCGCGCGCGACGCTCGGCAGTCCCTGATTGAAGAGATTTTGCGAAAGCAGCAGCCGGATGGCGCGTGGACCATCGAGTCTCTCGGTCCATGGTCAAACCACCCGGACGCGCCTGTTTCCAACGGCGGCAACTCCTATGCGACGGCGTTCACCGCGTACGTTTTGCAGCAGGCCGGCGCCGCATCGCCGCGCGCCATGCAGTGGCTCGCCTCGCATCAGGACCAGGAGACCGGCGCCTGGCCGGCGGTTTCAATGAATAAACACTACCCCGCGGGATCGATGGAAGAAAAGTTCCTGCAGGACGCCGCAACCGCATTCGCCGCGCTCGCGCTCATCGAGAGCGCTCATTAGACGCCGGCGATGTCTTTCGAAAATACTGCTGACGTCTTGGTGCGTTGATAGCCTTCACGCAGATAGAATCGGTGCGCCCGCTCGCGCGCGATCTGCGAACGAACCACGATGCGCCGCACGCCGTGCTCCCACGCCCATGCCTCGGCCCGCGCCAATAGCTTCTTGCCAATCCCGAGGCTGCGCACCTCGCCCGAGACCACAAAGCCGCCGATCTCCGCATATGGATCGGCTTGCAAATGGTGCGTGATTCCGACATCGATCCAGCCCACCACGGCTCCGTCCGGCTGCGCCGCAATGTAGGTGACGTGGTCGCGCAATTTCATCTGCGCGCGGATGCGCGCTGCCATCTGCGCCGCCGAGACCGGATATCCAAGCTCGCCGCTCAGGTGCGCGACGGCTTTGGCGTCTTCCGCGGCAATCTCCCGCAGGACCACCGGTCAGCCCTTGCCGCCACTCAGCACCGCCCAGAATTCGACCTGGATGAGCATGTTTCCCGCCAGTTCCTGACCGATGAAAGTGTGACGCGCCGGGCGCGATTCCGCATCCGGAAACATACGCAGCCACTCCTGGTTGACGATTTTCCGATGAGCGCCATCCTTCAGCCACACCGTGAGCTTGAGAATGTCCTCCGTTGTCCCCGACGCCGCTTCGATGATCTTGCGCATGTGCAGGAAGACCAACGAGCACTGCTCCTCGATTCCGTCGGGGATTTTGCCGGTCTTGGGGTCTTTGCCGGAAATGCCGCCGCTCACCACAAACGGGCCGATTTGGCTGGCGCTCGGAATGGGATGGTCGTGCTTGAATCCTTCGATTTCGATGCTCCGGCGTTTCATGGTCTTCTGCCCTCGAACGCATTTCCCAGCAGTACGCGAATGCCTTCCCGCGTGATCGGGCGCGGATTGTAGTACGGATTCTGTACGGCAATCTCCGCAGCCTGGTCCAGGTCCGCGGCCTTCATGCCGATCGCGGCGAGCGACAACGGCGCGCCCAGCGCGGCTGCCAAATCGTACAAACCGTCCGCTGCCGATTCAGCGCCCAGCGCGCGCGCCGCGCGCACCATCGCCCCCGGCGCCGCCGGCCCGTTGTACGCTGTGGCGTGCGGCAGCACCACCGTGTGCGTCTCGGCGTGGGGCAAATTGTACGTGCCTCCCAGCGTGTGGCAAAGCTTGTGATGCAGCGCCATCCCCACAGAGCCGAGCGCGATTCCGCCCAGCCAGGCCCCGTACAACGCGCGCCCGCGTGCTTCCAGATTACCCGGGTCCTTCACCACCACCGGCAGACTTTCGGCCAGCGCGCGAATGCCGTCTTCGGCGATCATCGAAATGATCGGGTTCGCCTCCTGCGCATACAAGGCCTCGACGCAGTGCGCGATCGAGTTCATGCCGCTGGTCGCCGAGAGGATCGGCGGCATGGTCACAGTCAGGCACGGATCGTAGAGCACGGTCTTCGGCAGCACGCGCGCGTCGCGCCCCGTGGTCTTTCTGCCCTTCTCGGTGAGCCCCCAGATGGGCGTCATCTCGGAGCCGGCGTAGGTCGTCGGCACAGCAAGAATCGGCAGTTCCGAGACCAGTGCGATGGCCTTCGCCAGCCCGGTGGTCGAGCCGCCTCCGATAGCGACGCAGCAATCCGCGCCGAGACGGCGAGCCTCTTCGCGCGCGGCCTCGGCCGTCTCGGTCGGCACGTGCATCACCGCGCGATCGAACAGGCCCGCCGCACGCGGCCCCAAACGGTTAACCAAGTCAACGCCGCTCTGCCGCTGCTCGGGAGTGGACAGCACCAGCGCTTTCGATGCGCCCAGGCGTTCTATTTCTTGAGGCAGCTTCTCCAGACAGCCCACGCCAAAAATCACGCGCGACGGCAACATCTGGTAGACGAAGGAAAGCATCACGCCTGTCCCGCGTGGGCGCGCGCCGTGCGTTCGTTCAAATCGCGCAGCGTGCGCAGCTCAGTGTCGGTTGGAAGCGCGGTGGTGCTCACTTCGGCCGCAACTTTCAAAGGCCACCCGGTGCTCTCGACAACCTTTTGAGTAGTCACACCGGAATGCACGCTCGTGAGCGTGAGTTCGCGACTCTCTGGATCGGGTGTGAGAATCCCCAGGTCTGTGATCACCGCGGTCGGTCCTTTGCCCGGCAGCTTCATGCGCGCGCGGCTGTCGCCGCCTTCCATATGACCGCTCGAAGTCAGAAAATCCAGTTTGTTCACAAACGCGCGCTTGTTGTGGCGCAGCGTGATCAGCACTTCCTTGCACGAGGCCGCGATCTCTGGCGCGCCGCCCGCGCCCGGCAGCCGCGTCGACGGCTTCCGGTAATCGCCGATCACTGTCGTGTTGATATTGGCGAAGCGATCGATCTGCGCCGCCCCGAGAAATCCAAGATCGATGCGCCCGCCTTGCAGCCAATAGGCGAACATCTCCGGCACCGAGACCACCGCCTCGGCCGTCTCGGCCAGTTCGCCGTCGCCGATCGAAAGCGGCAGAACCGCGGGCTTGGTCCCGATCGTGCCCGATTCGTAGATCAGCACCGTTTCCGGCGCGTGTGTCAGCCGTGCGAGGTTGGCCGCCGCGCTCGGCAGCCCGATGCCCACAAACAGCGTCGCGCCGTTGCGGATCATCCGCGCCGCCGCGATGGTCATCATTTCGTCGGTGGTGTAGGCGGCTTCAGGCATATTGCGTCGCCCCTTCCAGACTCTGCCGGAAGCCCTCGAAATCCTTGGTCCCCATCACGTGCCGCTCGATCCACTTTTGAAAGCTCTCGCGCTCGCGCGAAATCCCGTCCCACTTCTTGTAGAACGCATTGTTGCGGGGATAATATCCCTGCGCGTAGGACGGAAACGCTCCGCCCTTCACCTGGCAGACGGCGCCGATCACCCACGACGGCAGCACCACCGAGTTCGGAGGCGCGGCGAGCTCGTCGACAATCTCTTCGACTGTGATGATCGAGCGATTCGCCGCCAGCACCGCTTCTTTCTGCACGCCCACCACGCCCCAGATCAAAACGTTGCCTTCGCGGTCGGCCTTCTGCGCGTGGATGACGGTTACGTCCGGCCGATGCGCGGGAACCGCGGCCAGCTTCTCTCCGGTAAAAGGGCACTCGATGAACTTGATCTTCGAGTTGTACTTCGGCAAGTCGGTGCCAAGGTATCCGCGGAGCACGCCGAACGGCAGCCCGGATGCGCCCGCCGCGTACGCCGCCGCCATGCCCGCATGCGCATGCTCTTCGATTTCGAGCGGCGCCGGCCAGTTGTTTTCGACGGCATCGCGCAGCCGGTGCAGCGAGCCAACCCCGGGATTGCCGCCCCAGGAAAACACCAGCTTCGCCGCGCATCCGGCGCCAATCAACTGGTCATAGATCAGGTCCGGCGTCATCCGGATCAGTGTCAGATTGCGCCGCTGCTGGCGGATGATCTCGTGCCCCGCCGCAAACGGAATCAGGTGCGTGAACCCTTCGAGCGCCAGCGTATCTCCATCGCGCACGAATTCCCGAATCGCCTCGTTGAGTTGCAGAATGGTAGCCAAGGTTTTTGACCATTATGACACGCGGCTCCGGGGCCGCTCCTGCATGCGACGTAGGGGATAGAATGGCTTCAGAGGGAATTGGATGCTGCAGCCGATGCCATCCCAGTCGATTCCGCGGCGTGTTTTCCTGATCATGCCGGCCGCGGCCGTCGGGCTCGCCGCATCCTTCTATCGGAGGAAACGAAAAATGCCGGATGCCACCGCCAGCGGAACGGGCGCCGAGGTCGATATCGTCGGCTTCAATGATCGCGGAGAGCGCCAGGGGACTCAGCACGTGCGTCAGATTGTGAAATCGGAGACAGAGTGGAAGCAGGAGCTCGCACCCGACGAATTCGCCGTCACGCGCGAAGCCGGCACCGAGCGCGCCTTCACCGGCCGCTATTGGAACAACCACGATGCCGGCCTCTATCGCTGCGCGTGCTGCGGTACGGCGCTATTCCGCTCTGACGAGAAGTTCGATTCCGGCACCGGCTGGCCGAGCTTCTGGGCGCCCGCCGCGGAAGAAAACGTAAGCACGCAGACTGACGATTCGCTGTTCATGGAGCGCACTGAAGTCCTTTGCAAGAAGTGCAATGCGCACCTCGGTCACGTTTTCCCGGATGGTCCGCGCCCGACTGGCTTGCGCTATTGCATCAACTCCGCCGCACTGCGGTTCGCGAAGCCGTAATCCCGCGACGCCCCGCCATCTCGGCGCCCACGGCCGTGCGGTCTTCCGGAGATAGCAGACGATTCGCACAGGGAAAAATCTCCCTATCTTCGAGCGCGATGTGGTGTTCGTACAGCTCCGACAGTTCGGCGAGGAGACTCGCCAGCCGTTTGGCGTCTTCGCCCGGCAACTGCCCACGCTTTAGCCATTCGCGCCCCAGACGCTCCACCTCTTGATGGCTTGCGTCGGCGCGTTCGTGATCGTGCTCCAGAGCGTCGATCTGCTCCAGCGTCGACTGCATCTCAGCCGATTCGATGCGGCGCAGCCGAGGAAACAGGCTTTCTTCCTCGTCGGCTGTGTGCTGGGGAGCCGCGTTGCGGAAGTAGTTCAGGGCGGCGTCAAACGCGGCCTTTTGCTCGCCGCTAAGCGGACCGCCTTGCTGCTCCGTCGCGATCGTCAACAGAACGCGAAGAAACCGTTCGATGCGCCGGTGGCAGTCGGAAAGCATGCCGATCGGATCGGTAAAATCACTCTCGCGTTTGGAGCCGATCACGACGGGCATCGCGTTCACTTCTCATCCTAACGCCATCCGCGGTAGGACGCGGCAACTCTGCTACGGCGTGGCGCGGGACGGATGTCATACTACGGACAGGCATTCCTGCACGCATGCCGCCTGAAACTAACCCGACGATGAGGCCGATTCTGGTCTTCGTAGCCACCGCTTACACGTTATCCATCGCGCTGAGTCTGATAGTCGGACTCACGGGAGGACACCAGAGCCCCTTATTCGGGCTGGCGTATCTCTCCATGCTCGTTCCCGCCGCCGCCGTCGCGTTCGTCAGTTCGACGATGAACGAACCTCCGCTTGTGCAGTGGAATAGGTTTCCGCTCCGCTATCTTCCCGTCGCGCTGTTCTTGATTCCCGGTGTGCAACATGCGGTGATGCTGCCCCTGGCGTCGGCGTCGCCGGCCGGAGTGCAATGGCAGGACTGGCTGACACCGTCGGCTGACGGGCTGTATCATACGCCGGATGCGCGCGGCTGGGGCGCGCTGACCTTTCAGGGGCTGGTAGGTCGCATCGTGCTGAACGCGATTGTCGGGTTGGCGGCGAATTCCGTAATGGCGTTTTTCGAAGAAATCGGCTGGCGTGGCTGGTTGCTCCCGCGACTCTGCTTACGCGCCGGCCCGCGCCGCGCGGTAGTCGCCACGGCGATTGTCTGGGGCTTCTGGCACGTCCCCTTCCAACTCTCCGGAATCCAGCACATCGATTTCGTCTCTTCCCTGAGACTCGCGCTCACGTTTCCTTTTGGAATCATGATCACGGGATTGATTATCGGCTGGCTGTGGGTGCGTACCGGGAGCATCTGGCTGGTTTCGCTCGCTCACGGTGCTTTAAATAGCTGGGGCCAGTATGCGTTCAAGTTCATGAAGGATTCCACTACCCCGGCCGCCGTTGACTCGGACCTTGCGTTGCTTCGCGCCGCATCCCCTGCCTTGCTCGCCGTCGGTATCGTTCTGCTGTGGCGCGGCGTCCCGCCGCGGGCCGATTTGGCGAGCCGCGCCGCGAGCGACTAACCGGACGCCGACGACACCTCTGGCTTCTACATGTGATATAGGTAGAAGACCGAGGTGTTCCGTATGGAACCGAAATCCGATTTGCCGCAGGGCACGCTGGACCTGCTGATCCTGAAGATAGCCGCGCTCGGCCCCGTGCACGGGTACGCGATCGCGCAGCGCCTGCAGCAGGTATCGCGCGACGTGGTTCAGGTGCCACAGGGGTCGCTTTACCCGGCACTGCACCGGCTGGAAAACCGCGGCCTCCTGGCGGCCGATTGGAAAGAGACCGAGACCGGGCGCGAAGCCAAGTTCTATCGACTGACACGGAAGGGGCGGGCGCAATTAGAAGCCGAGACGGCGAGCTGGCGGCGGCTGACGGAAGCGGTTGGCCTGATTCTAAAGCTATCCGAAGGAGCCGCGGAATGAATTGGTGGCATCGGCTGTTGCGGCGGCGGCACATGGAAGAACAGCTCGACAAGGAGCTGCGCTTTCATCTCGAAGAACACACGAACGATCTGATCGGCCGTGGATATGCACCGGAGGAAGCGCGCCGGCAAGCCCGGCTCACGCTCGGCGGTCCCGAGCAGGTGAAAGAAGGCTGCCGCGATGCGCGCGGCACGCGCTGGGTCGAGGAGCTGATCCAAGACGTCCGCTATGCGCTGCGCACGCTGCGACAGAAGCCGGGGTTCGCGGGTGTGGCTCTGTTCACGCTGGCGCTGGGCTGCGGCGCCACGACGGTAATGTTCACTCTCATCGATGGCGTTCTGCTGACGCCTTTGCCGTATCGGGAGCCGGCGCGCCTGGTAAGGCTACAAGAGCGTACCGATTGGGCTACTCCCTACGGCAACCTGTGGGGGTTCTCGTTTCCGAACTTCCTCGATTGCCAACGGCAGAGCCGCTCTGTCGAGATGGCCGCGATGTATTACGCGGGCGGCATCATCAGTTCGCCCGGAGCAGCGGATTATGTGGACGGCTTTGAGATCTCTTCCGCTCTGCTTTCCATTCTTGGCGTCTCACTGTCGCACGGGCGCGCATTCCTTCCCGAAGAGGACCGCCCCGGCGGAACGCCGGTCGCGATTATCAGCCATGACTTGTGGCGGCAGCGCTTTGCCGGAAACCCATCTGCCATCGGCGGCCAGCTCGTCTTTGCCGGTAATCCTTATATTGTGGTCGGCATCCTTCCGGCGGGCTTTCGGTTGGATGGAGCCGACGTGCCGCTGCTTACCCCAATCGGCCAGAACGCTTCGCCGGCGATGCTCAATCGGGATGCACACGGCATGCGCGTCTGGGGCCGTCTCCGGCAAGACGTCAGCCTGGCCCGCGCCCAATCCGAACTGGCGGTAATTGGCCGCCAGCTTTCGAGGATCCACCCTGAATCGAATCGGGGCCGTATTTTCGTGGCCGAATCTCTCCGCCCCGATGTCGGCACCACCCGCTCCACGCTGTGGCTTCTGCTGGGCGCAGTCAGCCTGGTATTGCTCATAGGCTGCGCCAATATCGCCAGCCTGCTGCTGGCGCGCGCGGTTTCGCGCGAGCGCGAATTGGCGATGCGCGTGGCGCTTGGCGCGAGCCGGGGGCGGCTGGCCCGCCAGTGTCTCACAGAGAGCGCCGTTCTTTCATTTGCTGGAGGCGGGCTGGGCATCCTGCTGGCAGCCCTCGGAATGCGGCCGTTTGTGAAATTCTGGCCGGGGACTCTGCCGCGCCTCGACGAGGTCCGGTTGAATTGGCATGTGCTGTTGTTTGCACTCTTCGTATCCCTCCTGAGCGGGATTCTGTTTGGGCTTGCACCCGCCCTCCGCGCACCCAAACACGAGCTGGACCGGATTCTCCGGGCAGGTGCACGGACCATCGCGAGGGGCACGCGCCGCCTGCAAGCCAGCTTTGTGATCACGGAGATCGCACTAGCCATGGTTCTGTTGGTCCTGGCCGGAATGCTGGGAAGCGCCCTGCTACGGCTCTCGTCGCTCGATCCCGGCATGAATCTCCGCAACGTCCTGATTGCCCGCGCCGCATTGTCCTCCGTGACGCTCTCCAATCCCGGTCAGACGCGGGCGGCGTGGCAGGAGGTATTGGAACGGACGCGCCGTGTGCCGGGGGTCCAAGCCGCGGCGTTGGTGGACACGGTCCCGATGCGCCAGGGCAACCTGCAAATTCACTATCGAACCACTCAAAATGACGTGCCCCCCGACCAGCAGCCCCTCACGATCGCGACCAGCGTCACGCCGGACTATTGGAAGGTGATGGGCCTGGTGCTTCGCCGCGGGCGGTTTCTCACCGATCAAGAGCGCGCGGAGACATCGGCCTCCGTGGTGATCGACGACGTTCTGGCGCAACAGGCATTTGGCAGGGAAGATCCCCTCGGAAAGCGCCTGTGGCTCGATCTCTCCCTGAATCACGGCTCCGAACCGGCGACGGTTGTGGGCATAGTCGGCCATGTTCGTCATTGGGGTTTTGCAGGCGACGACGAGGCGCCGGTTCGCGCCCAACTCTACTATTCGTTCGCGCAACTCTCCGACAGGTATGTCCGGCGCTGGTCCGAGCTGATGTCGCTCGCCGTTCGAACCAGCGTCAATCCTCTGAACGTGGTTGAGCCGGTGCGGCGCGTTCTGCGAACTGCCGGTAGTGACCAGGTTCTCTACGAGATTCGCACCTTGGAAGGTTTGGCGGACGCTTCAATCGCCCGCCAGCGCTTCCTCTTACTTCTGTTCGGCATCTTCGCCGGTCTGGCCTTGCTGCTGGCGTGTCTCGGAATTTACGGAGTGCTGGCCTACCTGGCCAATCAGCGCGTGCCAGAAATCGGGGTACGCATGGCGCTTGGCGCAACAGCCCGGGATGTCGTCATGATGCTGCTGAGGCAGACGTTGGGAATGGTCCTCGCGGGTGTCGTAACCGGCGTCGCGGGCGGGTTGGCTGCAGCGGGTCTGCTGAGGGGCGCCGTGACAGGAGTAGGTCCACTGGGACCTCTGACCGTCGCTGTGGTCGTTGCAGTTCTGACGGCTGCCGCGTCGGCGGCGAGTTTCCTGCCGGCACGGCGAGCCAGCCGCACGGATCCGGTGAGGGCTTTGCGGCAGGAATAGCGGCTGCTCCGCTTGAACAAACTCGTTCGCGTCGCGAACCGATCGGTTCATCTGTTGGCAGAGCGTGGAGAGTTCGCCGTGCGTTATCAACACGGAGATGTGTGGAACGGGCGTGGCATGCGAACTGCTTCCACCGCGATACGAATTCGAAAACTGAATTCCAACGTTGGCAGCAATCAAGAACGCCAACACCGAAAGGAAAAGACTATGACTCGTCAATCCATTCTGTCGCTGAGTGGGATCGTGCTTTCTTCGGCGCTGGCCTTCGCGGCGCCCGATAAGTCGGGGCGCCTGAGCGGGAGCGTTGTCGACGTCAACAAGGATAAGTCGGAGATCTCCATCCGGCAGGGAGAAACGGCCCACCGCGTCGTCGAGTTCACCAATGCGACGCACTTCACGGAGGGCTCTACGACGAACGCGAAGAAGGCCGCTCCGGCCTCCGTCGACAACGTGAGCGTCGGAAATTATCTCACCTGCATCGGCACCTGGGACGGGACGAAATTGGCGGCGACCAACTGCACGGTGCGGCCCTCCAAGAGGCCCTGACTCCGGCATTCTGCTGAGAGCCGTGAGCCAACGAGCCGGGGTAAATCATAAATGAGGACCTCCCTTCCTTGCTTGCGAGGTTCGTTGGCCACGGCGGCCTTGATTGCCCTCCTGCCCCCGCTATCCCTTTCTGCTCGTGATGACGGAAACGCCCCGCACCTTACGGCCGAGCAGAAAGAGGAGTTCATGCGCACAGCGCGGATCGTGTCCGACAAGCCGGCCGGTCGAGGCGTCACCGACACCCGGCGAGTGACCATGACCGATGGCGCCGTTACGCACGATGTCAACGTACAGCGGATCGACGAGCACAAAGACGTGTTCGAAGGGCAGGATGGCACCAAGGAGTTGAATTTCAAGGACAGCTACAAGTTCAATATCGCCGCCTGGAAATTGGCCCGCGTGCTCCGGATCGACGACATGATGCCTCCCTACGTGGAAAGAAAGTACAAGGGAGAGGCGGCCTCGTTCAGTTGGTATGTCGACAACGACATGATGGACGAACAGCAGCGGGTCAAGAGGAACCTGAAAGCGCCGGACCTGAACGCGTGGAACCAGGAAATGTACGTCGTCCGCGTCTTCGACCAGTTAATCTTCAACATCGACCGGAACTTGGGCAACATCCGAATCGACCGGGAGTGGCGCATCTGGATGATCGACCACACGCGGTCATTCCGGATGCGGCATGAATTGCGCGCTCCAAAAAATCTGGTGATGTGCGACAGCGATTTGCTGGCCCATATGAAGGCGCTGGATCAAACGACTCTCGAAAAGGAACTGATGCCTTACCTGAACCGGGAAGAAATCAAAGCTCTACTGGCGCGCCGGGATTTGATCGTGAAATTCTTCGAGGGTAAAGGCGAGAGCGCGCTGTACGACCGGCCGAAGCGTTCCTGACGTTCCGTTTCCTACGAGATCAGCGCGCGCAGCACGATCCAGCTCTTTTCCATCGCGGAGAGGCGCACGCGGCGGGAGAAGACATCGTAGTTGGCGCGTTCGATGCGGTCGAGGAGCCGTGAATAGATGGTGATCAAAGCCCACAAAGACGGGCGGCTGCGGCGGTGGATCAGATCGAGTAGCGGCATCGCTTCGGTATAGTAGCCGCGAGCGCGGGCAGCCTCGAAGCGCATCAGGCGCAGGAGGGGCTCCGTGCGCCGGCCGGCCTGCAGGTCGTCAGCGGCGACTCCGAACTGCGAGAGGTCCTCGGCGGGAAGATAAATGCGCCCGCGCTCCGCGTCTTCGCGAATGTCGCGAAGAATATTCGTCAATTGGAAGGCGACGCCGCATTTTTCCGCCAGCGGCAGCACCTTGGGAGTGTCGAAGCCAAAAATGTGGACGATGGTCAACCCTACGACCGAGGCCACCTGGTAGCAGTAGTGGTACAGCTCATCGAAGGTTGCAATCGTGCGCGGCACGAGATCGGACGCGACGCCTTCGATCATCTCGTAAAAGTATTCGCGCGGAATGTTGAACCGGCGCACCGTGTGATGGAACGCCGGCCAGAGAGGATGGCCGCTGAAGCGGCCTTCGAGCGCGTCATCGAGCTCGGCACGCCAGCGGTCGATCGCCGCCCGCGTCGCGCCGGGCTCGTCGCTCAAATCGTCGCAATAGCGCATGAAGGCGTAAATGGCGCACATCGCCTTGCGCTGTTCGGCCGAAAGCAGAACAAACGAGTAATAAAAGTTTCTGGCGCGCCGGCGGGCGACGCGACGGCAATGGGCATACGACTGTTCGACCGCGTCCATCACGCCGCCCGCGAAAAGGCCAGCCGCGCCAGCGATTGCACCAGCAAGCCGACTCGCTCGAGCTTGGAGATCGCCGGCCGGGCGCGGAGCACATCATAGCCTTGCTGTTCGATCTTGTCGAGCACGCGCAGGCCGCCGCGGCTGAACAAGTCAAGGTCCAAGGCCAGACGCCGGTCGACGCAGCGCACCAGCGGGAGGCCTTTATGGAACAAGTCGCGGGCGACGCGGACGATGTCGCGCATGACCTCCCGGAAGGCCGGGGTGAAGCGGCGCGCGAACAGATCGTCGACGGTGTAACCGTGGCGCGCCATGGCGTCGAGCGGGATGTACACGCGGTCCTTCCGCAGGTCAACCGTGACATCCTGCCAGAAATTGGCAAGCTGCAATGCCGTACAGGTGGCATCGGAGAGGCTCTGGCGTTGCGCGTCCGAATAACCGCACAGGTAGAGCACGAGCCTGCCGACGGGATTGGCGGAATTCCGGCAGTATCCGAAGAGCTCTTCGAAATTGGCGTAACGCGTAACGGTCTGGTCCTGGATGAAGGCCTGGATCAGATCGGCGAACGGCTGCCGCGGGATGCCATACTTTTCCACTGTCGGGCGCAGGGCGACAAAGACGGGATGCGTGGTCTCGCCATCGTACATCGCATCCAGCTCGCGGCTCCACCAGGCGAGGAGCCGAAGGCTTTCGGCGCAATCGCCCATCTCGTCGCCGAGATCGTCGGCCCAGCGGCAATACGCATAGACGTTGAAGAAATCCTGATGCAGGCGCTTGGGAAGCAGGAAGCTGACGACGTGGAAGTTCTCATAGTGGCGCGTCGCCAGCCAGCGCGTGTAGGCGCGCGCCTCGTCCGGGGAATAGCGCTGCTCCAGTGCGGCGGGGGTACGGACAAATTCGGCGGGAGCCAGATACAGCGGTGCGGCCACGCCCGGTTTCCCTAAGGAAGAATCGCCGTCTTGAGGTGCCCGTTATGGCTCATCAGGTGGCGCATCACTTCCAGCAAATTGGCGAGCGGCTCTTCGCGGTTCACGAAAAACGACGCAGTCACGTGGCCGGCGCAAATCAGATCGAGCGCTTTGCGGATATAAGCGGGAGTGTGATGGAACGTGGCTTTGCAGGTGATCTCGGAATAGTGGAGCAGAGCGGTGTCGAGGCTGACCTTACTGTCATTCGGGCAACCGCCAAAGAAATTAACAGTGCCTCCGCGCCGCACCATGTCGGCGGCCCAGTGCCAGGTCTCGGGCTTGCCCACCGCTTCAATCGCGATGTCAACGCCGCGCCCGTGGGTCATGTGGCGAATGGCGGGTACGGGATTGGTATCGCCGCCGGCTTCGATCAACTCATCGGCGCCGATCACAGCTGCGCGGTCGAGCTGCGTCTTGCGGCGCCCAACGGCAATCACGCGGCAGCCGTAGAGCTTCGCCAGCTTGACGAACATCAGGCCGATAGGGCCGAGGCCGATGATGGCGATGGTATCGTCCGGCCGCGGATTGGTTTCTTCAAATCCTCGAAGCACACAGGCGAGCGGTTCCACGAGAGCCGCATCGTGGTAGCTGACGCGATCGGAGATGAGATAGGTATTGCGCCTGACGATGCGCTCCGGAATGCGGATGTACTCCGCATAGGCTCCGTTATTGAACAACAGGTCTTCGCACAGATTTTCGAGGCCGCGCCGGCAGAAGAAGCAGCGATCGCACGGCGCAGAGTTGGCGGACACCACTCGTTGCCCAACCCGAAAATCGGTGACATCGTCGCCCACCGCGACCACGTCTCCAGCCAGTTCATGACCGAAAACGGCGGGAGGAACGATCATCCGAGCATGATATCCCCGACGGAAAACCTTCACGTCGGTACCGCAGGTCAACGCCACTTTGACTCGGACCAGGATGTCGCCGTTGCCAATTCTAGGAACGGCCACCGACTCCACCTGCAAGTGTTCCTTGCCGTAGAGCACAGCAGCCATCATCTGGTTGTTCACTCGCACCACCTCTGTGGCTGAACGATTATTTTCAACGATTTAGGCCCAGGATGCAATGCTAAATCAAAACCTGAACGGATTTTAACCAAAGGCAGCCGATCGGAAATCAACTCATCCAGAGGGAGATCCCCATCAAACACCAATTCTGCAGATTCTTTCTGCAAATCGACTGACGCACTATAGCAGCCAAACAAAATCCTCTCACCTACACAGATGTCCGCACCCGACGCTTCGATGCGCTCGGTAGCTGAGGTTTGGGCGAATAACAGGATGCGAGCGCCGGGACGCGAGCAGGCAATCGCCTGCTGCACAATTCCGGGCACGGAGGCGGCGACGATGACGAGATCGGCGCCGCGGCCGGCAGTAAGCTTCTTCACGAGAGACGCCACATCCTCGCTTCGCGGATCCCAGGCGTATTCGGCGCCACAGCGGCGGGCTATGGCGAGGCGCTCCTCGATTGCATCGGTGGCGGCCACGCGGGCTCCTGCCCGCCGCGCGAGCATCGTGAACATCAGACCAATCGGTCCCTGTCCCATCACCAGCACCAGTTCACCGGGCTGGGGATCGCATTGCACAACCGCCTTCAAACACGTGTTCAGCGGCTCGACCAAGGTGGCACGCTCAAACGAGACGTGATCGGGAATTCGTTCCACACCGCGTTCGACGATCCAGTCCATGATGCGGACATACTGCGCAAAGCCGCCGCCCGCCGGCTCAAAACCAGCGGTGATCCCGACTCTCTTCCAAACGGGGCACTGTGCATACAACTTTCGTTTGCAATAGAAGCAAGCGCTGCAAGGAATGTGATGAAAGGCGACGACGCGGTCGCCCGTGCGAAATCGACTTACGCCGGCGCCCACTGCCGCAACCACACCGGCTGTCTCATGTCCATAGATGCGCGGCGGATCGAGCAGGTTGTGCTCGATCTTCTTGAGATCCGTATGGCAGATGCCGCAAGCCTCGACACGCACCAGAAGTTCGCCGGGACCGATAACCGGAGTTGGAATTTCCTCTACCGACACAGTGCTCTGGCCGCGGTAGACGGCGGCGTGCATGGTCGCAGGTATGGCGATCCCCTCAGAAGCGGCAGTCGGCAATAAAATCCCCCAAGGTACGGCTCGCCCGTGCGCAGCGTTGCTGCAGCCGAATCAGTTCCGGGATTCGGGCGGCCGGATGGCGCAAACTTTCCCGTAAAATACGCATTGTATCGAAGTGGCCGTCAGAACGCAGCGCCCGCTCGAAATCATTCGCCAAATCTTCGCCGGCGAGATCGGTGACCACCCGCACGCAAGAGAATGCTGCACCGAGGGTTTCGGCACGTTCTGCCACCCCGGCAGCCTCCATTTCGACAGCAATCCCGCCTTCGGCGCGAAGCTTGGATTTCTCGGCCGCCCGGCGGACCACCCGATCGACCGAGCGGATCAGGCCGGAAGCCGCAGTGTTCCCGGTGACTGGCTGTACCGCGTAGCGCCGCAGCCGATCGGCTACGCAGGTGCCGACCACCACGTCCGCAATGCGGAGTGCCGGATCCAGCGCGCCACAGAATCCAACGCTGATGACGCGGTCGGCGTGCCAAGCAGTCCAGGCGGCATCGACGGCAGCCGCGGCGCGGCGGCGCCCAACTCCGTTGGCAACCAGCAGAGTCTCAGCGCCCGCCAGGATTCCGCTGCGCGCCCAATCCGCAGCCAGCGGGATCGTTCTGAGAGTTTTCATGTGCAGCACGATGCCGCGGAATTCCATCGGCGCCGAAGCTACGAATAAAAGCCGCATTAAGCCGCCGGCACGCGCGCCGGCATGCGCCAGGCGCCGCTGAACCACTCCACGGCACGGCGCAATGCGGTTTCCGCGGGCGCAGGCTCAAAGCCCAGCTCACGGCGTGCTTTCTCGTGGCTGACCCACATCTTTTTGCGAGCCATCCGCACCGCTTCGATGGGCACGCGCGGCGGAACGCCGGTCACTTCCGCCCAGGCGGTACTGCAGACGCCCGCGCAATACGCGACGGCGTACGGCAGGCGGACGCTCGGCGCTTTGCGCCCGGTGATCCTGGCGAGGCGCTGAAGAATCCCGGCAAGCGTGAGATTCTCCGAACCGAGAATATACCGCTCGCCTACCCGGCCTCGCTCGCAGGCGAGCAGATGGCCTTCCGCGATATCGCGCGCATCGACAATGTTCAGGCCGGTGTCGATGAACGCGGGGATCTTTCCGTTGAGGAAATCGAGGACGGTCTGGCCGGTGGGCGTCGGCTTCACGTCGTGGTCCCCGACGGGCGCGGTGGGGTTCACAATCACCACCGGCAGGCCACCGCGAGCGAACTCGAGAGCGATCTGCTCGGCGAGAAACTTTGAGCGTTTGTAGTCGCCGGCCATCTCGGCAAGCAATACCGGCGTGGTTTCGTCGCCCAAACCTTCGGACGGTAGTCCGATGCAACCGACCGTACTGGTGTAGACGATGCGCTCGACTCCCGCTTTTCGCGCTGATTCGAGCAGGTGACGCGTGCCGTCCACATTGGAGCGATAAAGTTCGCTCGGATCTTTCGCCCAGAGCCGGTAATCGGCGGCGACGTGGAAGACCAGACCGCAGCCGGAGACCGCGCGCTCGAGAGACGCCGGATCGCGCAGATCACCCGTGACCGGCTCCGCATCCAATTCGGAAATCCGGCTGCCCGGGCGTACCAGCGCGCGAACCGGATAGCCGCGTTCGATCAGAAGCCGGGCGACGTGCCATCCGAGAAAGCCCGCGGCTCCGGTGACCAGCACTGGTTTCATAAAAGCGCAGGTCGGAGACCGGCGCCACCAAGCGTTAACGCAGCATCCACGCTAGCATCTTGAGGTTATCCGCCACACCGGCGTTGATGTTGAGCGCGGCGGAAGGCTCGTAACCGCAGTGCACCATGCAATGCTCGCAGCGCGGATCGCTTCCGTGCCCGTAGCTTTCCCACGGAGTAGCGGTCATCAGTTCTTCGAAGGTCTTGTAGTGCCCGTCGGTAATGAGATAGCAAGGGCCCTTCCAGCCCTTGACGTTGTAGGTCGGATTGCCCCAGGCGGTGCAAGGGAGATCCTTCTCGCCCTTTAGGAAATCGAGATAAAGCGGCGTCTGCCGCACTGCGTATTTCTTGGCGATGCGGTCGATATCCTTGAATTTTTCATGGATATCGTCGCGGGTGAGAAAAATTTCGCGGTCGTTTACCGCAGAGTAGCCGTAGGCGGGCGCGATCTGGTGCCCATCGACGTTGAACTGCTTCAGAAATTCGAACAGCTCCTCGATCTCGCGCATGTCCGTTTCTTTATAGACCGTGGTGTTGGTGCAGACCTGAAAACCGGCGGCCTTCGCCGCCTTGATTCCTTCAATGGCTTCGCGGAAGACGCCCTGCTTCTCGACGGCGATGTCGTGATTTTTCTCCATGCCATCAAGGTGCACGTTGAAGTAGAAACGCCGGTCGGGCTGAAATTCCTTCAGCCGTTTCCGCATAAACATGCCGTTCGTGCAGAGGTAAATGTGCCGGTTGCGATCGAGAATGCCCTGCACCAGCTCGCCGATCTGCGGGTACATCATCGGCTCGCCGCCGCAGATCGAGACCACCGGCGCGCCGCACTCGTCGACTGCCCAGAGACATTCCTCCAGCGGCACGCGCTCGGTAATGCTGCTCTCGTACTCGCGAATGCGACCGCACCCGGTGCAAGTGAGGTTGCAGGCATGAAGCGGCTCGAGCATGAGCACGATGGGGAAGCGCTTGTTGATCATCGGGTGCGGCTGCCGCTTCTCCGCCGCCTTGGACGGCAGGATGCGGAACGGGTTCGCTGAATTGGCTTCGGCGGCGGTATTCTTCTGCCATTCGGGCCGCGGCCGCATTTTATTCTTGAAAATGTATCCGGCCAGGCCGGCGGTCATCGCGAGCGGAAATTTCATGGTCGTCTATCCATTCGTGTGCGTCTGCTGCTTCACATAAGCAGCTAGCGCCAGCAGCGGGAAATAGTCTTTGTACAGATGATAGTTCAAGTAGAAGACCTTGGGGAACCCTGTACCAGTGGCGAGTTCCTCCTCCCAGCTTCCATCCATATGCTGGGTTTCGAGTAAGTATTCGATGCCATGCCGAACGCTGAGACTCGAGTTGTCGCCGCCGGCGATCAACCCGAGAAGCGCCCACGCCGTTTGGGAGGGCGTGCTGGGGGCCGCGACGTAACCTCCTTTGTCATAGCTGGCGCAGCTTTCGCCCCAGCCGCCGTCGGCATTCTGGATGGCCCGCAACCACTCGCCGGCTCGCAAGACATGCGCTTCGCGATCGCTCTCGCCGGAAGCGGCGAGCCCGCGCAGGGCGAAGCAGGTGCCATAGATGTAAGCAACGCCCCACCGTCCGTACCAGCTCCCATCGGGCTCCTGGTGGCGGACGAGCCAGTCGACACCGCGGCGCACCGCGCGGTGGCTGCTGGGAATGCCATGCGCGGCGAGGGCTTCGAGCGTCCGGCCGGTGATGTCGGCGCAGGCGGGGTCGAGCATGGCATTGTGGTCCGCAAAAGGAACGTCGCTCAGAAACTGCCAGTTGTTGTCGACGTCAAAGGCTGCCCAGCCGCCGTCACTCGATTGCACGCCAAGAAGCCAGTCGAGGGCGCGCCGGTGCGTGGCGCGCTGCGCGGCGGCATCGCTCCCGGCCGCCTGGCTCAGCGCGAGCATGACCATGGCGGTGTCGTCAATATCGGGATAGAACGCGTTGGCGTATTCGAACGCCCATCCGGACGGTTCCGTGTTGGGACGCTTGACGGACCAGTCGCCCTTCCGGCGGATTTCGCGCTCGAGCAGCCAATCGGCGGCGCGTCCACAAGACAACGCAGCGGCTCCCGCCTGGCCGAGCGCGTAGGCGGCAATGGCCGTGTCCCACACCGGAGAAAAGCAGGGCTGAAAGAAGAAGCGCTCGCCGTCATCGACCATCAAGGTATTGAACTGGCGAAGCGCTTCGGCGCGGACCGGATGGTCTTCCGCGTATCCGAGCACATCCAACGCCATGACGGAGTACATCATCGGCGGATAGATCGCGCCCAGGCCGTCGGAATCGCGCAGGCGTTCCAACATCCAGTCGCGGCATTTGTCGATCGCCCGGCGGCGTACGGACTTTGACCCGTGGCGTTCCCACCACTTCACCATCCGGTCCACCGCGAGGAAGAAATTACGCCAGGTGAACCGCGCATCGTCCTTGCGAAATTCGGCGCTGACTCCGGGCAGCCACAATTCGTCCAGATGGAAGCCGGCGGGCACGGGGCGGCGAGGGTCGGCGGCGTGGACCAGCGAGAGGGACACCACGATCGCGCGCGTCCACGACGACATCTGATAGAGAAAATTGAACGGCAGCAGGGCCAGTTCGGGTGGAATACTCGGACAATATTCCCGCGGATAAAGGCCGAAAAGGCTGAGATTGATTTTGACGTAGCTGTTAGCAGCCTGGATGCCGCCGAGCGCGAGAATGCGTTCCCGCAGGCGCGCGATCCGCGGGTCATCGATGGGGAGGCCGGCCAAGCGCAGCGCGGTGTACGCTTTGACCGATGCGCTGACCTCGGATGGACCTTTTACATAAATGTTGAAGCCGCCATCCGAAAGCTGGCGTTCGAGAATCGACCGTACGGCTTTCTCGATGAGCGGAAGCGTCGGCGGCTCCCATTTGCCATCTTTGGGCGGATAAAGCCAGAGCTGAAAGAGAATGAAATCGGATTCGAGAGTACTGTCGGCAGTCAGCTCCGCGCACCAATGCCCGTCGCGAGCCTGTAACCCGGCAACATAATCGGCGGCACGGGTCATCGCCCGGCGCGCCGGTGCTTCCAGACCGCTGCCGAGCTGTGCCTGCGCGCTCATCGCAGCGAGACGGTAAGTTCCGAAGGAAGTGAAAACCTCACGTCTTCATCGACCATTTCGATTTCCTCCATCTGGCGAAAACCATGCGCACGCAAAAAGTCGACCAGTTCGCGAACCAAATGCTCGGGCGCAGACGCTCCGGCGGTGACCCCGATATTCCTGATGCCCACAAGCCAGGAGGGGTCGACCTCGCTACAGTCGTTGACCAGGTAAGAACGGACGCCAACATTGTCGCCCACTTCCACCAGGCGCTTGGAATTGGAGCTGTTCTGCGATCCCACTACCAGGAGCAGGTCGACGGCATCCGAGATGGCTTTGACCGCCATCTGCCGGTTCTCGGTGGCGTAGCAGATATCCTGCGCGGGTGGTCCCTGGATTTGCGGAAACCGCTGCTTCAGACGGCTGACAATATCGCGAGTCTCACTCAAGCTCAGCGTGGTCTGGGTCAAGTAGCGCACGCGGGCGGGATCGGGAATGTTCAGATGATCGACATCCTCGACCGTTTCGACCAGGTAACTGCAATGCGGCACTTCGCCGAGAGTGCCGATGACTTCGTCATGGTCCTTGTGGCCGATCAGGACGATGCTGTATCCTTCGCGCGCGAACTTTACGGCTTCGAGATGCACTTTCGTCACGAGCGGACAGGTGGCATCGATCACTTCCAACCCGCGCTGTTTGGCCTCGCGGCGGACAGTGGGCGCGACCCCATGCGCGCTGAAAATCGCGCGACCGCCGGCCGGGACCTCGCTTAATTCTTCAACAAAAACCGCGCCGGCATTTCTCAGCTCGTCGACCACGTGCTTATTGTGAACAATCTCTTTGCGCACGTAGACCGGGGGTCCGTACAGGTCGAGTGCAATTTTCACCACGTCAATCGCCCGAACCACACCGGCGCAAAACCCGCGCGGTTTCAAAAGAAAGATCTTTCCCTCCACCCCCTCATTCCGGGCGAAATCCTTTAGTGGCATAAGTGTGAGCGGCTTAGAACCCCCGATTATAACAGGAGCTTCACCGATGCGCAGCCAATTCACGTAAGGGACGTTGCCTTCGCACCAACGGCCTCACGCCGGTCTGCGCACCGCACCCGCCGGCCTGGGCGATCACTCGGTTTCGTTAACTAAATTGGATGGACTGTCAATGGGTTACGGGTACAGAAAAAGGAGTGCAGCCGGTGGGAGCGTTACCGTAGGGTCGGAAAGGGAATTCAGTCCACCAATTTTTCTCACAGAACACCGCAAGCCCCCTCCTGGAAATCCCCCACCGCTCGATACGACGAGCATTTCCCTCCCACTACTGGGTTCCCTTTTCTAATTAAAATCAGTCCGAATATATGCCGGAATCCAAGAGTCCACCGCTGGCATCTAAATTGCTACATGAGGTGGAGAGGGATACGATGGACACCCTGGTGATCGGCGGAACGTTCTTGGGAACATTAGTGGGGGCATTCATGCTTCAAAAGTACGCCCTCGAGGGGGTGTTGCGCGTTCTGAGCACCGAACGGCGCGTCCGCCGCTAACCACCCGGTTTATTTCCGTGAACCGCGCTGCGGATTCCGCAGTTTCGTTTGGCGCAATTTTGCCCGCTTCCGCTTGGGCTTGCTGATAACGAAAGTACCGCTTCCTAGATACTCAGCCTTGTAAAGTTTCTCGTCTGCCAACGTAAATTCTCCTCAATCAGTGAATTGATCTCCTATTGTACCGCGCCGTATTCTGAAGAGAAGCGGATGCCACCTTCAGGAACCGAGCCGGATTCAGAAGTCACACCCATGCCGTCGCCGGAACTGCTCACCGCGCCTCCGCGCGCGGGAAGCGGCTCTGCGTTTGGAGCGTTGCGCCATCGCAATTTCCGGCTGTTCGTCGGAGGACAACTGGTATCGCTGGTGGGCACGTGGATGCAAAGCGTGGCCCAAAGCTGGCTGGTTTACCGCCTGACGCACTCCGAACTGCTGCTGGGAACCGCCTGGTTCTGCTCGCAAATCGCGGTGTTCGCGCTGGGGCCGTTGGGCGGCGTCGCAGCCGACCGTTTTTCACGGCACAAGGTGGTGATCGCGACACAGACGTGTTCGATGCTGCAGGCGTTCGTGTTGGCGGCGCTGACGCTATCGGGACGCGTCCAGGTCTGGCACATTCTGGCGCTCGCCATCGTGCTGGGTGCGATCAATGCATTCGACATGCCCGGCCGGCAGTCGCTGCTGATCCACATGACCAGCAAAGAGGACCTGCTGAGCGCGATCTCGATCAACTCGGCGGTATTCAACGCCGCGCGCAGCGTCGGCCCCGGGGTCGCAGGCCTGCTGGTGGCCTGGCTGGGAGAGGGCGTCTGCTTTTTTCTAAACGGCGTGAGTTTTCTGGCGGTGATTGCAAGCCTGGTGGCCATGCGGCTGCAGCCGTTCGAAAGTAAGCCGGAGTCCTCACCGTGGAGCCATCTGGTGGATGGATTCCGCTACGCGCGGCAGCACACGCACGTTCGGCGGGTGCTTACGGTCATGGCGGCGGCGACTTTCGCCAACACGCCGATTCTGGTGCTGGCGCCGGTCTTCGCCGACGAGATCTTCCATCGGGGCTCTCAGGGCCTCGGGTTTCTCATGGCGGCGATGGGAGTCGGCGCGGTGATCGGCACATTGGGAATGGCGCGACGGGCACAGACAGAGCATCTGCAGCCAGTGATCGCCTTCAGCGGCATCGCGATGGGGCTGGCGACGATCGCTTTCGCATTTTCGCCATGGTACGCGCTTTCGCTGGTGATTATGCCGCTGATTGGATACAGTGTCTTTCGACAGATGGTCTCGGCGAACACCACGATCCAAACTCTGATTCTCGATGAATATCGCGGGCGCATCATGTCGATGTACGGCATGACTATCGTAGGGCTCGGCCCCTTCGGCAGCCTGATATCGGGCGCCTTAGCCGGACGGCTCGGCGCGCGCGCCACCACGTTTTGGGGAGGCGCTCTCGCCATCGTTTCCTCCGCAGCCTTCGCGTGGGCGATCCGGAGGAATTCCGTTGCCGCATAAAGCCTCGTTGTTTTTATCAGCCGCGATTTTCGCGGTATGGGCGATTCCCGCGCCCGCCGAATCGTCCAATGCCGGGCCCCTTTGCAGCCAGGCAGCGGGAATTGCTTCGGAACTGGCCATGATCTCCGGGATGAACCTGCACCACGCCGTGCCCTGCGACCTCATCACCAAGCAGAAGGTCAACGAATTCCTGAAGAAGCGGGTGAAAGAAGCAACGACTCCGGAAGAGATCCGGGCCGAGGAGCTGACGCTTAAGAAATTCGGCTTCGTGCCGCCGGATTTTGATCTCGAGAAATCGACCGTCGACCTGCTCACCGAACAGGCCGCAGCCTTCTACGATTACGACAAGAAGAAGCTGTTTGTCACCGAAACCACGTCGCCCGAAACCGAAACCCCGGTGCTGGCGCACGAACTTTCGCACGCCATCGGCGACCAGAATTTCAACCTCGGCAAATTCATCCGGCAAGGGCGCAAAAGCGACGACGGGGCAACTGCCCGGCTCGCGGTGATGGAAGGCCAGGCCACCTGGCTGATGTCGGAATATCTCGCCCGCAAACTCGGGCAGTCGCTGAAGAACTCGCCTTCGCTCGTGCGAATGATGAGCGCGCTGAGCGACAGTTCGGGCCAGTACCCGGTCTTTGACAACGCTCCGCTCTATCTGCGGCTGACGCTGATCTTTCCTTACACCAAGGGGATGCTGTTTCAACAGGCCGTGATCGAGAAGGACGGCGACAAGGGATTTGCGGAGGTATTCCGGCATCCGCCCGCGTCGACGCAGCAGATTCTCCATCCGGAGAAATATTTCCAGTCCGTGCAGCCGGTCACTCCGGAATTGCCGGATGCCAAATTGCCGCACGGCTTCAAAAGCCTGGTGGGTGGCAGTCTCGGGGAACTCGATCATGAGGTGCTGCTCGAGCAGTTCGCCGGCAAGGCCGCGGCCGACGAGATTGGCCCGCATTGGTCCGGGTCTGTTTTCGAGCTTCGAGAAAACAAGAAAGAAGGACGTGTGGTGCTGTTGTACGCGGTCCAATGGGACAGCCCCGAGATCGCCCGCCGCTACTTCGAGGCATACCGGCAGGCGCTCGCGAAAAAGTGGAAAAAGATGGACGTGAGCGCGGCGACGGCCGACTCGGTATCGGGCATCGGAGATGACGGCCGGTTCCAACTGCAACGCCGCGACACTGTGGTGACCAGCGTCGAAGGATTGCCGTTAAACTGAATCCATGCCGAAACACAGATCCCTGGCCGTCGCATTTGCCGTGCTTGCGTCGCTCATTCCAGACGTGAATGCCGGAACGCTGCCGCGGCCGGCCCCCGATTTCGCAATCAACTTGCCCGGGGGCAAGCAGGTCCTGCTGAGCCAGTACAAAGGCAAGACGGTCGCATTGACCTTTATCCTGACGTACTGCCCGCACTGCCAGAAGATTGTCAGTTTTCTGAGCAAGGACCAGAACGAGTACGGCGCGCGCGGATTTCAGGTGCTGGCGTCGGCAATTGAAGACGGCGCGGCCGCCGCCGTTCCGGGATTCATCAAGAAGTTCAATCCGCCGTTTCCAGTGGGCTCGAATGCCCGCGTGCCTGTTCTCGATTTTCTGCAGCATCCGATCGCGGCTCGCCTGATTATGCCGCAAATCGTTCTGATTGATCGCAAGGGCATGATTCGCGCGCAGTATGCCGGCAACGAGCCGTTTCTCGATGAAGCGCAGGCCGATCAGAACCTGCGGGGCAAGATCGAGGAGTTGCTGAACGAGAGCATGCTTCGGACTGCGAAGAAAAAATAATCGCGAACCGTATTACTTACGCCGCGCCGATTTCTGCGTTTCGATGTGTTGGTCGATCCAGCTTAGGATCAGATCGGCAATCTGCAGGTTATTTTTGTCCTGCATGAGCATGTGGCTGTTGCCTTTGAGTCCCATGGCGGGAAGGTGCATCATCTCGGCGTCGCCGCCCGCCGCTTTGACCTGATCGACGAATTTCTTGCAGCTTTCGAACGCGTTGCCCCAGATGCTGTTCGGGACATCCGACAAGTGATCGCCGAAGACCATCAGCGTCGGAATCTTCGCCAGCGTGGCAATCTGCGCCGGAGTCAGTTCCGGGCACGGCATTTCAATGGAGACGTTTCCTTTGATACCGCTCGCGTCGATCAGGGCCGCTTGTTCCGGGAAGAAACCTGACTCGGAATGACCGATCAACACCGCGCCTTTGAGTTGTACGCCCAGGGCCGCCATGTTCTTCCAGGTGGGATTTGGGTTTGGCAGCGTGGAGTTGAGATCGGGAATCATCTGCTTGTAAAGTTCATCGGCCGATTCCACAGGAAATTGCTCGTCGGGGAATGGCTTGTTGAAGCTGGGGCCCAAGCGGAAGATGGCCCAGGCGGTCTGGTGAGTCGCATCGAGAATGGGCGGCAAATCGCTCGGCGGCTTCGCGCCGGTACGGACGGCGTTGAAGGTGGCGGGATCGAAACCCGATCGAGCGCGCGAGACCTGATCGGCGAGGTAAACCGAACGGCCTTTGCGCACGAAATACTCGTTCCAACCCATTCGGCCATCGGGCGTGGTCTCCCAGGTTTTGCTGCTGAGACAGCAGCCGTGAACCATGACCACGGGCACGTGCTGCGCGGCGCGCGGCGGAGTCTGATACTGCACGTACATCTGGTTGATGGTGATCTCGCCCTGAGTGGACGGCGCGCCGGGGCCGCGTCCCGGCGAGGTGATGGTCTTCGATTCTCCACCGACGAAGAAGCTGCCCTGGCTGGCCAAAACCAGCGATTTGTCTTCGCCGAACATCGAGCCGGCGAACGCCGTTACGAGCAGCAGACCCGCGAATAGTCTCATGAGATCCTCCGAGCTTCTGGTCATTCTAGCAGGGTCCGAAAAAGCCAATTCAACCTAGCTCTTCATCCGCATCAGCAGATATAGGCCGGCGAGAGAGAAGAGCGCGTCGGGAGACCAGGCCGCCATCGCCGGAGGCAGTTGATTCACATCTCCGAGTTTTTCGAACAGGATGCCGATGCCCCAGTAGGCGAGCGCGATCCCGATACTCACGCCGATTCCCGCCATCGTGCCGCGCTTACCGATCAGGAACCCGAACGGCACGGCGATGAACGCCATGATGATCGCGAAGAGCGGCATCGAGAACTTGCGATACAACTGAACTTGCAGTTTGAGCGTGTCGAACCCGCTCTGCTGCAAATCCTCGATGTACCCCTGCAGTTGCACGAAATTCATCTGCTTATCCTGCAGCGCTTCTTTCAGGAAATAGTCGGGCGCTTCGCTAACTTCCGGGAAGGTGTTGACCGAATAAGGGTGGTAGGTTCGGCTGTACGAGCGCGCAAAATCACTCGACCAGCCATTTTCGAACACCCAGGTTTTGAGCGATTGTTCCCAATGGGCACGCTCGGCCCAGATCTCGCGGGTCAGCCGGAACGTGGCCGGGTCCAGCTCAAAAATATAAACACCCGCCATGCTCCTCTCGGTCGGGTCGAAGTACCGGTAATAGAAGATGCGCGATCCGGAGCCCCAGATCCACTTGCGATCGGGATTCAGATAGGTCTGCGTGGCGCGGCCCTTGATTTCGTCGCGTAACGCGTCCTGCAAACGGTTGGCGCCGGGCACGTAATAAAAGTCGAACGCAAACAACGCTCCGCTGAAGACCAGGCTGGTGATGAAAACCGGCAGCGCCAGCCGGTGCACGCTCACGCCACACGCCTTGAACGCCGTGATCTCGTTCTGCCGGCTGAGCACGCTGAAGGCTACCAGGATCGCGACCAGAACGCTAATGGGCAAAATCTGGTAGATCAGCGTGGGCGTCAGGAAGAACAGGTAGGTGAACATCTTTACGAGCGGGATGTGGTTGTGAATCATATCCGGCATCAGCTCGAAGAAGTTGTACACCAGGGTCATCGAGACAAAACTGCTGAGCGCCACCCAGACATAGAACAGAAAGCCAGAGAGCATATAAGTATCGACCACCTGCGGCAGCAGCGCCCAGCGGCGGGACGCGCGCTGCGGCCGGTCCGCTTTCAACGACTTGAGTCCGGCGCCGAACAGAGCTTGCAAGCTGCCGAGCAGGTCGCGCTCGCTCGGGCGTTCCATGCGGAACAGGAAAATGAAGCCGGTCACTGCGAAAACGACGTTCGGCAGCCAGGAAGCCAAGGGAACCGGCAGCGCGCGCTGCTTGGCCATGCCGATCAGCGTAATGTACGAGAGGTTATAGCAGAAAAACGCCAGAAAGACGCCAATCACGTACCCCGCCGATTTGCCGCCCTTACGGGTGGCAATACCGAGCGGAATACCCACCAGCGCCAGCGTGAGACAGGCCACCGGGAGAGTGAACCGCCGGTGCAACTCGGCGCGACCTTCGACCCAGTCCGGGCCCGAGTAGTTCCAGAGCTGGCCGGTATTCATCTGCGGGAAGGACACCGATTTCAGCGCAGGCGGCTCGGCTTCTAGCAGGCGCTCGCCCCGAACGAACGACGAATCGCGCGCCACGCCATCTTTTCCCATTTCGTAGTTCCAGGCATCGCGGAGCGAGAGCTGGATTCGGTTGTGCTGCGGATCAGAGATCGCAATGGCCTCTCGAGCCACGGTAATCAGCGGGCCCTGGGCCTTTTCGCGCATGCCGGTGGACCGCTTCTCGGGAGGCGTGATATCCGCGATGAAGACGGGCCGCCACACGACTGTTTCGCCCGGGCGCACGTCACGCACATACAAAATGGTGTTCGGAAATCCCTCTTCGAACACGCGAGGCTGGATCTCGGCCGAAAGCCGGTTGGCGATCAGCTGGTTTTCAATGAGGATGCTTTCGCGAATCGAAAGCGGAGTCAAGCGGATGGATGCATAGGCCGCCAGCCCGGCAGCGAGAGCGGCGAAGGCCATCACCGGCGCGATCACCTGACGGCTCGAGACACCGGCCGCCCGCATGGCGGTAATTTCACCGTCGCTTGCAAGACGGCCGAGCCCGATCAGAATTCCGACCAGCACGCCGAACGGGATCGTCAACGGCAGCACCGGAGGCAAGGCCAGCACAAACAAGGTCGCGATTGAACGGGCGCTGCCATTGCTCGAAACCAGCACCTCGAAGATTTTGTCCACGCGCTGCAGGAAGATCACCGCAGTCGCCAGGAATGTGGCGAGCAGGGAGCTGGAGAGGATCTCGCGGAAAACGTAGCGGCTGAGCAAGCGCCACACAGCGAACTCCTAGCGTCCTAAGTCACAAGCCTGCAGCATAGTGAGCATTCTGGCCGCAAGCCGGCCTTGCGGCAGGCTGAAAGCCTGCCCCACCAAATTCGCAAGCTGGTGGGGCATGCTTTAGCTTGCCCAGGGCTTCGGACTGATTCGGCATACTAGCGCGACAACTCCGGCGCTGGGACTACCGGCAGCTTCGGCAGCTCGTCTTCGAGGGGGTGGAGTTCGAGATCGTCGATGAGCAGCGACGGCGCGATCACGGTAGCGTTCGAAACGTACCCGGCGCCCCCGATGAGATCGAACGGCGCCTGGTTGTCGAGAAAATCGAAAACCGTGGAATCGTTGCCGGCGGCAATCACATCTTTGAACGACCGCGTGTTCAATCCGCGGAAGCGCACACCGCGCACCAACTCCTCGTGGCCATCGGGATAGAGCCGGTACACGAACAGCGGCAGGCTGACGGGCCGCGAGCCGCCCGACTGGGATCCGCTGAGCAGGCGGCGCGCCTCGTCGACCGATGCCGACGACGGAAAGTCCATTTTCCGGACGATGATGCCGTACGGCTTGCTGCGAGCCGCAATCATCTCGAGCATCTTGCTCTTGAGCTCGGAAACGGGCAAGGTGATGGACGAGGTCACAATCAGGTTACTCATGCCGGTCGCATTAGCGCCAAAGTTACCCGGCATGCGCGCGCGGCCGTTGGACCCCTCGAAACCGCGCACCGGCTGCCGGCTCATGAAGTAGCCCTTCAGCAAGCCTTTCTCGATCACGTGCACGGGCTTTGGTGTAACGCCCTCGCGATCCACTTCGTAGGTGCCGAACAGCGGGTGGCCCTGCCATTCCTTCAGAGTGGGATCATCGAGGATCTCGAAGCTATCGGGAAGCACGCGGGCGCCGATGCGTCCTTCGAGCTCGCTGCCGTTGAAGGCGCCGGCGCGTCCTGGATCCATCACCGGCCGGCGCGGCAGGGCCAGGTTCTTGCCCAGAACTTCGGCCAGGATCTGCGCGCCCGCGACACCTTCAAATAAGACCGGGCCGCTATAATCCTCGCCTAACGGCGCGTGAGAGAGCTTCACCACACCTTCCGCGAGAGTTTTGAAGCTGCGGCTCATTTCGGCCTCGGCCGGGAAATCCGCCGGCACGCGTGCGTGGAATGTCGCGCTGTCGCGCACGGTCATGCCGTCGGGCGCCTGAGCGGTCACTCGCGCCCGGACGTAGCTGAGGCCGTCCGGAACCTTGATTTCCGTACCTTCAGAATTCGACAGGTAATAGCCGCCATCGCCGGCATCGAGTTCCACACCGGAAGTGCGCAGTTCGGGATATTGGTCGAAGATCGCCGACAGTGTTCGAACGCGATCGGTCCAGGCCTTCTCATCGATCACCAGCTTGCCGAAAGGCTTCACGATGTGGACCGGCTCGGCATGCGCGAAGTCGTTGAGCTTTTCGTTGATCGATAGATTGCGCAGCGCTGCCTGTTTCCGGGAGATGGCCTCCACCGCCGACTTGTACGCCGAATCGGTCGCGAGCCACAGATAACGCCGCAAAACGAGGTAGTCGTTATCGAGCGGAAAGCGTTGCAGATCGTAGCGGGTGCCGAACGGAAAAGTACTGCCTACATAGTCGGTGTTATCAAAATTGTAGTCGCCGACGCGGACATGCACCGTCAGGTTGCGGTACTGATCGCGGCGGCGTGTCACGATGCCGCCGAGAGTGGCCACTACGTTGAACGAATCCGCCTGGTCGAGCAAATACTCGACGAAGTAGGGCCGCTCGAGATTGGAGACCATCAGCTTGCGCGAGCGCTCAATCTCGTCATGCATGGCCTGAAGGACCGGATCGGCGGCGGGCGCCTGCGCGCTCACAACCAGCCCGGCGGCGAGCGCGAGGGCCGCAAGCACAAGCCCGGCTTTCATTGCGCGCTGCTCCGCGTGGATTCGGTCGGGCCTGGGGATGGCAGCAGCGGAGGCCGGTCCTGCGATTTGGCCTTCTTCTCGATTTCGATCTCCGAGACCAGAATGGCCGGGGCTACGGCCGAAACGGGAACGCTGCCGGATTCCGCCCCGCAGTACCCGTTGAAGACCTCCAGCTTGTCCGACGTCGCCAGAATTTTGGAGAAGCTTGAAAGCGGCGTGCCCACGATGTCGGCGCCTCGCACCAACTCGTCCGGACGCCCGTCGGCGTAGACGCGATAAACGACGACAGGGATTACTTTGAATGCCTGCAGGCCGGCGCGGCTGGTGGTCGTGAAGCCGCCGGTGATGTCGCGGAAGAACAAACCGTACGGCTTATTCTGGCGCTTGATCTCGTCGATCAGCATCTGGCGCAGTTTCGCGTCCGGCACTGAATTGGATGATTCGACAATGAGGTTGGATTGCCGGGAGACGATCTCGTTGCCCGGTTGCCTCCGGCCGTGGCCGTTCGAGGTGGCAAAGCCCTTAATCGGGGAACGCGACATCAGGAACGTTTTCAGCACGCCCTTATCGACCGCCAATACCGGCCGGGCCTTGACGCCCTCATCGTCGTAGTCGTACCACCCGTTCAGATCGATGTTATTCAGCTTGCGGCGCGTCGGATCGAACACAACCGAAAGGAAGTCCGGCAGCACTTTGGTCCCTACACTCTTCGTGAACGTCTGGCCTTCGGATTCGTCTTTCTGGCGGTGTCCTTCCACGCGATGCCCGAAGATCTCATGGAAGAAGACGCCGGCGGCGCGGCCCGAAAAAATCGCGGGGCCGACGAACGGCTCGGCCTCGGGAGCACGCAGCAGGTTGGTAAGGTCCTGGGAAACCCGATCGATGGCCGCCAGCAACACTTCGTCTTTGGGAAGGCCCGAAGCCTCCACGGCCTCGAAAGTTTCGCTCGTCGACAGATCGGTGCCGTCAGTCGCCTTGGCGGCGGCGGTGATCACCACTCGGGCGAAACCGCGGCCGTGCTCGACTTGCGTGCCCTCGGTGTTGACCATATAGCGGGTGTCGGTCTGCGCGGTCACCGCAACGTGCGACGTCAAAACTTCGGGATAGTTCTGAAAGTGCGAAGAAAGCTTGCGAATGCGCTCGGTCCAGGCGGCCTCGTCGAATTGCAATTTGCGCGGCGCTTGTTGAAACTTCTCCGCCGGTTCGCTTGAAAAATCGTCAGAGTCGTCTGCCGCCGCAACCTTGACCTGGGTGTTGGTTTTGATACGGATCAGCCGCTCGGCCGCCCCGCGATAGGCGCGGTCCGTTTCCTGCCACAGCCGCCGCTTGATGGCGTTGGGGTTGTCGTCCACCGAGAGCAGAGCGCCCGAGGTGAACTGCCCGCGGTCTCCGCGGACATTGTGGTAATTGTCGAGCTTGGCGCTGCCGACCCTCACCGAGACGTCGAGTACGCGATCCTTACCGCTGTTGGACGCGGCGATTGTGCCGAGCGTCCCCGAGATGGTCCGATAATCCTGCTCCGTGACCTCGTAACTGAGGAAATAGGGAGCCGGATCGCCCTTCTGCTTGAGGACCGTAAAGTTTCGGCCCAGCTCTTCGGACATCGTGTCCAGCAGAGGGACCGGTTTCTGAGCCGAAGCCGCAGCGGTTGCGGACAAAACCACCGCGACACGAAGTAAGGCGAAAGATGTCAAACGATCAGGATAACACTCTGGCCAGACCCGTACTCACGAATTCGCGCGCGGCCCGTCTACTGGGCTATGAAACGGCAGATCGCGTTCATCCTGGCCGGCGTAGCCGCGCTCGCGGCGTGCGCCCGGCACCCGGCGCAGGCGCAGTCCTGGTACTGGCACGGATACCTGACGATTGAAGGCGGCCGGGATGCAGAAAAGTGCTCGGATCTGCGGCCTCGGGCCACCGGCGAGCTCGTTCAGACCAGCCAGACCTTCACACTTACGAAGACGGAGGCGCCCACCTTGGAGGTGCGCAGCAGCAACCGCACGGCGCTGCACGTCCGCGGTTGGGAACGTCCGGAGTACAGTGTCGAAGTGTGCAAGTTCGCGGCGGCCGCGAGCCGCTCCGACGCCGACCGCACGCTCCGGTCGATCACGGTAAACCGTAACGGCGGCCGATTCTCGATCACCGGCGCAGACCGCGAATCCCAGTGGGAGGCCGTCTTCTTTGTGCACGCCCCCCAGGGCGCGGCGTTGGACCTGGAGGCCGTAAACGGCCCGATCGATATAGCACGAGTGAACGGAAAGATGACCGTCCGCGCCACGAACGGGCCGTTGGCGTTCGACCATTGCTCCGGCATGGTGAATGCGGAAACCGAAAATGGCCCGATCTCGATGAATGCCGGCTCCGGCGACGTGCATCTGCGCGCCACCAACGGACCGATTTCCCTGAAGCTGGCCGAGGCTGTGTGGAACGGGCCGCAGTTGGAGGTGCGCACCGAAAACGGGCCAGTCAGCGTGAGCCTGCCCACTGGGTTCCACTCGGGTCTGCGGGTCGAGACCTCCGGCCATGCTCCTATCAGTTGCCGGGCAGAGGCCTGCGTAAACGCTCGCACGGAAGGCAATCGTTTCTTCCCGCGCCTGCTCGAAACCGGCTCTGGCGACGTGGTTCGATTGTCCACCCACAACGGCCCGGTGTCGGTCGACGGTCCGGGCGGGCGCCGCGCGCGGATCATCTGAAACAATGGCCTGACGGCTGCTGGACAGGCGTGGCTGGCCGGAGGCCTGCCCCACGAGGTGAACAACCACGGTGCTGTATATATCGGGACTTCCGGCTGGCACTACTCCCATTGGCGCGGCCCGTTTTATCCCAAGAATCTGCCGGCGGCAAAGATGCTCGAGTTTTACGCGACTCACTTCGAGACGGTCGAGCTGAACAACACGTTCTACCGCCTGCCGCTGGCGACCGGCCTCGAGACCTGGGGCGGCTCGACTCCTAAGAACTTCGTCTTCACCGCCAAGGGCAGCCGGTTTCTGACGCACATGAAGAAGCTGAATGATCCCGGCCCGGGGATCGAGAAATTCTTTGAGCGCGTCGATCGGCTGGGCAAGAAACTGGGCGCTGTCGTGTTTCAGCTCCCGCCATTCTGGGAGGTGAACGTGGAGCGGCTCGACGCGTTCCTGTGGACCTTGCCGCGGCGTCGCCGGTACGCCTTCGAGCTTCGCAACCCGACGTGGCACAGCGATGCGGTCTATCGCATCCTGCGGCGCCACAATGCCGCATTCTGTGTTTTTGAAATCGCGGGCTTCCGCTCGCCGTGCGAAATTACAGCCGATTTCACCTACGTGCGCCTCCACGGTCCCGGCGCAGCGTACCAGGGCGCCTATTCGGCAGCGACACTCCGCCGATGGGCCGCGCGGATTCGCGACTGGCAGAAGAGTCTGAAGGCGATCTACCTGTACTTCGACAACGATCAAGCGGGCTATGCGGCCAAAAACGCGCTGTCCCTGAAACGAATGCTGGAGGAGTGAAGTTCGGTGCTACTTCGCCGCTCGTCGCCGGTACACGGCCGGGGAGACTCCCACCATCCGCACGAACCAGTTCGACAAATGGCTTTGCGAAGAGAAGCCTGATGCCAATGCCACGTCGACAATCGGCATGTCGGTATTGCGCAGCAGTTCCTTCGCGCGCTCGAGCCGGCGCGAGAGCACGTACTGGTGCGGCGACTGCCCGATCGCGACTTTGAATGCGCGCGCCAGGTAGAGCGCGCTGACATCGACCTGCGCGGCCATGGTCTCCAGGCTCAGATTGCCGTCGAGATGATCTTCGATATACGCGATGAGGCGTCGCATGCGCCACCCCGGAATGCCATCCGGCGTGGCCAGGCGGACCGGCCTCGATCGAACGGAATGGAAACGCGCCAGATGCGCCGCAATCATCTGCGCCAGCGAATCGATATACAGCCCGTCTTCGGCCGTGCCGTCGCGCAGTGCCGTGTGGATGGCGACGGCCAGTTGCTCGAGGAGCGGATCGGTCATCGCAAACCGCGGCACGAGTTCCGCCGCCCCCGGGTCGCAGCCGTACATCTCCGCGACCACCTGGTCATAGATCGACTGCCGCAAGTACATCTGCAAGATCTCGGGATGGCCGTTGTGCTGCCATCGCGTGATCGCATTCCCCGGCGTCAGACACATGCGGCGCGGCCCGATTAAGGTCTTCTCCGCGGCCGCGCCGGCGAGCTTGCGCGTCACCTCGGTCGGGCGCGTGAGGTGATAAATAAGGAACGGATGGTGCACCGCCTGCTCGGTCGCCTGGAACGGGGCTTCTTCCATGACAGCCGCATACATCGAGCGCCAGCCGGCTTCGGGGCTGTGTGCGATCAAGCGGTTGCCCGGCCGGAGAACTCGTCCATGAGTCTCACGAACTGAAAAGATCGGAATCTCATCCGAAAACATAATCCCCCCGCCTAAGTGCTGTTATTATATGCCGCCCTGGCGCCGCGCGGGATCAGGTGATGGGCGGGTCGAAACTCCCGATGGAAAACAACGAGAACGGGTCCTGCGGCCAGGGTGTGGGCTTGGCGGCCTCGAGCCGCAGTTGTTGGTACTTGCCGGAATAAAACAGCAGCGGCCGCTGGTCGCGTGCCTCGAAATGCTCCACCTCGCCGATGAAAAGGGTGTGGTCCCCGGCCGGATGGGGATCGACGGTGCGCACAACGAAATACGCCACCGCCCCTTCCAGCAGCGGAACCCCGAGCCGCTCGGTAAACCGAATATGCAGACCCTCGATGGTGCGTCCGGCGAAATGATTACTTAGCACCTCTTGTTCTTCCGAGAGCACGCTGACGCCGAAGCGGCCGGTGAGCGGGAGCAACCGGTGCATGGTCGCGCGATTCCCCACCGAAACCAGCACCAGAGGCGGTTCCAGCGATACAGAAACGAACGCGTTGGCGGTCATTCCGTGAGGCCGGTCTTCGTAATAGGTCGTGACCACCGTAACGCCGCTGGCAAACCTTCCCAGCGCATTGCGGAACTCCCGCGAATCAAGAGCCATAAGGCGCAGTTTAGCGGATTCGGGCTTTTGCGCGCGTGAAACGGCTACGGCTTGGCGGCTGCCTTTTTCATGACGACGCTGACGTCGTCCGGATTAATCAGGTCGGGCACCGTCCAGCCGTCGAGGTCGTATTCCGCCATGCATTGTTCGGCGAAGCCCTTGTACTTGGCGGCCTGCCCCAAATGCTCGGCCACCATCAGCGTCTCGAACCGGATGCTCTCATGGTTGCCGAAGTAGTTGCGCTCGTAGAGCTCATGCCGGCCGCCGAATTCCGTGCCCATGGCGTCCCACATCAGCTTCATGAGCTTGACCCGGTCAAGAGCCGTGTAGTTGTTGGAGCCGCGGACGAAGGTGTCGAGGTACTTCCGGATCTCCGGAACCTTGAAATCGCTCGAGTGCGACGGCAGATAAATGAGCGCGCTGGCCAGGACGTTTTCGACGATTTCCTTCAAGCGCGGATACACGAAGTTGGAGGCCACCCGATAGGCCAGGCCGTAATCGAGATTCGGCAGCACATAGCCCGGTGTCCAGGGCGTCGTAGTGCGCGCCATGGCGTCGGTGAGGCCCCAGAACATATTCCGCCACGCCAGCACCTCGCCGACCTGGGCCTGCACGCCGCGGAATTCCTTCGAGCCGGTGGCGTCGACGCCCTTGAGAAGCAGGCCGGCAATGAAATCGAGCTTGACCGCCAGCCGCACGCACCCATGGAACATGAAGCGCGGCAGAAAGCCCGATCGCGGGAAGAAATTGTTCACCTTGTCGATGTCGCCATAGGCGAATACGTTCTCCCAGGGCACGAACACTTTATCGAACACGATGATCGAATCGTTCTCATCGAGCCGGCTCGAGAGCGGATAGTCAAAAGGGCTGCCGGTCGCGGCCGCCGTCATCTCATAAGACGGGCGGCAAAACAGCTTCATGCCGGGCGCATCGGTCGGCACGATGCATACGAACGCGAAATCTTTGGTCTTGATCGGCAGAGCGCCGTTGTTGGCGATGAAGTTATAGTGCGTCAGGGTGGAAGTGGTTGCGACCACCTTGGCGCCGCTCACAATCAGCCCGCCGTCGGTCTCTTTCTCGACGTGCATGTACACGTCGCGCACTTCCTCGAGCTGCTTGTTGCGGTCGACGGGAGGATTGACGATGGCGTGGTTGACGAATGTGACTTCTTCCTGCACCTTCTTGTACCAGCGCCGGGCATTCTCATCGAATGGTTGGTAAAAATCGGAGTTGGCGCCGAGGGTGGCGAGAAAAGCCGCTTTGTAATCGGGGCTGCGGCCCATCCAACCGTAGGTGACGCGCGCCCATTCGGCGATCGCATCGCGCGCCCCCACCAGTTCTTCCGCGCTCTTCGTGGCTTTGAAAAACCTATGCGTGTACCCGCCGTTGCCGGTGTCGGTCTCGGTGCACAACACGCTCTTGCGCTGGTCGTGCAACGCGTCGTAGAGGCGCGCCAGCATGCGGACTGTGTTGCGAAACGCCGGGTGGGTCGTCACATCTTTCACCCGCTCGCCGTAAATCCAGATTTCGCGCCCGTCGCGCAGGCTCTCCATGTATTCCTTGCCGGTGAACGGCTTGGTCCGCACGGAGGCGGGCGGCTCGGCAGTCTGAGTTTTTTCGTTGGTCAAGACTATCCCCCTAGGCGTTTCCGGCCGAGGCGCTCTCGTATTGCGCCCAGTCCCGCTCAAACCGAAACACTTCCTTGGCCGGCGGCAGCGGCGCCTGCGTTTCGATCCAGCGTACCGGCTCCGCACCGATGTTGGCAAAACTGTGGATGCAGCCCACACTGGTCCAGATGACGTCACCCGGGCCCAGCTCGTAGGTTTTTCCGTCCACGGTGGCGCGTACGCGTCCGCTCACAATCAGGTATGACTCCTCGAACGTGTGATCGTGAGTATCGATCTTGGCGCCCGGCATGTATTGAATGAGAAACAGCGATTGGTGCACGGCGCCGAACGAGCGGTCAACGAACATTTTGATGGCTACGCCGGTGGTCGGATTGAAGCCCTCCATCTGGGATGGGCCGCCCGGGCGCGGTAGCTGCGCTTCATCAAAATGGCCGACGCGCTTGTCGGCCCCATCGGGGACGGCTTGCGTCGACCTGCCTCCGACGAAATAGGTATCGCGTCCGTATTCGATGGGACGCGGCTGCGGCGCCTGCATCTCCAGCCACCGCGCAGACCGGCTCCCGGTGTTGCGCAACTCGTGTGGCATACCCGTGCTGATCAGCCCGTAATCCCCGGCGCCCAGCGGGTAACTTTTGTCACCGATTTGCGCGACCAGATTTCCTTCGAGAACGTAGAAGCTCTCTTCGAACGAATGCAGGTGTGGTTCGATGGCGCCGCCCGCATCGAGGTAACAAACCCCAACCCCCATGTGCACCGAACCCATCGCGTGATCCACATACGTGGCGCGGCGGAAGCCGGTGCTCCGATTTTCATACAGCTTCGGCGTCTTGGCCGCAGCCTCGTCAATCCTGGAAACGTGGTGCATGGTGATCCTCGGAAAACACGTTACGCCTGTTCATTTTACGCTACCGGAGGACACCGGCAGGCGGCTTTCACAAATGCGCCCGGGTGAGCAGAATCTTGACTGCGTCAGGCGGCCTGGCCGGAGCCCCGAGTCAGGCGAGGCGCGGCCAGATCGCGGATGCGCGCAAACCGGGGGTCCGTTCGAAGCGAGTCCATTTTGGGGTCGACATCGAGGATCGAGAGCACCGGCGAGCCTTCCGCGCACGCGCGCTCCAGTTCGCGGAACGCCTCGTCGCGCCGGCCCACGGCATCCCTCAATACCGCCATATAATAGCCGTCCACGTACTCTGCAGTCCGGCGCCGGTCGAGTTCCGCGACCACCGAGCAAGCCTCGGCCATCCGCCCGCGGCGAGCCAGACAGACGCCCTCCAGAGCCCGCAGCCACGGAAGGTCGGGGCAAATGACGCAGGCATGCCGGTATTGCGCGAGCGCTTCGTCCAAATCCCCTGAATACTCCAGCGCCTGCGCGTAAAACACGCGCGCCAGTTGCACGTAGGGATGCAGTTGCTGCGCCTTCTTTCCGCAAGCGACCGCACAGTCAAACTCCCGGCGGCAGAAGCGGACCAGAGTTTCGGTGGCCGGGAGCACCGGCCAGAGCGGATCGGCGGCGTATCCATCCTCGACGGTCTGCAGCGCGTCATCCAGCCGGCCCATAGCGACGTACAACATGCTGAGACGGACGTACGTCGAGGGCAGCCCCGGCTGCTCACGCCGTGCCTGAAGCAGATCGGATTCCGCTTCGGCGAAGCGCCGCTCGAACATGTGCAGCCCGTAGCCGCGGTCCGCGCGCAATTCGGGAGTCAAACCCGACAGCGCGACCGCGCGATGATGGGCGTCGAGAAAGGCAGCGTACATCTCCGCCGGCGGCCGCATCCCGCTTGTTCCCAGGATCAAATAGGCACGGGAGAGCCCTTCGAAGGCGCGAAAATCGGTTTCGTCCTCGCGTGCCGCAGTCGCGAAACACGCCACCGCCCGCTCCAAACCTTCCCGCGTGCGGTGACTCATGAAATGCAAACCCGTACGAATGTGCGTATCGGATTTGGGCACTTCGAGGCGGTAACCGAACCCAGGCCGGCAGGAGATCCACAAGCCGTATTCCCGCAGCGTCTTCTTCACTTCGCCGACTGTCACCGCCACTGTGTGCCGCGAGACAACGACGCCATTCCAGGCTTCGCGGATCATCTGGTCGTAGTCGACAAACCGTCCCGCACTCTGCAACAAAACGTACAGCGCTTGAAATGCTTGGGGACGCAACTCAATTTCAACGCCGTCGCGAAGCAACCGTGTGGCCGCCAATTCGAGGCAGAAGGGACCGAACGCAAGCTGACCTACCGAGACTCCCGAAGCCACCAGATTATCCCCAAATTTGACCCTCTTTTGACTACTGGTGTCGGGAGTATATCATACAATCGCCCAAGATGCACGAACCCGGTGCAACACACTCGACGTGTAAGAGTAAGGCCTTCGTCGCAGCACCGGATGACATCAGAGCGGTCTGAGGGGGAGTTGTGAAAAATGGACTTCAACAGGAGCACGCCTATGCGCCATTTTGCTGCAGTGTCTCTGATTCTCTGGGCCTCATCGTTGCTGGCCCAATCCGCCGGCACAGCGGGCCTGAGCGGAACCGTTACTGATCCGTCTGGGGCTGCCGTCCCGAACGTCGCGGTAACGCTAACCAATGCCGATACGAACCAAGTACGGAGTGTCGCAACAGCCAGCGACGGTGTTTACAAGTTCTCACTGATACCGCCGGGCCGTTATAACGTCCGCTTTGCAGCAACGGGATTCAAAACCGCCGATGTTTCCAGTATCACGCTGAACGTCACGGAATCCCCGGTGTTGGACCGGACCTTAGAGGTTGGACAGCAGACCGACACGGTCACCGTCGAAGCCACGGCCGATATCCTGCAGAATGCGTCCTCCACGCTCGGAACAACGGTCGGTACGCGCACGGTCACGGAGCTTCCTTTAGCCAGCCGCAACTACACGCAGATCATTGGATTGTCGGCCGGCACGAGCGTCGGCGTAAACAACGCGGCGTCATTCGGAAAAGGAACACTTGATATCGCCGTCAACGGAAACACGCCGGGCCAGAACAATTTCCAAATGGATGGCGTAGCCATTCAGAGCATGGCCGGTAATGGGAGCGCGAATGATGGTGGGATTTACGTTGGCATCGCGGTCCCCAGCCCCGACGCGATTCAGGAATTCAAGATTCAGACATCTACTTACGATGCTACTTACGGGCGCAACCCGGGAGCGAATGTCAACGTCGTCACAAAATCCGGTACGAATAACTGGCATGGCGCCGGCTTCGAGTTTTTCCGGAATGCCAAGCTGAACGCCAACGACTTTTTTTACAATCGGGACACCTGCCGCACTCAGTACGCTGGACAAAACTGTCCGAAGCAGGTCCTGAACCAAAACCAGTTTGGCGGTGTTTTAGGCGGTCCTATCAAGAAGGACAAATTATTCATTTTCGGAAGCTATGAGGGGACGCGTGAGCGTAACGGTGTGAGTACGCCGCAGGGCTCGCCCGGCAGTGCGAATATTTCCCTTTACCCGATCGTCCCGGCGGGAGACCGCACTTCGGCGGCATTCGTTTCCCAGTTGATCGCCGCGAATTGCAACCTGCCGGCTTTCGGCCCGCCCGGCGGTGTCCTGCCCTGTTCCTCCACGTCGGTCAGCCCGGTAGCGTTGAAGATGTTGCAGGTCAAAACCGCGGACGGCAGTTACTACTTTCCGACCCATCCGTCATTCGGCGATCCTCTGAGTTTCAACAAGCCAGCTCTATTTTCCGAGAACCAATACCTGGTGAACAGCGACTATCTGCCGAACTCCAAGAACACTCTGGCGATGCGTTTCTTCTATAGCACCGATCCGCGCACGGTAAACTTCAATACGCCGATCGGCGGCGCTTTGCCGGGCGCTCCGGAGGATGTTCAATATTCCAATACCAATGCCGTGCTTAAGCTGACCACGCTGGTCACCAACTCCCTGGTGAATGAGGCTCGCGCTTCGTTCCAGCGCCTGTTTTCTCAGGCCTCCGATACGGTTCCGGACGGCTGGACACCGCAGAACCTCGGCATTACGCCGATCGTGCCTAGCCAAACACAAGGGCCGGCTATTTCCTTCTTGATTAATGGCTTCGGAGTTGGCGGATTCCTCGAGCCCCAGTTCAGTCCCACCAACCAGATCCAGGTAAGCGACCAGATTTCGTGGTCACATGGCAGCCACAATGTCCGCGCTGGGTTTGAACTTGAGAAGGCCCAGTGGAACCTCGATTTTGCCGGTCTGGAACGCGGCTGGCTGTTCATCGGGAGTTTCACGAACTTACTCGCAGCCAATAATCCCGGCAATATCTTCCAGTGCCTCTTCTGTGTATCGAGCGGCCCGCCGGCAGCTGGGGGAATTATTCATGCCTACCGCGAAACCAACATGAATTCTTTCGTTCAGGACGATTGGAAGGTCCGTTCCAATCTGACTTTGAACCTCGGAGTGCGTTGGGAATACGACGGCACTTTCGGTGAAAAGTACGGTAATCTCACGAACACCTGGCTCAGCCAGCTTTCGCCAAATTCGCAAGTGCCTACCGGCCCCCTCGGCTTGCCCGCGAACTTCGCCGGCTGGGTTACTGCCGGAAACTATCTCGATCACTACCCGCAGCCGCCCAATGGAGTCCTCGTCAACACCAGCGGTACGGGAGCTATACGCGAGCGGCCGCCCTTATCTAACTTCGGCCCGCGGTTTGGATTCGCCTATCAAACCAGCAGTAAACTCGTGATCCGCGGCGGCGCTGGTATTTTTTACGATCGCATCGGCGCCGACCGTTTCGTACATGCGGTTGAGCAGGGCAACCCGTATTCCACCACTCTCGACTACAGCGGCTCCGCCGCAGCGCCCTTTACGATCCAGAATCCTTTCCCCAATCTCCCACTCGGCCAGTTCGTCCAGCGTTGGGCCAATCCCGCCACGGGCGTGACCTCGAATCTGAGCGTTCCGTTCATCAACGAAGTGTCCCACGTGCCTTTGGTGCGGCAGTACAACCTGAACGTTCAATATCAATTCCTGCCCAGTTGGGTTCTGGAAGTCGGCTACGTTGGTTCCAGTGGCATCAACCTTCTGGATTACAACCACAACGTAAACACGGCACACCTGGCTTCCGCCAGCAATCCGGTGAACGGCCTCACGACCACCACAGTGGCCAACGTGGCTTTCCGGGTCCCCTACGTGGGTTATGCTCCCGCGGGTCTCCAGGCCACTTCCTACGATGGCATCTCGAACTACAACAGCTTACAAGTAACCGTGCGCAAGAGCTTTTCTCACGGCTTGACTTTGCAGGGCTCCTACACGTGGAGCAAGTCGTTGAGCGACGTCCTGGTCGATTCTTCTAACAGCAATAACGCCGGAGATCTGTCGCAACAGTACGGTCCCACGTTTTACAACCGGCCTCAGCGGTTCATCATCAACTATAGCTGGCAGATTCCCTCCGGCCATCTGCGGGGCCCTGCGAACACGGTGCTCGGTGGGTGGAATCTATCGGGCGTGACCACTATTCAGAATGGTGTACCGTTCACCTTTGTCGATGGCGGCGCCGGCACGGCCTACGGGACACAAGGTACCGGCACCACTTCGGGATTTGGCCGGGCTCAAATGTGTCCAGGAAAGACCTACGCCGACATAGCCACACCGGGCGGCATCGAGTCGCGCCTGGGCGGATACAGCGGCGGACCGGGCTATTTCAATGCCAGCGCCTTCTGCCCCGCTCCCGCCATCATGCCGGACGGCGTGACTGTCACGACGCAAGCGGCCTGCCCGACCTGCGCAACTCTGTTCGGAAACTCCGGCATCGGTATTCTCACCGGGCCGGGCCAATTCAACTTCGATACCACTCTCTCCAAACAGTTCCGCATCACAGAGATGACCAATCTGCAATTTCGCGCGGAGTTTTTCAACTTGCTGAATCACCCGCAGTTTAACGGCATCTCGCCCGGCTCCGGTACAGGCGGGACGACCTCGTTCCTTCCGCAGCCCTTCAACGCGGGTGCCAGCACCGTCACGAACACGAGCGTAAATCCACGCGTCATCCAGTTGGCCTTGAAGTTCGTTTTTTGAGTAAGTGGCTTGACGGGGCAGGTAGTGCAGCCTGCCCCGGGGCCGACGCGAGTTACCCTCTGACCTTCTTCAAAATCGCCGCGAGATCCGGCTGCCCTGTCCCTTTGAAATCCCGCACCCGTTCGTAGACCTTTTCAGCCGCGGCGGGAAACCCGCGGGGAACTCCCGCCTCATCAAACGTGTCCCCAATCTCCTGCATCTCGCCTGTGAAACGCCACGCCTTTGGCGCCGCCGTGCGAATCCCCGCCACCACACGTTCGAAGTTCGGCCCCGACCGCGCCCATTGCCGGTTCAGGGCGTCTTGCACGCCCAGTGCGTCAGCCGCCGCCAGCACCGCTGTCTGTAGCGCCGTCGTCCCCTTGCTGTGTGCCGCAAAGCACATCTTCAGCGCGGAGGCCTGCCCCACATAATCGCCGAGCACCTCGAATTCGAGCGGCCCTCCGAGGAAGAACCGTGCTGCCGCCGAAGCACTATCGCCGGAAACGTAGATCCAGGTCTGCCCGCGCGTGCGGGCCGGCATGCCGATAATCGAACCATCGAGGAACGATCCGCCACCCGCTGCCACCAGGCTCGCGATCCGCCGCGCACGCTCGGGAGAAATCGCATTCAAATCCAGGTATAGCCCGCCAAACGTGCAGGCCGCGACTTCGCGCGCCACCGGTTCCGCGAACTCCGGCGGGCAGACGCTCACGATCACCGCACACATCTCGCACAGCCGCCCCACCGAGCCGGCATCCGCCAGTCCCGCCGCTTCGGCCCGACGACGCGTCTCGTCGCTGCGGCCCGCGGAAGCCCACAACACGTCGTGGCCGCTGTTGCGAACCGTCTCCGCAACCACCACTCCCATCTCCCCCGGATGCAAAATCCCAACCTTTTCTGTCGCCACGGCAGCCCAGTCCCCTCCTTCGATATAATCGCCTACCGAGGACGTCGAAATGAAACACCTGCAACCAACCCACACCGCGCGAACCGCCTTGGTCATGCTCCTGGCGCTCGCTCTGGCCGGCACTCTCGGGGCGGCCAGCCTCGACCCGAATAATCCTACCGGCTCCAGCGGCCTAGTCCTGATCGACAAGTTGGGGCACTATGTGCGTTTCTTCGATCCTCGAACGTTCAAGGAGATCTCGAGCGTGGAAGTGGGCGTCACGCCGCACGACCTGGCGATCTCGCCCGACCACAAGACCGTCTACACTCCGGTCTATGGCGACGGTGTCTACGGCCGCAACCCGCACCCGGAGCACCACGTAGCCATCATCGATCTCGCGTCCCGCAAAGTGACCGGCATGATCGACGTTTCGCCCTACCAGGCGCCGCACGGCATACAGATCGACGAAGCCGGGATTCTGTACGTCACCTGCGACCTGAGCCGCAAGCTTCTCATCATTGATCCGAAAAAGCAAACCGTTGAAGCCGCCATCGATACCGAGGGCACCGGCCACTGGCTTGCTGTCCTTCCCGATGCCAGCAAGGCGTACGTGACCAACAAGAACGACCGCCTCTTCGTCAGCGTGATCGATTTAAGGGCTCGGAAGATGGTCGGCCGGGTGCCGGCTCCGAACGGCACCGAAGGCATCGTCGCCTCTCCGGATGGCAAGCGCGTGCTGGTAGCCGATCACATCAAGCCCGAAATCTTCGTCATCGACACCGCAACCGATACAGTCGTCGATCACATCGCGATGAAAGACAACGCCAGAGGCATGTACAAAGTGCGTTACACGCCGGACGGCAAAAAGATCCTCGCGATGAACTCGAGCGAGGGGCTGATCAATGTCTTCAGCGCTTCCGACCTGCACGGCGACCAGGCGGTGTTGAAGGTGGGCAAAGCGCCGATGGGTTACGCCTTCACGCCCGACAGCAAGACCGCGCTCATCGCCAATCACGGTGACGGCACCGTTTCCGTGATCGATCTGCAAAAATCGCAGGTCGTTTCCAGCTTCACCGGCGGAACGGGAATCGAAACGCTGGCGTACTACTGATCTTGGTGGGGCAGGCATACAGCCTGCCAGGTCCGAAGCTGAGAAGGCTAACTGGAGTTAGGTTTTCATCCTGCCCTACTCCGCCGTCGGCGTGGCATAATTCTAAAGGCTCATCCATGTTTGTGCCGCTCACGCCCATTCGATGCCTCTATCGGGCCGTCGATCTTTACCCCAACAAGACTGGAGTGGTTTCGGGGGCCTCGCGCTACACTTACGCGCAATTCGGCGAGCGTTGCGAGCGGCTGGCCGCGGGCCTGCTGGCCGAAGGCATGCGCGCCGGAGACCGCATCGCGTTTCTCAGTTTCAATAACAGCCAGTTGCTGGAAGGATATTTCGGCGTTCCTTTGATGCGCGGCATCGTGATGCCGCTCAATGTACGGCTGCAGGCGGCGGAGCTGATCGCCATCCTGAACCATGCGGGGAACCGCATGCTGGTCTTCGAAAATGATTTTGCGCCGCTGGTGCAGGCTCTGAAGCCGGCCTGCCGCGGCATCGAACGCTATGTGGCGATCGACGGGCCGGTCGAACCGGCCGATTTTACTTATGAGGAACTCCTCAGCCGGGGCCGGCTCCCGCGGCCGGACCTGTTCTCGTTTGACGAAAACGAGATGGCCGAGCTGTTCTACACCAGCGGCAGCACCGGCACTCCCAAGGGCGTGAATCTCTCGCACCGCACGCTCTACCTGCACGCGCTGGCGGTAGGGATGGCACTGGTGCACGACGATACTGCCGTCGAACTGCACACGATTCCGCTCTTTCATGCCAACGGCTGGGGCCGGCCTCAGACGGCTACGATGAACGGCATCAAGCAGGTGATGGTGCGCCGATTCGACCCGGTTGGCGTCATGCGGCTCATCCAGGAGGAGCGGGCAACGGCCATGTCGCTAGTGCCGACGATGGCGGGTGCGCTGCTCAACTGCGTCGAGCTGGGCAAATACGACACCTCCAGCCTCAAGGAGATTCACATTGGCGGCGCCGCGGCGTCTCCCGATCTGATCCGCCGCATGGAAGCCGCGTTTCATTGCACCGTGATGGCGGGTTACGGGTTGACCGAGACTTCGCCCGTCGCCACTTCGGCGCGCCTCAAGGGGACCGTGCAGTTCGCTGATGAAGAAGACCGTCTGCGCCACATGGCGATGGCCGGCTGGCCTATGCCGGGCTGCGAGGTCCGGGTTGTGGATTCCGAGATGCGTGACGTGCCGCGCGACATGCAGACGATCGGCGAGATCGTAGTTCGCGGCGACCTGGTAATGGACGGCTATTACAAGGAGCCGGAAGCCACTCGCGCCGTCCTCACAGACCATTGGCTGCACACCGGAGACATGGCGGTGTGGGACGAGGAGAGCTACGTCCACATCGTCGACCGCAAGAAGGACATCATCATCAGCGGCGGCGAAAACATCTCGTCCATCGAGCTGGAGAAGTGGATTTCAACGCATCCGGCGGTGCTCGAATGCGCGGTGGTGGCCGCGCCGGATTCCAGGTGGGGCGAAGTGCCGGCGGCCGTGGTATGCCTCAAGCCGGGTCAGACGCTGAGTCAGGCCGAACTGCTCGCGTTCCTCGAGACGCAGCTCGCCAAATTCAAGCTGCCGCGGATGGTGGAGTTCCTCGAAGGCCCGCTGCCCAAGACCGGGACCGGGAAAATTCTGAAACGCGAGCTTCGCGAAACCTTCTGGACGGGCAAGGAGCGGCGGGTCCAGGGCTGACATGCCGTTTGTCGAAAACCAGGGGGCCCGGATCTATTGGGACGAGCAAGGCGAAGGCCAGCCGGTCCTGATGATCATGGGGCTGGGCGCGGCTTCGGCGCTGTGGTGGCGAACGCGGCCGGTTCTGGCGGCAAACTACCGGACGATTGCGTTTGACAATCGCGGCGTCGGGCGCAGCGATGTCCCGCCCGGTCCTTATTCGATACCAATGATGGCGTCGGATGGCGCGGCCGTGCTGGATGCCGCCGGGGTTACCCGTGCTCACATTCTCGGCCTGTCCATGGGCGGCATGATCGCGCAGGAATTTGCGCTGCAATATCCCGCGCGCGTGCTTTCGCTGATTCTCGGCTGCACCGCGGCCGGCGGACCCAACGGCGTGCGCGCGGAGCCGGCAGCCACCCAAACCTTGAAAATGCGGGCCACCTTGACCCGGGAGGAAGCCGAGCTAACCTTCATCCCCTTTCTTTACGACGACCATACGCCGCCCGAGCGCGTGGAGGAAGACCTGGTGAAGCGGCGCTCCTGGTATGCCACACCGGAAGGGTATGCGGCGCAGCTACAGGCCATCCTGTCATGGCAGTCCGATGACCGGCTGCCGCAGATCACCGCGCCGACTCTGGTGGTTCATGGCAAAAACGACCGCCTGGTGCCGCCCGGCAATGGCGAACGGATCGCCTCCCGCATCCCCGGCGCCGAACTGGTCTTGCTGGCGGGCGCCAACCACATGTTCACTACCGACCAGCCCGAAGCCGCGCACGCTGTATTGCTGCGCTTCCTCGGCGAGCAAGTCGGTGGGGCAGATTTCCGACCTGCCGACGTGCCTTAATGTTGCGAACCTCTGACTCAGGACGCTAGCTTGAGTTTTGATCTCTTTCTCGAACATCCATAAACAATACGGCAAACAACTGCTGTTCGTCGACGCTTCGTTCCAGTTGAACCCCGGCGAAAAGGTCGGTCTGGTCGGCCCGAACGGCTCCGGTAAAACCACACTCTTCCGCATGATCGTCGGCGAGGAAGCGCCCGACGAGGGAGAAGTCTCGGTGCCCAAGCGTCTCACCATCGGCTACTTCCGGCAGGATGTGGAAGAAATGAGCGGGCGCTCCACGCTCGACGAAGCCATCGCCGGAAGCGGGCGCGCCGGCGATCTCCATCATGAACTCGAAGCGCTGCAGCACGCCATGGAAGACCCCGCGCAGTCCGGCGATCTCGACCGCATCCTCGCGCGTTACGGAGAAGTGCAGGAAGAGTACGACCACCTTGGCGGATATGCGCTCGAGGCGCAGGCGCGGGAAGTGCTGCACGGGCTCGGCTTCGCCGACGATCAGATCGACGGCGACGTCGGCGCCCTCTCGGGCGGCTGGAAGATGCGGGTGGCGCTGGCGCGCGTGCTGCTCGGGCGGCCGGATGTGCTGCTGATGGACGAGCCCACTAACCACCTCGACCTCGAATCCATCATCTGGCTCGAGCATTTCCTGCAATCGTATCCGGGCGCCCTGCTGATGACCTCGCACGACCGCGAGTTCATGAACCGCATTGTCTCCCGGATCGCCGAAATCGATGCGGGAGAGATCACCGCCTATTCCGGCGACTACGACTTCTACGAGCGCGAGCGCGCCATCCGCGAGGACAATCTGCAGGCCGCCTTCGCGCGCCAGCAAGCCATGTTCGCCAAGGAGCAGCGCTTCATCGAGCGCTTCAAGACTCACGCGGCCAAGGCCGCGCAGGTGCAGAGCCGAATCAAGGCACTCGACAAGATCGAAAAGATCGAGCTGCCGAAGAAGCGGCACGTGGTGAAGTTCGAGTTCCGGGTGCCGCCGCGTTCGGGCGACCAGGTAGCGGTGCTCGAAGACGTTCACAAACGCTACGGCCCGCGTATCCTGTATGACGGGTTCAGCCTGACCGTCCGCCGCGGCGAGCGGTGGGCCGTGATGGGCAAGAACGGGGCGGGCAAAACCACCCTGCTCAAGATGCTCGCCGGCGCCACCGAAGCCGACTCCGGCAGCGTGCGTTTGGGCGCCAGCCTCATCATGGGCTACTTCGCGCAGCAATCGCTCGATGTGCTCGATGCGAACCTCACGATCATCGAGCAGCTCCAGAAAGACTTTCCGCAAGACGGGCTCGGCTCGCTCCGCACCCTCGCCGGCGCGTTCCAGTTTTCCGGCGATGACGTCGACAAGCCGATCCGCGCTCTCTCCGGCGGCGAGAAATCGCGCCTCGCCATGGCGCGTATGCTGTACAACCCGCCCAATTTCCTGGTGCTCGACGAGCCCACGAATCATCTCGACCTCGCCACCAAAGAGATGCTGGTCGATTCCCTGAAGGATTTCGAGGGGACCATGATCTTTGTCTCGCACGACCGCACGTTCCTCCGCGGCCTGGGGACGCGCGTGCTGGAACTGGGCGGCGAGAGCGGCACCGACCGCACGCCGATCGTCTACCCGGGCTCTTATGTCGAATATGTCCAGAGCCTCGGTCACGAGGCGCCGGGCATCTACGGCTGAGCGGAATCACAACGTTGCGAAGTTGACAGCCCAAATCGGGGAATGATAAACTCGCCCACAATCGTCGCACGGGGCAAATTTGCTCAATTCTCTGGAGGTTTTGTAGTGAAGCACTGGTCTGTTTGCGCCATCGGCGTGCTGGCGCTCGCGACGATAACGTTTGCCCAGGAGCCACCGGCGGCCCCGGATGGACCGCCTCAGGGCCGCGGAGGACGCGGCGGCCGCCGCGCCAATCGTCCGCCGGCCGGGCCGACTCCGCGCCTGCCCGATAACCCCTTTTATGGCGTGAACGCCGGCAAACCCGATCTTGGCGGCAAGGGCATGTGGCAAGTCCCCTATATCATCGATATGCAGAAACAGGGCCGCGCCCCGGACGGCGGGGCGGTCGAAGTGCCGTTCAAACCCGAAGCAAAAAAGATCTTCGACGAGCGCACGGCCAACCACTCCAAGGACGACCCCGAAGGGTTCTGCCTGCCGCCGGGCGTACCCCGCATGATGTATACGCCCTATCCGGCCCAGATCTATCAGATGGCCGACCGCATCCTCTTTATTTTTGAGGGCGGCGCGCACGTGTGGCGCCTCATCTGGATGGACGGCCGGCAACATCCCGCTGATCCGAACCCGACCTTCCTCGGCGATTCGATCGGCCATTGGGAGGGCGACACGCTGGTGGTTGATACCGTTGGCTTCAATGATCGGACCTGGCTCGATGCGGCCGGTCATATGCATGGCGAAAAGCTTCACGTCATTGAAAAGTTCTCCCGGCCCGATTCCGACACCCTGCGCCTGGAAGCCATGATCGACGACCCGGACTACTATACGAAGCCGTGGACGGTGGTCACGACTTCTACCTGGGCCCCAGGGCAGGAACTGCTGGAGTATATCTGCCAGGAAAACAACCGGGATATCCAGCATTTGGTGGGAAAATAACCGGCGGCGGCGGTAACCCTGGCCCGGTGGCTAGGCATCATTTGGTGTAGCATAGTAGAATATCTGGGATCGTCTGGATCGCGATCTACGATTTTCAGTTTGAGATGGAGGTTTTGCATGAAGGCTAGTTTGTTGTGTGGTCTGGCAGTGGTTCTGGGTCTGGCGGCCGTTCCGGCGCTCGCCCATCACTCGTTCGCGGCGGAGTACGACGCGGCGAAGCCGATTACGCTGACGGGAACCGTGACGAAGGTGGAATGGATGAACCCCCACGCGCGGTTCTATATCGACGTGAAGGATGACGCCGGGAAGGTGACGAACTGGGAGCTCGAGCTCGGCAGTCCGAACGGCCTCATGCGGCGCGGCTGGACGCGGAATTCGATGAAGCCGGGCGATACCGTGACGGTGCAGGGTTCGCTCGCAAAAGACGGCTCCAGCCTGGCTAATGCACGGACGGTGAAGCTGACCGATGGCCGGAGTTTGTTTGCGGGTTCGGCCAGCGAGACCGGCGATCCTAAAGCCGGCCAGTAGCTGAATTAAGATTTTGGTGGTCTTTGAGGCCGGTGTTGGGCCGCTGCTGCCCAGCTCCGGCCGGCTGTTTCTTTCACAGCGAATTTTGTCCCCTCGATCCGCCACTGTGCGGGGAAATCGTACATTTAGGGAGGAAGCAACATGAGATTGTGGTCGAAGCCACTGATCGTGGCGGCGGCTGGCCTGGCAGTCGTGTGGGTGGCCGGAATCGGGTTGACGAACCGGGCCACGGCGCAAGCGACGGCCGCGCCCTCAAGCGGAAAGCCAGCGGGCGAGGCCTTCAAGAACGTCACCACGGCCCCTTTGAAAGTCCTGACGGTGGACGATTTCCTGGGCGCGATGGGCGTGATGGCCGCGGCCCTGGGGTATGACTGCGCCGACTGTCATCCCGGCGCCGGTTCCGATAAAGTCGATTGGGTGATTGACACTCCGAAGAAGAAGACGGCGCGCAAGATGGTGGAGATGGTCACCGCCATTAATAAGAACTACTTCAACGGCGCACAAAACGTCACGTGCTTTACCTGTCACCACGGCAAGGATCAACCGACGACCACCATCGCGCTGGACACGCTGTATGGGCCGCCGAATTCCGAGCAGCCCGACATCGTCACTCCCGGTCAGGGAATGCCGCCCGCGACTCAGATTCTCGACAAGTACATCGAAGCGGTCGGCGGAGCCCAGAAGCTCGCCGGGTTAAAGACCTGGATCGCGACCGGCACCAGCCTCGGATATGAAGGGCTGGGCGGCGGCGGCTCCTTCCAGATCTTGGCCAAAGCGCCCGACAAGCGCGCAGTAACGATCGATTTCAAGGAGCACCCGGAGCGCGGCAACAACTCCCGCGTGTTCAATGGAAAGACCGGCTATATCCAATCGCCGCGCGGCCTGTTCACCGAATTCCAGGTGACCGGCGCCGAACTGGACGGGCAGCGGCTCGATGCCATGCTGTCGTTCCCGTCGGAGATCAAGACGGCGCTGATGAACTGGCGGATCGGCGTGCCCGACAGTCTCAACGGCACCGATGTCAACGTGTTGCAGGGCCGCGGCGCGAACGGCTTGCTGGCCACCCTGTACTTCGACCGCAAGACCAACCTGCTGCTGCGGGTGGTGCGCTTCAGCCGGACTCCCATCGGCCGCGATCCCACCCAAATGGATTTCAGCGACTATCGCGAAGTCAATGGAATCAAGTTCCCGTTCCAATACACGTTCTCGTGGCTGGACGGCAAGGATTCGTTCAAGATCAACGACGTGAAAGTGAACGTTTCGATCGACGATTCGAAGTTCGAAAAGCCGGCTGGAAAATAAGCCCGGCTCTTAGAAGCGGAATTGCCGGTGTTCGAGCATGGCTCGGACACCGGTTTTTTATTGGTTCAAAGTCCCAAATCCCTTGCCTGATTCCGCCATGCGCTTCATTAGGGGCGCGGGCGTCCACAGATCCGGCCCGTGCTGCTTCTGAAATTCCTCGATCCGCGCCACGACATTCTTGAGCCCGACCGTATCCGCGTAGAACATCGGCCCGCCACGCCATGCCGGGAACGCATAGCCGTTGAGGTAAACGATATCGATATCCACCGGCCGCAGCGCGATTCCTTCTTCGAGGACGCGCGCGCCCTCATTGATGAGAGCGAAGACAATGCGATCCACGATCTCCTCGCGCGAAATTACGCGGCGCGGAATGCCGGCCTCGCGCGCGATCTGCCCGACCAGCGCGGCGGTTTCCGGATCGGGTGACGGCTTGCGGTTCTCATCGTATTTCGACCAACCTCGGCCGGTCTTTTGCCCGAAGTGACCCATCTCGGCGAGGCGATCGGCGACCAGCGGCCGGCGCACTCCCGGCTTTTCCAGGTGCTTGAACTCCTGGCGCGCGCGCCAGCCGACGTCGAGCCCCGCGAGATCGGACATCGCGAGCGGGCCCATCGCCATGCCGAACTCATACAGCGCGGCGTTGACGTCTTCGATCGACGCCCCTTCTTCCACCAGAAACTGCGCCTCGCGCAAGTAGGGTCCGAGCATCCGGTTGCCGATGAAGCCGCGCGCGTTGCCGGCCAGCACGCCAATCTTCCCTAGCCGCTTGGCTAGTGCCATGGACGTAGCGAGCACCGATTTCCCGGTCGCCCGCCCGCGCACAATTTCGAGCAGCCGCATGACATTCGCCGGGCTGAAGTAGTGATTGCCGACCACCATCTCCGGACGGCCCGTCATCGACGCGATTTCGTCGATATCGAGATACGACGTGTTCGACGCCAGAATGCAGCCGGGTTTGGCGATGCGATCGATTTCCGCGAACACCTGCTTCTTCAGCGCCATGTTTTCAAAGACCGCCTCAGTGATGATATCGGCCTGCTCGAAGCCGTCATACGTGAGTTGCGGCGTGATGAGTGCCAGGCGCCGGTGCACCTCGGCGTGCGGCAACCGCCCTTTCTGGACCGCGCTCGCATAATTCTTACGAATCGTCGCGATGCCGCGATCCAGCGCCGCGGCGTCGGTTTCCTTGAGGATCACTGGAATCCCGGCGCTCGCATAATTCATGGCAATGCCGCCGCCCATCGTGCCGGCGCCGATCACGGCGGCACGCCGGATCTCGAGAGCCTGGGTGTCCGCCGGGACATCGGGAATCTTGGCCACCGCGCGCTCCCCGAAGAAGGCGTGAATCAAGGCCTTCGATTGCGTCGAGAACAGACATTGGTTGAAGAGCTCGGCTTCGCGCCGGCAGCCGTCATCGAAGGCTAATTGCGTGGAGGCCTCGACGGCATCGATAGCCGCGAGCGGCGCGGTTTGGCCCCGTTTCGTCTTGCGGGCCTGCTCGCGCGCCGACGCGAATACCTGTGAGTCGAAATCGCCTAGTTTCTCATTCCGCTCTCGGGCTTTCGGAATCGGACGGCCGGCCACCTCGCGGGCAAATGCGATGGCCCCGGCGAGCAGATCGCCTTCCACGATGCGGTCAGCAATTCCGGCAGCCAGCGCCTCGCGCGCCGAAACCGGTTCGCCGAACGCGCACATCTCTAGCGCCTTGGCGACGCCGGCCAGCCGCGGCAGCCGCTGTGTCCCGCCTGCACCTGGAATGATTCCGAGCTTCACCTCCGGCTGCCCCACCTGCGCCGCGGGCGCGATCACTCGATAGTGGCCGGCCATCGCGGTTTCCAAGCCGCCGCCGAACGCCGTGCCGTGAATCGCCATGATGACGGGCTTGGGACAATCTTCGATCGCGAGCAGCAGTGGCAGCAGCGTGAGCCGCGGCCTCGTGCCGGCGACAATCTTTCCGAACTCGCGAATATCGGCGCCCGCAATAAAGGTGCGCCCCGCACCGATCACTACGACCGCGCGCACAGCGCTGTTTTGGACAGCCGCCTGAATCGACGCCACTAGCCCCTCCGGCACTCCCGGGCTCAACGCATTCACCGGCGGATTGTCGATGGTGACGATCCCGACGCCGTCTTGGACGCTCAGCTTCACCAGTTCGCTCATAGGCTACAGGTTATCGCGAGCGGCCCCGCCGCTTGCGCTGGACCTGAGAAATTCTTATATTGGTCCCACGATGCGAATCCTTCCCTGCATTCTGCTTGGCGCCGCGGCGCTTTTCGCTCAGAACAACCAGACGGATTGGAACAAGCCCTTTCCGCCGCACAAGGTGATCGGCAACGTGTATTTCGTCGGAACCGAACAGCTCGGGTCGTTTCTGATCGTCACGCCGGAAGGCGACATCCTCGTCAACACCGATTTCGAGAGCACCGTGCCGGTGATTCGCGCATCGGTGGAGAAGCTCGGCTTCAAGATGACCGATATCAAGATCATCCTGGGCAGCCACGCGCACGGCGACCACATGGAAGGGGATGCCGCGATGAAAGAGCTGACCGGCGCGCGCGTGATGGCCATGGAGCAGGATGTGCCGGCGCTGCGAAAGATGATGCCAGGCGGCAAGCCGCACCCGATCGATAAGGTCCTGCATGACGGCGACGAGGTCAAGCTCGGCGGCACCACGCTGGTGGCCCATTTGACTCCTGGCCACACAAAAGGATGTACGACCTGGACGCTGAAAGCGCAGGAAGACGGCAAGACCTACGACGTCGTGATCCTCGGCAGCATCGGGGTGAACCCGGGATACATCCTGGTGGGTAACAAAGACTATCCGCAGATCGCCGACGACTACGTGAAAGGCTTCCGCGTGCTGCGCTCCCTGCACTGCGACGTATTCCTCGGCTCGCACGGGCGCTTCTACGGGCTGGACCAAAAGTATCCGAAGCTGCAAAAAGGCGCACCGAATCCGTTCATCGATCCGCAAGGCTACAAGGCCCACCTCGACATGCAGGAGAAAGCTTTCGAGGCCAAGCTGGCGGAACAGAAGAAAACTGCGTCGAACTAAGCGTGGGGCAGGTCTCGGACCTACCAAGCCTTCGCAGGCCGGAGGCTTGCGCTACGCCTAAGGCCGGATCATTTCGAACCGGTCGCGCGTACGCGTGTAGCCGCTGCCGCCCATCCTCCCGATGGCGCGAAGCTTTTCCGGATCGATGCGGAAATTGTCGAACAGCGGGCACGCCAGGTGGAACCGCACCACTTCGCCAATCACCAGGCTGCCGCCCAGCGGGCGGGTGCTGACGTCGAGGATTTGCAGGACCTTGCATTCCATGTTCACCGGCGATTCGAGCACCAACGGCGGCCGGACCAGTTCGCTCGCGACGGGCGTCAGTCCGCACACTTCGAATTCATTGACGCCTGCGTCGTACTCGCCTGAAGTCAGGTTCATGTGTTCCGCAATCTCTTCGGTCACTATGTTCACGACGAACTCGCCCGTCGCCCGAACATTGGCAATCGTATCTTTCGGCGGCTCGCGTGTGCCGCACGCAAACGAAACTAACGGCGGGTTGGCGCAGATCGCATTGAAGAAGCTGAACGGCGCGAGGTTGGGAACACCGTCGGCCGATAGGGTCGAGACGAACGCGATGGGCCGCGGCACCACCGTGCCGATGAGCAGCTTGTAGATATTCGCAGGACCTGCGGCCGCCGGGTCGACGGCCAGTTTGTCGGGCATAAATGGCTATTATCCGACAGCCACGCCCTTGAGCGCCTTGACCCGGTCGCGCAACTGCGCGGCTTTCTCGAACTCGAATTTGCGCGCCGCTTCCCGCATCTTCTCTTCGAGCTCGCCGATGAATTTGTCGCGCTGCTCGGGAGTAAGACTCTCGACTTCCTCGTCCGACTCCAGTTCTACCGTGACATAGTCGCCCTCGGCGACCGCCACCAGGCTCATATCGATCGGCTTGATGATCGATTGCGGGATGATGTGATTGGTCTCGTTGTACTCGACCTGGATCCGGCGCCGCCGCGAGGTTTCATCGAGCGCCTTCTTCATGCTGTCGGTCATCACGTCCGCATAAAGAATGGCGCGGCCTTCCACGTGGCGTGCGGCGCGGCCGATGGTCTGGATCAGCGATCCGGACGAGCGCAGGAACCCTTCCTTATCGGCATCGAGAATCGCGACGAGCGATACTTCCGGCAAATCGAGGCCCTCGCGCAGCAGGTTGATTCCGATCAGGACGTCGAATTCCCCGCGGCGCAAGTCGCGAAGGATTTTGATGCGCTCGAGCGTCTCGACCTCCGAATGCAAATACCGGCAGCGCACACCGACTTCCGAGTAATACTCCGAGAGATCCTCTGACATGCGCTTGGTCAACGTGGTCACCAGGATGCGCTGGTTCGCCGCGACTCGCTTGCGAATCTCGCCCAGCAGATCGTCCACTTGGCCTTTCACGGGCCGGATCTCGACCTCCGGATCGATGAGCCCCGTCGGCCGGATGATTTGTTCAACGACGACGCCCGCCGCTTTGGTCAGCTCATAGGGGCCGGGCGTCGCCGACACGTACACCACCTGGTTTACGCGGTGCTCGAACTCCTCGAAGGTCAGCGGCCGGTTGTCGAGCGCGCTCGGCAGCCGGAACCCGTGCGACACCAGCACTTCCTTGCGCGAACGGTCGCCATGATACATCCCGTGCAACTGCGGAACCGTCTGGTGGCTTTCATCGATGAAGATGATCGAATCGTGCGGCAGGTAATCGAGAAGAGTTGGCGGGGCTTCGCCCGGCAGGCGGCCCGAAAAGTGCCGGGAATAATTTTCAATGCCGTGGCAGTAGCCGATCTCCTTCATCATTTCGAGATCGAACATGGTCCGCTGGTACAACCGCTGCGCTTCGATCGATTTTCCCTGTTTTTCCAGCTCCTTATGCCACCAGGCCAGCTCGTCCCGGATGCTGTCCATCGCGCTGAGCTTGGTCTCTTCCGACATGACGTAGTGTGTTTTCGGATAAATCGGCAGCCGCAGATACGTCTGCTTCACCTGTCCCAGCAGCGGATCGATCTGCGCCAGGCTTTCGACTTCGTCGCCCCACAATTCAACGCGGTATGCGTTGTCGTCGTACGTGGGATAGATTTCGATCACGTCGCCGCGCACCCGGAACGTGCCGCGCCGGAAATCGGTGTCGCTGCGCTCGTACAGGATTTCCACCAGCTTCGAGACGATCTGGTTGCGCGAAATCTTTTGCCCCTTTTCCAGCATGAGCAGCATGCCATAGTAGGCTTCCGGCGAACCCAGGCCGTAAATGCAGCTCACACTGGCGACGATCACGCAGTCGCGGCGTTCAAACAAGCTCTTGGTGGCCGAAAGCCGCAGCTTGTCCAACTCGTCATTAATGGTCGCTTCCTTTTCGATGTAGACGTCGCTGGAGGGGATGTAAGCCTCCGGCTGGTAGTAGTCGTAATAGCTGACGAAGTACTCGACTGCGTTATCGGGAAAGAATGACTTGAACTCGTGATAGAGCTGCGCCGCGAGCGTTTTGTTGTGCGCCAGCACGAGCGAGGGCCGCCCCACCGACTCGATGACCTTGGCCATCGTAAACGTCTTGCCGGAACCCGTCACGCCCAGCAGAACCTGGTGCTGTTCGGCGTCGCGAATGCCGCGCACCAACTCGGCAATCGCGTTTTCCTGATCCCCGCGCGGCCGGTAGTTGACCGCCAGACGAAAACCCATCTCTCTAGTATGCGGCAAAACCGTCTGCCGCCCGGGTGTCTTGCGGTCGAAAGCTGTCCGCAATCAAGGCCGGCCCATCGCCAAGGCAGCTACCCGCTCCTTGGCCCAAGGACTTCTCTCACTTTTTCGGCCAACGACTCCGGCGTGAATGGCTTCTGAATATAATTCACCTCGCGGTCGATAACACCGCGATGCGCGATCGCATTTTCCGTGTACCCGGACATGAATAAGATCTTGATCGTGCGCACGGCGGCGAGCTGTTTGGCCAGGACACGACCGTCCATCCCGGGCATAATCACATCCGTGAGCAGCAGATGAATTGGATCCCGGGTGGCGCTGGCCAGCGCGATGGCCTCCTCGCCGCCAGCCGCGCTGAGGACCCGGTATCCATAGTGCTCCAGCACCGTGACCGTCAGCGCGCGCACATCGTTCTGATCTTCGACGACTAGTATGGTTTCTGTCCCGAAGAGGTCTTTTTCGGCGGCCGGCTGCGGCGGTGTCGCCGCTTCATCGGTTCTCGGAAAGTAGATCGTAAACGTCGTGCCGTCGCCGGGCTCGCTGTACACCCAAATCCATCCGCCACTCTGCCGTACCATGCCGTGGACCGTCGCCAGTCCAAGACCCGTGCCGGAGCCAGCCGGCTTCGTAGTAAAAAATGGCTCGAAAATCCGCGCGCGCACCTCAGGAGTCATGCCCGTGCCGGTGTCGCTGACGGCTAGCATAACGTACGCTCCCGGATGCACGTCGCGGTAAGTCTGGCGGTATTCCTCGTCCAGCAGAACGTTGCTGGTCTCAATCATCAACGTTCCGCCCTCCGGCATGGCGTCCCTTGCGTTGATGGCGAGATTCAAAATCACCTGCTGAAGTTGCGCAGCGTCAGCCTTGATATTTCCGAGGTCGGGCGAAAGCTTAACGACCATTTCGATATGCTCACCCAGCAGCCGGGCCAACATCGTATCGATTCCCGCGACGACTTCGTTTACGTTCAGCACGCGCGGTTGAATGATCTGGCGTCTGCTGAAGGCAAGCAACTGCTCGGTGAGCGCCGCCGCTTGTTTGCCGGCCGCGCCGATTTCGGCTACGTGGCGCGAAAGCGCGCTCCCGGCAGGCACAGCAGAAAGAATCACGGAAGCATAGCCATTGATCACAGTGAGCAGATTGTTAAAGTCGTGAGCGACACCGCCGGCCAGCCGGCCGATACTCTCCAGCCGTTGCGCCTGCTGGAATTGTTCTTCGAGCCTCTGGCGCTCCGTGATGTCGCTGGCCAGGACCAAAGCCGCCTTTCTCCCTTCAAAGTCGATCGGATGGGCTACCACCTCCACGCTGATGATCGACCCATCCCTCTTTCGGTGCCGCCAGGGACCGTCGCGATGAAATTCTCGATTCCCGTGGCTCAGGTCATCGAGCAGGGCCGGAATATCTTCCGTCGGCCGGATGTCCTTCAACGTCATGCGCAGAAATTCCTCCGGCGCATAGCCGTATTGCTGAACCGCCGCGTGGTTCACGGCCAGAAATGCCAGGCTTTCCCGATCGTAAACCCACATCGGTTGAGGATTGTTGTCAAACAGCAGGCGATAGCGGCGCTCCGATTGTTCCGTCCGCCGCTGCGCGCTGCGGCGTTCGGTCACATCCCGAAACACCAGGACTGCGCCGAGTGTACGTGTATCCCGGCTGATAGGCGCGCCGCTGTCATCAATCGGAATGCGCCGCCCGTCTCTCGATATCAACAAAGTATGGTTGGCGAGGCCGACGGTTACGCCCTGCCGGATCACAACGTCAACAGGGTTTTCCACCTCGTCACCAGTCTGCTCATTGACGATTTGGAACACACCGCGCAGAGGGCGTCCTCGCCCGGCGTCGAGACTCCAACCCGTCAACTCGCTGGCGACGCCATTCATGAAAATCACCTTGCCGTCGACATCGGTCGCTATTACTGCGTCTCCAATGCTGGCGAGCGTGGTCTCGAACCATTGGCGTTGTTCGCGCTCCGCCTGTTCGGCATTGCGGCGGTGCACCGTCTCCTGTCTGGCGCGTTTCAGCGTCTTCTGCTGAAGGTCCAAGAGCACGGCAGTAAGGAGGCTGCCGAAGACGAAACCCACCGCGGTAAATCGGTCCGACGGCGCGGTTTGCATGAAGGGCGAGGTCGTCGCCGTGGAGACAAAAAAGTAAGTCCCCGCCGCTGCCGAAAGAAGAATCGTCACCAATGCGGCCGGAAGGCCCTTATACCAGGCCACCAAGACGGCGGCCAGGAAGTAAGTGGCAAAAGGAAGTCCGGCACCCACCCAGGGCGCTAGCGCCATTCGCAGCAACGTCGCCAAAACGGCCGCGCCCACAGCTGTCCCGTAGGTCCACACGTGCGCCTTCATCTGTGCTCCGTCGTCCTTTTTTATATCAGCGCTATACCAGAGGCCAAGCGTGGGATCGCCTGAGTGGGCCACTTATTGTGCGTTATCAAACGATGAATATTGGCTCATCTGATGCGGACACGGATTGCCCGGGAAGATCCCCAGAAGGGAGATCCCCGATTCAGGGCGAATCGAAGGCCTGCTGTTATTCTATGAGTCGATGGCTTTTGACCCATCCTCGGTCTCCAAGCTGCTGGTCCGCGTGCCCAACTGGCTCGGCGATGCCGTCATGTCTCTGCCGGCCGTGCGTTTGATCCGTCAGAGTTTCCGTCACGCCCATCTGACGGTCGTCGCCCGGCCTTCAGTTTCGGAATTGTATGCGCGAGAGAGCTCGGTCGATCAGGTGATTCCGTATGCTCCGCGCGGTTTGCGTGGCAAGCGGGCGTTCGCCGGCGGATTGCGCACGGAGCATTTCGATTGCGCCATTCTGCTCCAGAACGCGTTCGACGCCGGGCTGATGGCATGGTTGGCGCGGATCCCCGAACGCATCGGATACAGCCGCGATGGCCGTGGCCTGCTGCTCACCTGCGCAGTCGCGACGCCCGCACCTGGCGAAATTCCGCGGCACGAGCGTTTCTATTACCTCGAGTTGCTGCGCCGCGCCGGGTTGATCGAGCAGTTTCCCGATACTTCCGCGATTCTCCTCGATGGCATCCCCGCCGCGCGTGAAGCCGGGCAGCGGCGCCTCGCGGAATTGGGTATCACGGCTCCGGTGATCGGGGTCAGCCCCGGTGCTGCTTTCGGAACGGCCAAGCGGTGGCTGCCGGAGCGGTTCGCGGAAACCGCGCGCGCGCTCTCCGGCAGTGTCCTGGTTTTCGGCTCGGCCGCGGAACGCGAGTTATGCGCCACGGTGGCGGCCTTGGCGGGCGGCCGCAGTCTGGCGGGCGTAACCAGCCTGAGCGAGTTCATCGAACTGGCCTCCATTTGCCGCTTGTTTCTGACGAACGACTCGGGAGCGATGCACCTGGCTTCCGCGCTCGGCGTCCCTACCGTGGCGGTCTTCGGCGCGACCGACGACACCACCACCGGACCTGCCGGACCGCTGGCGCGCGTGGTGCGCGCGCAGGCCGACTGCAGCCCCTGTCTTCTGCGCGTGTGTCCCATTGATCACCGGTGCATGACGCGCGTGTCCGTCGACCGAGTGGCGGCCGCCGCGCTCGAACTCTGGAAGGAACCCGCCCCCGCGTGGACACACGAAGCAAGATCCTGACGCCCGCCGGAGTCGGGCAGATCACCGGCCCATTGACGCTGGTGACCGGCTATTTCGATCCGCTGCGCGCGTCCCATGCCCGCGAACTGCAGCAGGTTCGCGACCGCACTCCCGGCCGCGGCCTCTTGGTGGCCGTGGTGACACATGCCGCCGAGGTGCTGGATATCGGGGCACGCGCCGAGTTAGTAGCCGCATTACGCGTGGTAGACTACGTCGTGACTGTGGATCATGAGGATCTTGACGCTTTCATCGAGCGCCTTCGGGCAGCGGAGGTTGTGCGCCTGGAACGCGCCGACCTGGACCATACGCGCCAGTTGATCGCAGATGCGCAACGGAGCCAAAACCGCTAACAGCCACATCCTGATTGTCCGGCTCGGCGCCCTGGGCGACATCATTCATACGCTCCCGGCCGTCGCAACACTCAAGCACAGCTTTCCCGGAACGACACTCACCTGGGCGGTAGAAGCGCAGTGGGCGCCATTGCTTGAAGAGAATCCGTTCGTCGACCGGGTCGTGCTTCTGCGGCGAGGCGTTCCCGGGGGCCTGCTCGAGAGTTGGCGCGAGCTTCGCGCCTGCCGGTATGATTTCGCCGTCGATTTTCAAGGCCTGCTGAAATCGGCGATGGTGGCGTCGGCGGCGCGGCCGGAACGGATCTTCGGATTCCACCAAAGCCAGGTTCGGGAGCGCGCCGCGGCATTGTTCTACTCAAATAAAGTGGTGACGCGGGCGCCGCACAAGGTAGGCCAGAATCTCGATCTCGCGTCCGCGGCCGGCGCGGCCAATGCCGTGATCAAATTTCCGCTGCCGCCTGGCCGGCAGGAATCGGAGTTGCCTGCCGGAGATTTCGTACTGGCTTCTCCCCTGGCGGGTTGGCGCGGCAAAGAGTGGCCTCTGGAAAATTATCAGGCGCTGGCCGGGCTGCTGCGGCGGGAGCTCGGCGTGCCGCTGCTTCTCGACGGCCCAGCGTCCGCGCAGTCGCTGTTTCGGTCCGCCACGGACGCACTGCCGCATGCCTCCAGCCTGCCGGGATTGATTTGGGCTACTCGCCGCGCCGCCGCGGTGGTTGGTGTGGACAGCGGCCCGCTGCACATTGCGGCCGCCCTCGGCAAACCGGGAGTCGCGATCTACGGTCCGACCGATCCGGCGCGCAACGGCCCGTATGGGGATTCGCTGCGCGTCCTCCGCTGCGGCCAGGCCGTTACGACGTACCGGCGTGGTTCCTCGATCGATGAGAGTATGACTCGCATCTCGCCGGAACAGGTCTTTGAAGCTCTTCGATCGGTTCTGCGCGAACGCCACCGCTCGGCGGGCTGCGTCGGTTGATGGCCGCATTTCCGAAACCCTACGCCGATATCGTGGCTCGCCTTCGCGTGCCTGGCGGGTTCCTGATTGTCGCCGCGTTTGCCTGGTTCTCGCGGCCGACCGCGCTCTCGCTGATTGTGGGCCTCCCGATCGCGCTGCTCGGGCTGGCTCTGCGCGCCTGGGCGGCCGGGTGCCTGTCCAAGGATCGGCAGCTCGCCACCGCTGGTCCTTACGCCTATACGCGGAATCCGTTGTATCTCGGCACCCTGATTGTCGCCGCCGGCCTGGCCGTGGCGGCGCGGAGCGTCCTGCTGGCGGCTCTGTTCGCGACCGTCTTCTTTTTTATTTACCTGCCCGTGATTCAAAACGAGCAGCAGCATCTGCACGAGCTGTTTGAGGAGTACGCCGAGTACGCGAAGGATGTCCCGATGCTTTGGCCGAGGTTCCGGCGAGCCGGCGCACGAGCGGGATTCGGCTGGTCGCTTTATCGTAAAAACCGCGAATATCAGGCGGCTCTCGGATTTGCGGTCTTCGCGCTGTTTCTGATCTGGAAGTCGCAGCGGTGACAAAACCATTTGCTAACTGAATTCAACGGGTTGACTGCGGTTCGCGAGTTTCGTGTGCTAGCGGGAAACTGAGTAAGAGACTTGCGTGCCACCACGCGGTCTCCAACCGTCTTCTTCCTTCACGTTTTCTAAACCAATCTTTCAGGGAAACAGGCTCGATCCTCCGGCGGAATTCTGTTAGCGTGTGTGCCGTATTCCATCGCCGAGCCCCTCGGGCTCACTGGAGGATATTCGAATGCGTCTCCTGGCTTCTGTTCTTCTGATCGCGACGGCCGGTGTCGCCGCCGCGCAGGATGTGCCGTGGTTCTATTCGGTCCTCGCGCGCCAAACGCTCGATGCGAATGACGGCTGGGCGTCATCCGGACCCGGCACCACCGGCGGCTCCGCCGCTGATTCGGCTCATATCTTCGTGGTCACCACTCGCAACGAATTGGTCGCCGCGCTTAGCGGCACCGATCCTAAGATCATCTTCGTCAAGGGCACGATCAACGCGAGCGTGGACGATAATAACCAGCCGCTCGCCTGCGCCGACTACGCCGCCGGCACCGGCTACACGCTGGACGCGTACCTGGCCGCGTATGACCCGGCGGTTTGGGGCCGCTCCAAAGTGCCGTCGGGCGATCTGGAGAACGCGCGCAAGGCCGCCGCGTCGAACCAGCAAAAGCGAATCCGGCTCAACATCACGAGCAACACGACCCTGGTCGGCGTCGGCGATGCTCACATTGTCGGCGCGCACGTCCGCGTCAACAGTGTTCAAAACGTCATCATCCGTAATCTCCACATCGATGACGCCTTCGATTGCTTTCCGCAATGGGACCCCACCGACGGCAGTACCGGCAATTGGAATTCCGCCTACGACAACATCTCCCTAACCGGATCCAGCGGCTCCCCGGGCGCCACCAACGTCTGGGTGGATCACTGCGAATTCACCGACGGCGCCCACCCTGACTCCGCACAGCCCTCTTATTTCGGCCGCGAGTTCGTCCAGCACGACGGGGAACTCGACATCACCAACGCTTCCGATCTGGTCACCGTCTCCTGGAATCGCTTCCGTCGGCACGACAAAGTGATGCTCATCGGCAGCAGCGACAGCGCGACAGCCGACCGGGGCCATCTCCGCGTCACCATCCATCACAACTTGTTCGAGAACCTGGTGCAGCGCATGCCGCGCGTCCGCTTCGGGCAGGTGCACGTGTACAACAATTACTATGTGCTCGATCCCACCACATACAGCTATAGCTGGGGCGTGGGTATCGAGTCACAGATCTTCGCCGAGAACAACTTCTTCCAGACCGGCGGCCAGGTGACGCCCGACCGTTTCATCAGCGTTTTTAAAGGCACCGCTATTTTCGCCGATAACACGCTGGTGGATGGTTTCTTGCATCGAAACCAGGTGGATGTAGTCGCGGCATACAATGCGACGCACGACCCGGACCTCGTCGATGGAGTCGGATGGACTCCCACGTTCTTCACGTTCGTCTTCCCGACGCCAACGATTCCGATTTTGGTTCGCCTCGGCGCCGGCCCGTTCTTCGACTGGCACTAGGGCCGGCTCGGCGACTGCCACGTGGCGCAGTAGAAAACGCGGTACATTGATCAGGTAGTCTCCGCATGCAGCAATCGCGCCCTTACTCCGACACCGATCCTGCGGCCATGACGGTCTGGCTCGAGGTGCTGCGGAAGAAGTCGGACAGCGAGAAAATCGCGGCCCTTTTCGAGCTGATTGGCATTGCTTGGGAAATGGCGGAGACGGGCGTGCGCTCTCGTTATCCCAATGCAAGCGACCGGGAGATCTTCTTGCGGACGGCGGCGTTGCGTTTGAGCCGGGACGAAATGATCCGTGCGTATCAGTGGGATCCGCAGAGGGCATGAACAGCCCCGCGGCCGCATTTCGGCACATCCTTGAGACTCTCGACCAGTTGGGTATTCCCTACTGCATCGTCGGCTCCGTCGCTAGCTCTGTCTATGGAACGCCACGGACCACGATGGATGTGGATCTGGTTGCGGATCTCCGCGCGACCCAACTCGGTTCATTCGCTGCGGCGTTGCACCCCGACTTTTACGCCGATCTGGAGATGATGACAGACGCCTTGAGGCGCGGCCGGTCGTTCAATGTGATCCATTTGGCGAGCGCCTATAAGTTCGATATCTTTCCGCTCGCTGAAGACGAATACAGCCAGGAGTCGTTCGGCCGCCGCCGTGTTGCTAAGACGCAGGGCTTGGGCGATGAGGCGGTGGAATGCGTTCTCGCCACCGTCGAGGATACCGTCCTGAACAAGCTCCGCTGGTATCGGTTGGGCGGAGAGACTTCAGAAGTGCAGTGGAATGATCTGCACGGGATTCTGATGGTCACTGGTGAACGGCTCGATCGGGAATACCTCTATCGCTGGGCGCCTCGGCTCAGCGTTGTGGATCTGCTGGATCGGCTATTGAACGGATAACGACTAGTCGCCGGAAACGGTTTCGAATTGCTCCGGCACTGGTGCCGGTTTCGACGCTGCTAACTGGCCGATCGTCACGTGGATCTGCGGCATCGCACCGCTTTCGAACGAGGCCGAGAGCTTGTCGAGTTTGTCGCGCAACATCTCGCGGCGTAAGCGCGCTTCGAATTCCTTTAGCTGGTCTTCGATCGTCTTCGCCTTTTGCTTATTGCGGATCATGTCTTCGCGGTAGCGCTTCAGGAAGTAACCGATCGTCTCGACGCGAATCTTGATCGAGCCCGTCGGCTTGTTCTCGTCGATGTCCTTGAAGCAGAAGTAAGGGGTACCCGAGTGCTCCACGATCTCTTCCACAACCGTGTAGATCGGGGCGTCGTGGCCGCACTTGAAACTCGACAGTTCCAAGGCCACCAGGTTCGGATGCCGCGCGACATACTTCGCGGCCCATACCTTGCGGCTCGTGTTCTCGCTATACGAGTTTTTCCAGACATCGGTAATCGCCAACGGATGCGGGATCTCGCCCGCTTCCACTTCCTCGCCGAACAGACGCCAGATGATGTCATCGTCGATCGGAAGGCAATCTTCGGTGAATACCGGGTAACCGAGCTTCTGGAATTCTTCGAGAATTTCGTGGTTGCAGCCCGGATCGTTGTGATACGGCCGACCGAGCAGCACCACGCCGAGCTTGTCCTCGCGCTCCATCTGCTCCAGCACCTGGCGCGCTTCGGCGCGCATGGTGACGTTGTTGAACAGGTCGAGCGCGCGATAACCTTCCTCCACCGCTCGCTTGTTCTCCTCGGGCGACAACCCAAGAATGTCTTTGAACTCTTCGAATAGCTGCCGCTCCAGCAGGTCGGGCTGCGAGAGGTTGACGAAGGTGTCCAGGAACAGAACACCTTTTTCTTTGAAGAGATCGCCTTCCTTGGTGAATGCCGCCTTTACCGCTTCCGGTGTCGTGGCCACCGTGGGGCACGAGCGGCTGGCCTGCACGGAGTGCAGGTCGCTCGTGAGGCAATCGATCATCGGGAAGAAGATGATGTCCAGCGGCTTCTTGGCGTGGATCTTGTACAGCAGGTTGTGCACGTGCGGAATGCCGAGCTTGGACGGGAAGCACGGATCGATGGCGCCGCGCTTGGCGCCTTCCTTGTACAGTTCCTCGCTGGTGAAATCGGAGTAAACAATGTTTTCGGCCTTGATGCCCAGGGACGTGAAATAGCCCGTGAACACCGGCGTCTGCGAGTACATGTTCAGCACGCGCGGCATGCCGATGCGGATTGAGCCACGCTTCTTGATCAGCTCGGCGCGCTTCTTCTGCGCCGCAGTGATCTGGAACTTCGGCGCCGCGTCTGCTACCAGCGGCATATCCGGTACGCGAAAGACCGCCTTGGCCGCGATCTCGACGAAGTTCGGATTTTCTTTCTTGATGCGATCGAGATTGCCCTTGATGTTGCGCATCTCGTCGATATTCTCGACCGTGCCTTTTTCGCAGGTGGCGATGATCAGCCGCTGCGCGCCGGCTTCGAGCGGAACTTTGGTCTTGGCCGGCGGCTTGTAGTCCGGATTGATGACGCTAGTCTTGACGTCGATGAACGTGCGCAGGCACTTGTTCTTGCAGAAGTAACAGCGGGTCGATTCGTTTCGCGTGGTCTTGTACGCGATGTGCGAACAGGCGTCGAGGCCGATAAACGTCGACTGGCGGCCGTTGTCCCACAGGCGCCCGGCTTCGAGCGCCGCCCCGATCGCGCCGGCTTCGCCGCAATGCTCGTGCACAATCACTTCCGCCTGGACTTCCTTGCCCTTGAACCGCGACTCGATGAAATCCACCTGCGCTTTCACCGCGGCCAGATTGTATTGCGTGCCGCCCTGCAGCAGGAAGCGCGTGCCGATCGCCGAGAGGTTCGGAATCTGCGAAACGTATAGCCAGATGTTCTTCGGCAGCACGTTACATAGGCCGGCCATGATCTCTTCCGGCTTCCATCCCTGGCGCTGGAAATCGACAATATCTGACTGCATGAACACCGCGCAGCCATACCCGAATGACGGAAATCCTTTCGCACCGAACGCCGTGTCGGCATACTGCTCCACTGGCACGTTGAAGCCCTGCGCAGTGGACTGCAGGAAGTAGCCGTTGCCCGCCGAGCACTGCGTGTTCAGCTTGAAATCTTTCACGCGGGAATTTTTCAGGATGATGATCTTGATGTCCTGCCCGCCGACGTCGCAGATTACGTCCACGTTGTCGTAGAAATGCAGGCCGGCCTCGGTGTGCGCAACGGTTTCGACGAGCGCCGCATCCGCGCCGATCACGTCTTTCAAGATGTCCTTGGCGTAGCCCGTGGTGCCGACGCCCAGAATCTTCAGCTCCGCGCCTTGATCGCGGATCTGGCGGTCGAGCTTTTGCAGCACCTCGACCGTATCCTCGATCGGGTTGCCCTTCGAAAGCTGGTATGTCTTGGCGAGGATGCGCCGCTTGTGATCCTTCGAGATCAAGACCGCTTTGGTGGACGTCGAGCCGCCGTCGATCCCGATGAACCCTTCCACCACATCGCCCGGCTGGAACGTCGTGGGAATGAACTTCTTCGTGCGGTACTTCTCTTTGAACGCCGCAAGGTCGGCTTCGTCCTTGGCGAGCCCGCCGGTGCCACCGCGCTTCGATTTCTCTTCATCGCGGCCGGTGGTCACGTACCACTCCAGCTTGTCCCAGCCGACGTACTGGCCGACGCCATCGTCTTCGGTCTTGCCGAACTCCACGGCACCGATCGCGGCGAAGTATTGCGCATTGTCCGGGGTCTTAATGAGATCTTCGGGGGGCACGCCTTCAGGCAGCGGCGTGTTGCGCTCTTCCCAGATCTTCGGGATGTTGCTCTTCCAGCAATCGCGCATGCCCTTGATGTAGCAGTTCGGTCCGCCGAGCAAGAGCACGACGGGCTGCAGCGTGTTGCCGCGCGTGAGCACGGAGAGATTCTGCATCACGATGGCTTCGAACAGGGATGCCATCAGCTCGTCCGGCGGCACGCCCATCTTCTGCAGGCCGTTGATATCGGTTTCGGCGAAGACACCGCATTTGCCGGCCACCGGGTGCAGCTTCAAACCCTTGTAGCCCATTTCGCAAAGCTGTTCGGAGGGGATGCGCAGCTTCGCGTTGATCTTGTCGATGACCGCGCCGGTGCCGCCCGCGCACTTATCGTTCATCGACGGGATCTTCTTCTTGCGGCCGGTCTCGGGATCCTTCTTGAAGATGATGATCTTGGCGTCCTGCCCGCCCAGTTCGATCACCGAGCCGCACTCGGGATACATCTTTTCCACTGCCAGCGAGACCGCATTGACTTCCTGGACAAACTTCGCCCCCAGGAACTTCGTCATGCCATTGCCGCCGGAGCCGGTGATGAACATGCGCGAGCGGTCGGCGGAGAAGCCCTCGACCTCGGTCTCGAAACGCTTGAGGAACTCCAGCACCTTTTCCGGTTGCTTGGTATCGTGCCGCTGGTAATCCTGCCAGAGGATCTGGTCGGTCGCGGCATCAATCACCACGGATTTCACCGTCGTCGAGCCGACGTCCATGCCGATAAGAAAATTTTTATCCATGTTTTTTTGTGGGGCAAGTCTACGACCTGCCCAGCTTGGCAAGCTGGGAGCCTGCCCCACGGTTAATTCTTTTCCGCCTTCATCTGCTCTGCAATATGCATCACGAAATTCGCCGCCTGCCCCACCACGCCCTGGGTATGCGGCACGTGATACATCGGCCGCTTCGACTCCGGATGAGCCTCTACCCACGCACGGCACTGATCCAGCGACAGGCCCGTCCGCTCCAAGCACTCCGCGAATTCTTTCTTTGCCTTATTCTTCGCTTCGCCCAGCGCCATCTGCACGCGGCTGTGCGCGTTGATCTCGCCTTCGCCCGATGTCTCGATGGGAATGTAGATCATGTCCTTGTAGTTCGAGACCACGGCCGATTGGGCGCCATCCGACTGGGTCGACGGCATGCACCCGAACGGCTTCAGCGACAGCACCATGTGCGCGAGATCTTTGTTCGAGTAGTAAATGTTCTTGGCGACTTCCAGGTGCCCTTCGCCGCCGCCCGCGCGCGAATTGTAGAAGGGGTGGCCGAGGCGCTGCAACTCATATTGATCGGCGAGATGATGAGCGATGCCGCCCACCGCGTCCACGATCTTGTGATATTCACTCTTGAAGATCGCCTCAGCCAGTTTCAGCTTGGCCACCTTCTGCCGGTAATTGATTTCGATCTTCGTGCGCGTGCCGAGCTTCCAGATCGGAGGCAGCACCGCGCCTTCGTCGAGCCCTTTGAAATCCTTGTACTTCTGGACCACCTGGTGGATCATGTACATGATCCAGGTCCCGATCGGCTCCACCAACACCTGCGCGCCTTCGCGCTGCAGGAAGTTGAACATATTGAAATTGCCGTCGCCCTCGGTGGTCTGCGCCCAGAACTCGCCGGTGATCTTCACGATCGGCTTCACACGCAGCCGGTCGATCTCGACTTCGTTGAAACGGTCGCGGCAGCGTTCCAAGGCCGGCACGTATTCGTCGCCCTTGAGCTGGTTGACGAACTTACCGACGTACTCGGCGGTGTCGGAGAACCCGCCCAGGTACTTCGCCAGATTGCCTTCGAGCTTCCACGGCTGCTTCTTGCGGAACACCTCGTGAAGGTAGTCCATCGTCTCGTCGAGTATGCGGTCGGTTTCGCCCGCATTGATCTCATACGGCCGCAGCGCGTACGCGACTTCATTCATCACGTCACCGCAGTTGAGCGCGTTGAGAATCCCGAGGAAGAAATCGAGATTCATCTCGAGCCCGGCTTCGGCGTCCGACTGGCTCAGACCGCCTGACTGCTGGAACAACAGCACGCGAAAGCCGTCGAAACCGGCATTGCGCAGCGCGAGGCGGTACTCGGCTTCGTACATGCCGAAGCGGCACGGCCCGCAAGCCCCCGCCGTGAAGAACACGTAGCGGTCGATGATTTCCTGCTTGGTCAGCCCCTGCTCTTCGAGCGTCTGGAGATACTGCACCAGGTTGCCGACCGTGAAATAAGTCGGGTTACACTGTCCGTTGTTGCCGTACTCCTTACCGGTCTGAAACGCTTTGACGTTCGGAGTCGGCACGGCTTCGGCGCGGTAGCCCAAGCCTTCGAGCGCGCCATGCACCAGCTTCTCGTGCTTCCAGGTTAGTCCGCCAAACAGCAGCGTGGTGCTGCTGCGCTGAGCCGCAGTGAACGGCCGCTCCACAGGACGCTTGAACTGGTGAACCTCGCGTTTGACGAGGCCCGCCTCCTGCTCCAGCCGCGCGCGCTCCTCGGCGAGCCGCTGCTGAATGATGTCTTCGATCGACGTCCCGATCTGGACCAGCCCCTCGGGCGGCGTCGCTTTCGGTTGGACAGGCTGAGTGCTCATAGTTAGACGACTCCGAATTTACGGCCATCTTGCCCGTTTAACCGATTGAAATAAATAGGATTTCATCGAATGGCGACTTTCCTGGTGGAACGGGGGAATCGGGGGGTTGAGCGGGCTTGAGGAATTCACCGGGCGGGAGGGGGCGAATCCTGCCAAAGTACTGAAACCGTTACAATCCGAACATTCGCCGGCACTCCGGGGCAGCCCCTGAGGACTGCCCCGGCGCCGTGGAGGCGCCTCATTCCGCGGCGCTCGATTGCGTAACCGCTGCGGCGGATTCTGCCGTTGCCTCATCGCCTGGAAGCAGCAGGTATCCCACCGCCGATTTATCGGTGACACTGGTGATCACCAGTTCGCGCTTCTTGCCGTCGCTGGTGCTATAGAACACCACCGGCTCTTGCGCGCCCTGCTGCCGCAGCCAGATGGTGCGGCGATCCGGCAGCACCCACATCCACCCGCTTACGCGGCGGTAGGGGACGTCGGTGCCGCTGATCTCGAGGGAAATTCCAGGCGCCAGTTCCACGTTGCGGCCCTTATTCACCTCGAAATCGACGCGGCGGATCGAGAGCTTCCGGCTCAGCCCATCGACGTCCTTCCGGTCCTGCTCCTGGGCGGCGACCAAGCCTGCGATCTTCTGCTCGGTGCCGGCACCGTTCGCCGCGAGGCGGTCGCTCAATTGCTCGGTCTCGGCGGCCAGCTCTTTGCGAAGCTGAATCACTTCATTTTGCAGATCCGCGATCTGCACCTGGTCGGCATCGCGCGACAGCTCCAACCGCGCGACATGGGTCTTGATGCCATCGATCTCGCCGCTCACCTCTTTCTTGACTCCGCTCACCATCTCGTACGCAGCATCCCCGGCCTGCTTTTTGGCTGCCGCAATGCGCGACCGCATCTCTCGCCGCAAATCGGCGATCTGCTGCCGGAGCTGTTCAAGGCCGCCGGACGACTCGGATAGTTTGGCGTTCTGCTGATCCAGGCGTCCGCCGAGCGTCTCGACCGACCGCTTCATGCCGGCGGATTGCGCCAGCATGGCGTCGTGCCGCTTCAGGATCGGGAACGTGTACCAGGCTGAGCCCGCAAGGCCGAGCGCCAGCACGCCGCAAGTTGCACCGAGATAGCCGCGCCGCCGCGGTTTCGCATGCCAATTCTCATCGGCCGCGTATTTATCAAGAATCGATTTGGGTTGGGAAGGATTGTCGAACATCGGGTTGCACCTCCACCCCAGGCATTCGCAATCGCAGCGCCGCGTTCCAGCCGATTGAGAACATTGAGACGAAAACGGCGGCGTGGAAGGGCTGCCACGTGTCCCGCGTTTGCCTTGACACGCTATGGCGGTCATGGCGATACACTGGGCGGGAGGCTCTATGAATTCGGCCTTTCCGGCGCTGCAAACGAGATTGCGGAGCCAACTCGTCGACCGCCGCTCTCGCCTGGAATCGACGATCGCCGTTTTGGATCGGCCGCCCGACCTGCTGCGGCTGCTCTCCGAAGTCGATGACGCGCTCAGCCGGATTGATGGACCGGCGTTTGGAACCTGCGCCGTCTGCAATGAAAGTGTCGAGGAAAGCGATCTGGCAGCCAACCCGATGGCCAGATACTGCCTATGTGCGTTGACGCCGGAACGCCAGCGCGCTTTGGAGCGCGACCTCGAATTAGCCTGGCATGTCCAGGCGGCGTTGCTGCCGCCGCTCGGTTTGAGCGCTTCGGGTTGGCAAACGCATTACCGCTACCTGCCACATGGCGCGGTGAGCGGCGACTACTGCGACCTGGTCGCCCATGGCGATGCGGGCTTGTACTTCATGCTCGGCGACGTCTCGGGCAAAGGCGTGGCGGCGTCGCTGTTGATGGCGCATCTGAACGCGGCGCTCCGCGGGTTCGCACGGAGCGGATTGTCGCCGCAGGAGGCGCTCGGAGAGGCCGATCGTTTGTTGGCTGCGAGCACGCTGGCTTCGCACTATGCCACGCTGGTGTGCGGCCGCGCTAACACCTCTGGTGAGGTGGAGATCGTCAACGCCGGCCATTGCGCGCCGATGATCGTCCGCGGCTCGGGCGTGGTCGAGACCGTGGAGACCTCGGGATTGCCGCTCGGCCTGGTGATCAGCGACGGCGCCTCGCCACGGTATCCCGCGGAACGCCTGGCCTTGCGCCCGGGCGATACGCTCTTCCTTTATACTGATGGCCTCACTGAGGCGTCTAACTTCCGCGAAGAGGATTACGGGAAAGAGCGGCTCGCAAGAGTTCTTTTATCTGCCGGAAAATGCCCACCGCGTGACCTGATCTCCCGCTGTCTCACCGATTTGCATTCCTTCCTCGGCGGTGAGTCGGTGAGCGACGATCTGACGGTGCTGGCGCTCGCGCGCGCCTGACGGCCATGCCTGGAAGCCGCCCCACCGGCGTGACGCTCGCGGCGGTTCTTGCGATCGCCGGGTCGGTAGTGCTGATTCTGTTTGGTGCCTTGATGGCGGTGACGACTCAGCTGCCGCCGCAACCGGACGCGCGTTCTTTCGTGAAGCCGATTCTATTCGTCCTCTGCATCGTGATGCTCGGCTTCGCCGCCTGGGGCATCAGCACAGCGATAGGCCTGTTCCGGCTGCAGAGTTGGTCTCGCTGGTCGATGCTGACTTTCGCCAGCTTGCTTACGTGTTTCTGTAGCGTAGCCGCCCTCTCGACGGCGTTGATCCCGTTCCCGCCGACTCCAGGCGCTCCAGCTGGGCTGATGGCCGCCGTAAAACTCGGTCTCATTGTTTTCTATCTGGTTCTGGCGCTGCTGGGCGGATTCTGGCTTTTCTACTTCAACCGGGCCGTGGTTCGCGAGAGCTTCGGAACCGAAGCGGCGGTGGCTGGACCGGGGGGCCGACCCCTGAGCGTCTCCATCATTGCGTGGCTTCTTTTGATCGGAGGCGGCGTCGGTTGCGTAGTGTGCGTCTTGCTTTCTTTTCCAGCCGTCATTCTCACGCTGACCTTTCAGGGCTGGCCGGCGCGAATTTACTATCTGGGTTTCGGTGTAATCGAAGTCTGGCTGGGTATCGGCTTGCTCGGCCTGAAACCGCTGAGCCGGATTCTGACGATCGTATTTTTCACCTTTGGACTCGTCAACGCTCTGCTCTATATCGTGCTACCTGGTTTCCAGGAGCGCATGCGCGATTCCCTGGCGGCGCTACCTCCGTCGCTTCGCCAGGCAAGTCAACCAAGCGCACTCAGCGGCACGGCCGCCGGAATGATCGCCGGCGTACTAGCGTGCGCCATTCCGATCGCGTTTTTGATCCGGAACCGGGAGGCCTTCTTTCGTGAGCCAAGCAATTCGTCCAGCGCGAGTGAGCAATCGTAGACTGGTGGAGTGATCCGCACGCTGCTGCGCGCACTCGGCCTGATCTATCTGATCGCCTTCGTTGATTTCGGCATACAGGCTTCGGGATTGATCGGCTCGGGCGGCATACTGCCGTTTGCGGACTATCTCCGGGCCGCACAGGCCTCGCTCGGCCGCGCGGCCTACTGGGATGTACCCAGCGTTCTTTGGCTGAACTGGCACGACGGGGCCTTGACCACGGTCTGGGTGCTGGGTGCGATCTTCGCGGGAGTGGCATTGGCCGGCTATTTTCAGCGAGCGGCTCTCGCTGTCTGTCTCGTGCTGTGGCTCTCGCTGTGCGCCGTGGGCCAGGACTTTCTCTCGTTCCAATGGGATGTTCTGCTGCTCGAAGCCGGGTTCCTGGCGGTGTTCGCGGATGAATCGCCGGTGCGCGTCTGGCTGTTTCGATGGCTTGCTTTCCGGCTGATGTTTTTCTCCGGCGCCGGCAAACTGCTTTCGGGCGATCCGTCATGGCGCGGCCTCACCGCGCTGCACTATCACTACGAAACGCAGCCGCTGCCGACGCCGGTGGCATGGTACATGTACCAGCTCCCGATGGCCTTTCACAAAGCTTCCACCGCGTTTGTGCTCTTCGCAGAAGTCGCGGCGCCGTTTCTGTTCTTCGCGCCGCGGCGCTTCCGCTACGCGGGCGCCTGGATCACAATCGCTTTACAGCTACTGATCCTGATCACCGGCAATTACACGTTCTTCAATCTGCTAACCATTGTGCTGGCGCTGTTTCTGTTTGTCGAACCCAAGCGCGTCGCGCGCGGACTGGCGCATCGCGTGGTGAGCGGCGCAGTGGCGGCGCTGATCGGCG
>DASXAK010000070.1:0-3044 GCA_036406715.1 Bryobacteraceae bacterium | reverse complement strand
ACCATCAGGATCCAACCAGCGAGTCGGTGGTTCATGAAAACCTCGAGATCAGTCCTGGCCCGCGCCCAAAACCGGACTGCCTTTCTGTTTGTAGACTACGCCGCCCTTCATGACGAAGCTGACGTGCTCGAGCGCGCGGACGTCGTTCAGCGGATCGGAATCCACGGCGATGATGTCGGCGAACTTGCCGGCCTCGATAGTGCCCACGTCCTTCGCGCGGCCGATCAGGTCGGCTGAGTTGGCGGTCGCGGTGCGGATCGCCTGCGCCGGGGTCATGCCGTACTTCACCATGTAAAAGAACTGGCGGGCGTTGTCACCGTGCGGGTAGACGCCGGCATCGGTGCCAAAGGCCATCTTCGCGCCGGCTTTCACGGCTTTGGCAAAATTCTCGCGCTGCTGGACGCCCACAGATTTCTCCTTGTCGAGATTCTCGGTCGGCAGTCCCCACTTGGGGGCTTCGTTGAGCAGGTAGTCGTCGTTGTAGATGTCCATATCGAGGTAGGTGCCGTGCTCCTTGGCGAGCTGGATGCCCTCGTCGTCGATGAGGCTGGCGTGCTCGATGGAGTCGATGCCGGCCAGGATCGCGTTCTTGATTCCCTGCGCGCCGTGCGCATGCGAGGCGATCTTGCGTCCGGCCATGTGGGCTTCATCGGCAGCGGCTTTCAGTTCTTCCAGCGTGTATTGCGGCGCGCCAGGACTGTCGCCCTTGGACAGCACACCGCCGCTGGAAAGAATCTTGATGACGTCAACTCCGTACTTCACCTGTGCCCGAACCACATGGCGCACCTGATCGACGCCGTCGGCGATGGCAAAGTCGCGTTCTTCGGGAAACATGGTCAACCGCGTCTGCGGCGAGTAGTTGTTGAGGTCGCCGTGGCCGCCGGTGATCGAGATAGCGGGACCGCTGGCGACGATCCGCGGACCGATGGCGAAGCCTTCGCTGATGGCGTTACGAAGGTCGACGGCGAGAAAAGGATCGGAGCCGACGTCGCGGACCGAGGTGAAACCCGCTTCGAGGGTTTTGCGGGCGTTGCCGACGGAGAAGATGGCGTGGGTGAAGGGCGTGTCCTTAAAATCGTAAATTTCCTTGTAGCGATCGGCGCGAGAGCCGAGATGGGTGTGGCAGTCGATCAGTCCGGGCAAGACCGTGGAGTGTGAGAGATCAATGACGCTGGCGCCGGAAGGGACTTTGACCTCGGCAGCCGAGCCGACCGTCTTGATGCGCTCGCCTTCCACCACAATGACCATGGTTTCGCGAACGTTGTCGCTGGTGCTGTCGAACAGGCGCCCGGCAAGAATGTAGGTGGTCTTGGGCGCGGTGGAGGAGGCCTTGTCGGCTGATGCGGGCTCCTTGGTTTTGGCGGGTGGTTGGGCGAAACTGGCGGCAATCAGCAGGACGACCACAAACGGGACGGCGCGCTTCATCCGATGGCTCCTTGGGAAAATGGACTAGAAGTTTCGCGGCTGGCGCGGTTGCTGTCAATCTGGATTTTTGACACGCGCTCGGGCACGCCGTGATAATTCGAGACATGCGAAGTGGTGTGACCGTAGGACAGGACGCGCGTTCCGCTGTGCTGCGGCGGTCTTTACACAAGACGTTTCCCGCCGCGGTTCGCGGTGAAGGTGTTTATGTGTGGGATACCGAGGGCAAGCGCTACCTGGATTTTTCAGGATCGGCGGCAGTCAACCTGATCGGGCACGGCGTGCCGGAGATTGGTGCCGCGATTGCGCGGCAGGCGGAGCAACTGGAGTTCGTCCACACCACACAGTTCACCACTCCGGTGGCGGAAGAATATGCGCACGAGCTGCTCGAGTTTGCCGGCGAGAACTTCCGCGGGGGCTGTGTGTACTTCACCTGCGGCGGATCGGAGTCGGTCGAAACCGCGCTCAAGCTGGCGCGACAGTTTCAGGTGGAAATCGGCCAGCCAAAACGTTATCGGGTGTTAAGCCGGAGGCAGAGTTATCACGGATCGACGCTGGGAGCATTGGCGGTCTCGGGCAACAAGCGGCGACGCGAGATGTTTCTCCCGATGGTGCGCGAGTTCGAGCACATCGGGATGCCGTATTGCTATCGCTGCTCGTACGACTGCACGGATGGTTGCCGTATGTGCGGGCAGGAATACGCCGCGGAATTGGAGCGAGCGATCGAAGCGGCTGAGGGCGAGGCTGGCGGTTTCATTTTCGAACCGGTGAGCGGCGCCACGCTGGGCGCGGTCACACCTCCGCCTGGATATCTCCAAAGCATCGCCGAGATCTGCCGGAAGCACGGAGTGCTGCTCATCGCCGATGAAGTTATGACGGGCATGGGACGCACCGGACGCAATTTTGCGGTGGATCATTGGGACGTTGCTCCGGACATCCTGGTCGCGGCGAAGGGCCTGTCGAGCGGGTATGCTCCGCTGGGAGCGGTGATCGCGAGCAAGAAGGTCGCCGATGCGATCGATGCGGGAACCGGCGCGTTCATGCACGGGTTCACCTACAATGCGCATCCGCTGTCAGTGGCGGCGGGACGGGCGGTTCTGAAGTATTTGCAAGCGAAGGATCTGGTTGCGGCGGCGGACTCGGGGAAGCAGGATGCGCCGGGTGGCCAACTGCGGGCCGCGCTCGAGAGCCTGCGCGATTGTGTCGGCGATGTGCGCGGCATAGGGTTGCTGTGGGGCGTGGAGTTCGTGGCCGATCGAAAGACCAAGCAACCGTTTCCGCCAGAGCAGAGTTTTGCTGGACACGTCGGGCAGGCTTGCGCTAAGCGGGGCCTGCTGGTCTATCCCATGCAAGGTTGCGTGGATGGTCATTCCGGAGATCATTTGCTGATCGCGCCGCCGGCGGTGATTAGCGCTGACGAGACTCGCTGGGCGGTGGAGCAGCTGCGGGAAGCGATCGCGGAAGCGCTACGGGCCGGCACGTAAAGCGGCGACAACCTCCTCGACTACGGCTTCACGGAGTCCGAACATGCCATCACCTGAAATAGCCAAGCCTGCGGCGGTTTCCTTCGAAGGCGTATGTCCGATCCTTCGCGTTCAAGACCTCGCAACCAGCCTCGACTA
>DASXAK010000069.1:0-27087 GCA_036406715.1 Bryobacteraceae bacterium | reverse complement strand
GCTACATGGATGACCCCTCGAAGTTCACGACGCTCCGCTCCGCCGTCGCAGTGCCGCTGAATGGCCTGAACTCCACCATCGGCGTCATGACCCTGTACCGGATGGAGAAGGATGCGTTCTCTTCCGATAATCTGCGCGTCCTTCTCGCGATTGCATCCAAAACGTCGTTGGCGATCGAGAACGCGCTCAAGTTCCGGCAGGTGGAAACGACGGCCACCACCGACTATCTCACCGACCTTCCGAATGCCCGTTCTCTGTTCCTCCGTCTCGATGCCGAATTGGCCCGCGCCAAGCGCGCCGAAGAGCCCTTGGCAGTCCTGGTGTGCGATCTCAACGGCTTCAAGCAGATCAACGACCGTCATGGCCACCTTGTCGGCAATCAGGTTCTGAAGGCCGTGGGCGCCGCTCTGCGCGAAAGTTGCCGCGAATATGACTACGTCGCTCGCATGGGTGGCGATGAATTCGTGCTCCTGCTGCCGTGCAGCAAACGCGACGATCTGCGGATCCGCATCGCGGAGCTGGCGAATATCGGCGCACAGGCTGCCGTCGTCGGCTTGACCATGAGCGTCGGCGAAGCCTTCTTCCCCGAGGACGGCCAGGACGCCGAGCAACTGCTCGCGGAAGCCGATCGCCGCATGTACAAGAACAAGCAGGCCGAGAAACAAAGACAAGTCGTGCCGCTGGAACAACCGGAGTCCGAAGAAGCGCTCCTGGCCAGATAGCAAATGCAGATGTCGCTCTGGCTTACACGCATCGCGCGCCGGCTGGCCGCCTTGTTGGCGACCGTGATCCTAGGTGGAATTCTCACCGCCGTGCTGGTGCGCAGCAGTCCGGGTTTTGATACCGACGAAAGACTTTTGGATCCGCGCCTCGACCGTCAGAGCCGCGCCGCTATCCAAGCCGAACACGCGGCCGATCACGACGTGGTGCGCTTCTATGCCCGCTACGTCGGCAACATGTTTCGCGGCGATTGGGGCGTCTCTTCGTCCTTGAAGGTGCCCATCCGGGGGTTGATTGGGTCGCGACTTCCGCTAACCGCCGAGCTGATGGCGTTCGGCCTCGCCGGAGCCTGGGGCCTGGCGACCCTGCTTGCCTTGGCAGCTGTTCGCTATTCCTGGTGGTCGCATATGGGGAGCCTGCTCAGCATCGTGGTGCTGTCTGTTCCATCGGCGGCGCTGGCCGTTTTGATCTTCGCCAGCCGCGGTCCGGTCCGCGCCATCATCGCTCTGATCCTGTTTCCCCGGCTCTTCGATTATCTGCGCAATCTCCTGGCTGATGCCTATTCGCGTCCGCACATCATCACCGCCAGAGCCAAAGGCGTCGGGCCCTTCCGCATCCTGATCGGGCACGTGCTTCCGGTTTGCGCGCCGCAGTTCCTCGCGCTGGCGGGTGTATCCGCCAGCATGGCTTTCGGCGCCGCTATTCCGGTCGAGACGCTTTGTGACCTGCCCGGCGTTGGCCAGCTCGCGTGGAAGGCTGCCATGGCGCGGGACTTGCCGCTCCTGGTTAGCCTTACGATGTTGATCACTCTACTGACCCAGGCATGCAACGCCGTTTCCGACTGGGCGGTGGTCCGGCGTGCGGGGGCGCGATCGTGAAGATCCGTCGCATGGCGGGTACCGTGCTGTTGGCCGTCCTCGTGGCCGTGTCCTTTAGCGGCGCGCTGTTCCCCAGGTTCTCCTACGCCGTGCAAAATCGTGAGTTCACCGATGCCGCTCCTTCGCTTCGCTTTCCCCTGGGCACCGATGATCTGGGCCGCGATCGTTTCGCACGCTTGCTCTACGCGAGCCGTGTTTCACTTTTGTTGGCCTCGGCAGCCTCGCTCGCTGCGCTGCTGGTTGCTGCGCTGCTCGGCGGCATCGCCGGCTATTGGGGCGGCTGGTGCGACCGCTGTCTTACCCGCGCGATCGACCTGATGCTTTCATTGCCCTGGCTATTTCTCTTGCTGGCCGCCCGGGCACTGCTTCCGTTGAATGCGTCACCCCTGACGTCTCTGGTTGTGACCTACGCGCTGCTGGCCCTGCTGGGCTGGGCCTCCCCGGCGCGCGTCGTCCGTGCGGGCGTCCGCAGTTTCCGGGATTCGGAATTCGTCCTCCAGGCCCGTTCCGAGGGCTTGGGCGAGTTTCGCATCCTGTGGCGCGCGGTGCTGCCGAACCTGCGGCCGATCCTGCTGGCCCAATTCTGGACCTCCATCCCGGTCTTCATACTAACCGAAGCTAATCTCGGCTTCCTCGGTCTCAGCGCCGGTGAACCCTTCCCTACCTGGGGCAGCCTCCTTCGCGACCTGCAGAGCCCCCTGCTCGTCCGTCCCGAAGGCTTTGCGCCCGTGGCCGCCATTGCCCTCTCTGTCTGCTGCTTCCGCCTGCTGAGCCCGAAAGGCCGGCTTCAGGCCTAAACCCTTTGTTCCTGCTCCTTTTTCCGCCTGACAGATTGTCATTTCGCCGCTCGTTGACCTGCCATCCTGTCAGGTACTGTAAGACCAATAGTACGCTTTGTTTTCAATGACTTCCATTTGGAATGACGCCTGCCTTACTCGGGCCGGACACCACCAGTTCTACGATCCGGTGTCGAGAGTGGAGAACATGATGAAAGGCTTCGCGAAAATTTTGGTTCTGACTGCTGCCGCGACGCTAGCCTATGGCCAGGGCTTCGGCTCTTTCAGTAGCTACGGCTACGGCTCTTTCGGCCAGTCGGGCTCTAGCAGCAACGGCTCCTCCGGCCAGTCGGGCTCCAGCAACAACGGCTCTTCCGGCCAGTCGGGCTCTAGCAGCTACGGCAACCAAACCAGCGGGTATCAAAAGCAATCCTACGATTTCTCGAAATTCACGTCCGGCAGCGGTTTGGTCGACGTGATCGTGCAGTTTAACCAGTCGCGCAATACGGGCGACTGGACCAAGCTGCAATCGTATTGGGATACGAACGATCAAAAGCAGGCCCAAAACCAACAAAGCCACGGGCAGGATAAGCACACCTTCAACAGCATCAATGCGTTTCACCTGAAGGTGCCGGCCTGGGCCATTCCGTTTATCTCGCAGATGCCGTCGGTTAAGTACGTCTCGCCGGTCCGCCCCGTCAGCAAGATGTTGGATGTCACGGACGCTACCGTGGCCGCCAATATCGCCTGGAACTACGGCTGGACGGGAACGGGCGTGGGCGTGGCGGTCATCGATAGCGGAATCACGAAGACTTCTGATTTCGGATCTCGCATCGTCTACAGCGAGAGCTTCGTGGATGACACGGATCCGGGTGACGATTACGGCCACGGCACGCACGTCGCCGGCATCATCGGGGCCAACGGAGCCAATTCCACCGGCTCCAGCTATACGCGCACGTTCAAGGGTATTGCTCCGAACGTGAACCTGATCAACCTACGCGTGCTCGACGCGAACGGCTCTGGCGATGAGTCCGATGTCATCGCGGCCATTCAGCGGGCGATCCAGTTGAAGAACTCCTACAATATCCGCGTCATCAATCTTTCGCTTGGCCGGCCGGTGTATGAGAGCTACACGCTCGATCCGCTGTGCCAGGCGGTCGAGGCGGCGTGGAAGGCGGGCATCGTGGTCGTCTCCGCGGCCGGCAACTCCGGACGCGATAACACCTACGGTAACAACGGCTACGGCACGATTCTTGCTCCCGGCAACGACCCCTATGTGATCACGGTCGGCGCCATGAATACGAAGGGCACGACCTCTCGATGGGACGATATCGTCGCCAGCTACAGCTCCAAGGGCCCCACGCTGGTTGACCACATCGTGAAGCCCGACCTGGTGGCGCCCGGCAACGATATCGTCTCGGTGCTGGCTTCCCCGAATGCCACTCTGCCATCGCAGTATCCGCAGACGCGGGTGCCCAACAACTATTACGTAAGTGGCCTTGCCTTGGGAAATTCCACCAAGTACCTCAAGCTCAGCGGCACCAGCATGTCTACCCCGGTGGTCGCGGGCGCGGCGGCTCTCCTGATTCAGCAGAATCCGTCCATTACTCCGGACCAGGTGAAGGCGCGATTGATGAAAACGTCGAACAAGCTTTTGCCCATGTTCAGCTCCGCCATCAGCTTCCTGTTCGGCAAGTCCTACTCCAACCAGTCCGACATCTTCACAGTCGGAGCGGGTTACCTGGACGTCAACGCGGCTTTGACCAACACGGATCTCGTGCAGTCCGCGGCCTTGTCGCCGACGGCCTACCTCGACCCGGTCACCGGGCGAGTAAGCATGAAACGCGGCGGGTCCGGTATCTGGGGCACAACGGATGCGATTGTTTGGGGCGACACCATCGTCTGGGGTACCAGCGTTCTTAACGGCGCTTTGTCTAACGGCGCCGCGATAGTCTGGGGTGATTCCCTGTTTGGGTCACTCGATGCCATCGTGTGGGGCGACTCCATGCTGACTTCCGCTCCACCTGCACCTTTATCAGCCGGAGATAGTGACGAGTAGTCGACTTAGCGAGAAATGCACCATAGGGATACTACAATGCCAAAATCTGCCAAATTCTACATTTTCGGCGTGATTGCGGTTGGAACAGCCCTGCTCGCTGGTCCTCTGGCCACATGGTCTCCGCATCTGTCTTCGGACTGGCTGCTGTACCTGGCGTTGGCGATGCTTGCCTCTTCGCTCAAGGTCCGTTTGCCCGGTCTGACGCGTACCTATTCGCTCAGTTTCCTGTTTCTCCTGTACGGCATCGGCCGCTACTCCCTGCCGGAAGTCTTGATCGTCAGTTGCGCCGGCGCGCTCGCGCAGTCGGTCTGCAACGCCAAGAGCCGGCCGAACCTGATGCAGGTTCTGTTCAACATGGCGAACCTGGTCATCAGCACCGGCCTCTGCTTCCTGGTAGCTCGCGTCGCCTTGGGCGCGGCTCTCGTACAGTATCGGCCGGCCGTGATGGCCTTGGTCGCGTGCATCTACTTCCTGGTCAATACGGTCCTGGTCTCGGGCGTGCTTGCTCTGCTCGAAGGCCGGCCGCTGAGCGCCGTCTCTTCCGACTGGTACACCTGGTCGTTCCCGTATTACCTGATCGGCGCCGCCCTGGTCGGGCTGGTTCCGTCCTCGACCCACAGCATCGCCAGCGAAGGTTGGCTGGTCCTGCTGCCGCTTCTTTATCTGGTTCACTTCTTCGTCGGCTTGCTTAAATCCCGGCCCGCCGCCGATCAGGTGAATCGGGAAGAGAATCTCCCTCTTCCTGCCCGGGCCTATGTCCTCTCGGTGATTGCCGCCGGCGCGATCCTGTTCGGTTTCGCCGGGTTCCAGTGGTTCTCGCAGGACGTGCTCCGGTTCGCCGGTTTCCTCACCCTTACGGCCGTTGCTTCCACTTTCAAAGTGCGGCTGCCTGGGATGCGCGGAACCATCTCCGTCAATTTCGTCCTGATGCTCGTCGCGATTGCCCAGCTCAGCCTCTCGGAAGCTATCTTTCTGAGCGCGGTGGGTGGCGTCGTTCAGTGCATCTGGAAGGCGAAGCGTACTCCCACGGTTACCCGCACCTTGTTCAATGCGGCCTGTCTGGCGCTGAGCACCGCGGCGGCCTATGTCATCTGCCACGGAGCTTTGGCAGCGTGGACCTCGGAGTCGCTCGTTGGCTTGCTCGTAGCGGCCACGCTGGTGCTCTACACCGTCAACAGCGTGATGGTCGCGACCGTGCTCGCCCTCGTCGAGCACAAGCCCATCTACACCATCCTGCAGGGCTGCTATTTCTGGTCCTGCCCCTATCACCTCGTTGGCGCTGCTGCTGCCGGTCTGATGATTGAGACCTGCCGCGCTGCCGGCTGGCAAACGTCGCTGCTCGTGCTGCCCGTCATGGGGCTGGTCAACCTCTCGTACCGGCTTCACATCTGGCGCACCGATTCAGCGGTGTGGGGCTCCTAGTCCCGTTACGCTCAGGGCCGCGACTCCGGCCCTGAGCAAAACCTACATCATGTTCTCGAATCCGCGGCGCTCAGGTACTTACTGCCTGGGCGCCGCGAGCTTTTTGGGCCGCTGTCGATGAACCTTGGACACGCTGTCTTTTGTAACTGACAACTTGGCGTGAATCCAGCGCCTTTCGACTACGGCAAGTTTAGTAAATCGCTAGTTATCTCGCACTTAGCAGTGTTGTAATTTTGGACACTTACTTGCTGAAACAGGAGCCGTATGCACCGCTTTACCCGACTATACTCGACTCGAATCGCGCGATTTGCGGTTCTTTGCCTCGCACTTTTTATCGCGGGCTCGGCCTTTGCCGATAATTCTAAAATCTCCCCGGACCTGCTGCCGCTGTTGAACAACCCGTCTGCGCAGCACCACGTCATCATCCAATACAACTCGCAGACCTCGACCAGTTGCAGCACGGGCCTGCTGGGTGGCCTGCTCTGCCCGGTCCTCAAGCTGGTCGGCGGCGTCGTCGGCGACCTGCTCGGTATCATCAACGCCGTCACCGGGACGCTGACCGGCGGTGATATCATCGCGACGTCAAATCAGTCCAACGTCGACTACATTTCGCTCGATCGGCCGGTTCGCCCGATGCTCGACTACACGGATGCCGCCGTCGGGTCGCAGTACGCGTGGACTTCCGGCCTGGACGGCACCGGTATCGGAATCGCGGTCATCGATAGCGGTATCTATCACCATCCCGACCTGAACCGGCCGAACTCGTCGACGTCACGCGTCGTCTACCGCCAGAGCTTTGTGAAAAGTCTTTTGCTCGACGACTACGGCCATGGCACGCACGTCGCGGGCATCCTCGCGGGCAATGGTAGCTCTTCGAGCAAGCCTGGATCGTTCCGCACTTTCAAAGGAATCGCACCGAATGCCAACCTGATTGACCTCCGTGTGCTCGATGCCAATGGCGCCAGCACCGACGGCGCAGTGATCGCCGCCATCCAGCAGGCGATTTCACTTAAAAACAAATACAACATCCGGATCATCAATTTGTCGCTCGGCCGGCCCATCTATGAGAGCTGCACACGCGATCCGCTGTGCCGCGCCGTGCAGGCCGCCTGGAAGGCCGGGATCGTGGTCGTGACTGCGGCGGGTAACCTGGGCCGCAATGGCTATGCGACCGTCCTTGCACCCGCAAACAGCCCGTACGTGATCACCGTCGGGGCGATGAAGACGATGTTCACGTATTCCAACACCGACGACCTGATCGCCAGCTACAGCTCGCGCGGTCCGACGTTCATTGACGCATACGTCAAGCCGGATATCGTGGCGCCCGGCAATAAAGTGGATTCCTTGCTGGCCCCGGGCTCAACACTCCAGGCGCAGTATCCCGGCAATGTCGTGCCGTCTTCCGACTACACCACAGCGTCCGGAAGCCCCGTTTACCTGACCTTGAGCGGAACCAGCATGGCGACCCCCGTCGTCTCGGGCGCGGTCGCTTTGATGTTGCAGCGGGATCCTAGCCTGACGCCCGACACCGTCAAAGCCCGGTTGATGAAGACGGCCTCCAAAACCTTCCCGGTGTCCAGCACAACGACCGATTCCGGCCAGACCTATACCGATACTTACGATATCTTCACCATCGGCGCCGGCTACTTAAACATTGCAGGTGCGCTCCAGAACTACGATCGCGTCTACTACCCGGCGCTTTCTCCCCAGGTAACATACAACTCCACCACGCGGACCGCGTACACGGTCCCGAACCTGTTCTCCGCATGGTGGGCGAGTTCGACGTTCTCGACCTCGGCGGTTTGGGGCGACACCGTCCTTCGGCCTGCGCCCGAGTCCGCAGTGTGGGGCGACTCCGCTGTCTGGGGCGATTCCGCCGTGTGGGGTGATTCCGCCGTCTGGGGCGATTCCGCTGTCTGGGGCGACTCTGCCGTGTGGGGCGACTCCGCCGTCTGGGGTGACTCCACCATTTCGGGTGCATCCGCTGTCTGGGGCGATACCACCGGAATCGGCGAAAACTAACTTAGTGGGGCAGGCTTCGAGCCTGCCGCACCCTCTTAGCCGCACCAACTAACTTCCGACTTATGCCGATGGTGAGCACTCTTCCGTTCACCATCGGCTTTCGCGTACCCGGTCCTTTCAGTACGTCTCTGGTATTCGCTAACTCTTGTCGCCATTCCAGTTTCCCCACATAGTGGCAATAGCGAGGCGGTATTCGGCCTCGTAACGCTACGGAGGTATAGGGATCTGTGATGAAACGCTGTTTGCCATTGGTCCTGTTCGCCGGCCTGGCTTTCGCCCAATCAGGCGGCGAGCTGCGCTTTTGCCTTCGTTCCGATCCCAAGACCTTCGACCCCCAATTGGTGGAAGACTCCAACTCCGAAACGATCAGCTATCTGACCGGAGGAGTTCTGCTGCGTGTGAATCGAGTCACCCAGCAGTTCGCGCCCGAGCTGGCCACCTCCTGGAAACTCGACCAGCAGGGCCGCCGCATTACTTTCCACCTGCGCCACGGCGTCTCGTTTTCCGATGGGACCCCCTTCTCGGCCGACGACGTCGCGTACACCATGAAGCGCCTGCTGAACCCCCAGACTCATTCGCCTGGGGCCAATCCCTTCCGCTCGAGCGCCGAACCGCCCCAGATCGTCGTCCACTCTCCCGACACGGTCTCGATCACCTTTGGTGCGGTCGTATCCGGAGTCGAGCGGCTGTTCGACGGAATCGCGATTCTGTCCTCGCATTCCCCCAAAAAGCTGGCCGCGGTGTTGGGTCCGTTTCAAGTAGCCGAGTACAAGCCCGGCGTCGAGTTGCTGCTCACGCGAAATCCCAACTATTGGAAAACCGACGCGGCAGGCAAACGGCTCCCGTACGTCGATCAGATCCGTCTCCAGATTCAGCAGAACCGCGAGATGGAGCTGATCCGCTTCCGCCGCGGCGAGCTGGATTTGATCGACCGGCTCGATCCGGATGTCTTCGAGCAACTCGCCCACGATGCTCCCAACGCGGCTATTGATGCCGGCGCCTCCGTCGAATCGGAAATGCTGTGGTTCAACCAGACGCCTTCCGCGCCTTTGCCGGCCTACAAGAAGGCGTGGTTTACGTCCCAGGATTTCCGTCGGGCTGTCTCGGAAGCCATTAACCGGCGTGACCTCGCGCGCGTGGTCTTCAAGGGTCATGCGCAGCCCGCCGCCGGCCCGATCTCCCCCGCAAACAAGTTCTGGGTCAATGCGTCGCTTCAGCCGCACCCGTTCGATGTCCCTTCCGCGCTGCGCCGGCTCAATCAGGCGGGCTTCGGACTCCGCAATGGCCAGCTCTACGATCGCGAAGGCCACGCCGTCGAATTCTCAATCGTCAGCAATGCAGGCAACCGCACCCGCGAGCGCATGGCCGCTATGATCCAGCAGGATCTGACTGCCGTCGGTATCAAGGTCAATGTCGTCACGCTCGATTTTCCTTCGCTGTTGGAACGCATGACTCAGAACTTCCAATACGAAGCCTGTCTGCTGGGCTTTACCAATGTGGACCTCGATCCCAGCGCGCAGATGAATGTTTGGCTGAGTTCCGCCCCCAGCCATCAGTGGAACCCCAACCAGAAAACACCAGCTACCGCTTGGGAAGCCGAGATCGATCGGCTGATGCTCCGTCAAGCCGGCGAAATCAAACCGGAGGCGCGCAAGCGTCTGTTCGATCGCGTGCAGCAGATCGTTTGGGAAGAAGAGCCGTTTCTCTACCTCGTCAACAAGAATTCGTTGATGGCCTTCTCGCCGCAACTGCAGAACACGGCCCCGGCCCCGATCGGCCCTCAGGCGTACTGGAACGCCGAAGTTTTGCGAAAGTCCACGCAAGTGGCACGGAGCCGCTAAATGTCCGCAACCTCTTCTCTCCTTTCAGCGCGTCTCTCGGCCGGCTATCCCAATCGCCCCGACGTCTTGAACGGTCTCGAGCTCGAGATTGCGCCCGGCGAAATCATCGGCCTGGTCGGCGAGAGCGGATCCGGAAAGAGCACTCTGGCTCTGGCCTTGTTGCGTCTGCTGGAATTCCGCGGCGGCCGGGTCCGCGGCGAGCTCTGCTTTCGCGGCCGCAATCTGCTCGATCTCTCTCCCCGCCAGATGCGCGCCGTGCGCGGGCGAGACATCGCCCTGGTGCTCCAAAGCCCGCTATCCGCGCTCAATCCGGCCATGCGCATCGGAAGCCAGATCCAGGAAGCCTGGCGTGCCCACAGCGAGCAAAGTTCCGATCTGTTGGAAGCCCTTGCCACCGTCAATCTCCCTGCCGAAGAGTCTTTTCTGGAGCGGTATCCCTCCGAGATCAGTGTTGGCCAGGCGCAGCGGGTCTTGATCGCCATGGCCATCTTGCACCGGCCGGCATTGTTGATCGCCGACGAGTCCACCAGCGCCCTCGATGCGGTCACTCAATCGGAAATCCTGAAGCTGTTTACGCGCTTGAATCGCCAGATGGGCATGGCGGTCCTCTATATCTCGCATGACCTGCTGTCGGTCGCGTCCTTCTGCCAGCGGATTGCCATTTTGCGGACCGGCCAGATTGTCGAGACCAACTGCACGGAAGAGATCTTTAGTGCGCCCCGCCATCCCTATACGAAGGCTTTGCTGGGCGCAATACCGAAACTGCCCGAGCCGGCCGCGCTACTGGGGCTTGCGAACTGACAGGTTGTCACCATGAACCCCCTCCCCTTGACACGTTGTCTGCCATCAACCGCAACATGGGCTGTATCCAAAAGGGTTATAACTTGCCCATCCTGGCTATTGCCTTGCATTCCTAACGATCGCCATGCGGATTCGCTTACCATTCGAGATCCTGGCGGTCATTCTTCTGATAGCCACTGGGTCGGTGCTGCGCCCGGCGGCGTCAGTCACGGGCTGCAACCCCTCGTCCTCGGTCACCCACAGTTCGCCCACAACGGCGCGCAACATCTTTCACCTGCGGGGAGGACGCGGATGACTTCACAACCCGAAAAGATTCTCCTGGTCACCGAGCGCCCGCTGCTGGCGCTGGACTTTCGTGAGCTGATCGAAGGCGCCGCCTGGGAAGTAGGGCACGTTGTTCTGCGCCCCGAGGGCGTGGCCGCACAACTGGATCCCGATACGGCCGGCTTGGTGGTGATCGATTCCGAGGCCGAGATACCCTGGGAAACCATACGTGGCATGTGCACCAGGATGCCCCGCTCGCGATTTGTCGTTTGGTGCGCTCAGGCGACTCCGCAAGTCGTCCAGGCGGCGATGGAGGCCGGGCTGCACGGCCTTCTGTCGCTCCGCCTTCCGGTTTCTGATGCCGCCCAGGCTCTGGTTCAGATCTGGAACGGCGAACGCCAGTTTCGTTTCGACGGCGAACTTCAGCCTCGCGTCTCCGAACAGCCCGTCCTCACGCCGCGCGAGCAACAGGTCATCGCGCTGGTGATGGAAGGCCGGCGAAACCGCGAGATTGCCGAAGCATTGCAAACCACCGAAGGCAGCGTCAAAGTGCACATCAACCGGCTCTTTTGGAAGACCGGCGCCAAGAATCGTCAAGATCTGGCCCAGGCTGGAAAAAGCTTTCTTCGGCGAACCACTATTCGGCCTGCCCGGCGTGCCGCCTCACCCCGCCTCGTCGATCCCTTTGACGCGGGCTGGATGTTCACCGGCACTCCTTCCGATTTCCGAACCTCAGGAGAAGCCTCTTATGATTCGATTGAACGTTAGTGAACAGCAGTTGTTCGACATGATCATGGCCATCTATTCAATGGGGAATGGCGAGGATGCGGACCACGAGACGGTCCGCCGCCGCGAGGCTTTGCTCGAAAAATTGCACCGCGCATTCGACAGCAAGATCATCGCCCCGCGTGCCGAGCAGGCGCATCTTCGTGTCGCCTCCCGGCCGTCGGAAGCGGTCGGCGGGCGGGGATAACAGGAGTCGGGACCATGGTTCTCTCGATCTATTGGGCTCTTGCTCTAGGCCTCGTCGTGTTCGCGGTGATGAAAGCCCCGAAAGTGCCGCGCCTCGTTTGGGCGTCCGAAGAACTGGCGCACCGCATGGCCGCCGCCCGGCGCCGGCGCGAGACGCGCTACCCCGCCGATCGCGCGGCAACCGCCTGGGAATTGGGTGACTCGAAAACTCCTTCCACCTGCCGGGTTGTCAACGCCTCGCGCTCCGGGCTTCGCATCGCGTCCAACCGTGCGTTCCGTAAAGCGTCTCAAGTTTGCGTCCAGTGGGGAGACGAGTTCTTCGTCGGCTATGTGCAACACATCTCGAACCAAGGCCAGGAGTATATCGCGGGTCTGCACTTGCTTTCCGGCAACCACACCTGGCATCCCGTGAGCCGCCTTTGCTTCTGGCGGCGAGGATCCCGCGCGCGAGGGGCTGACTTATAATCGAAAGGCGCGGCCTCATTAGCCGTGACCTTTGACCTCTTCCCCTCCGCCTCACGCCACACGTCGCACCGCCGCCATCGCCCTCGCCGGCTTCTGCGCGTTCGTCACCCTCTATGCGCCGCAGCCGTTGTTGCCCACGCTGGCCGGTGAATTCCATACCTCCGTCGCGGCGATCAGCCTTCTCCTGACCGCGTCCACCTTGGGAGTGGCGATCGCAGCAGCATTCGCCGGAATCATCGCCGATCACGTCGGCCGGAAGCGTGTGATTGTGCCCGCCGCTTTTCTCCTCGCCGTTCCCTCGCTACTCCTGGCGAAGGCCGCCGGAGTGAACCAGCTCATCTTCTGGCGCTTCTGGCAAGGCGTCTTCACCCCCGGTATCGCCGTCGTCGCGCCCGCCTACATCAGTGAAGAATGGGAGCAAGGCGTCGGAGCCGCCATGGGAGCCTACGTCTCCGGCACCGTCCTGGGCGGTTTCAGCGGACGCATCGTCGCCGGTTTCGTCGCCGCCCGCTTCTCCTGGCGTGCCTCTTTTCTGATTCTCGGCGCCATCGGTGCCGCGGGCGCGCTGGCGGTATGGGCCTGGCTTCCCCCTGGCCGCCGCTTCGAGCGCGCCTCCAGCACCGGCGCGACTGTTCGCGCGATGGCCCGGCACCTCAAGAATCCCCGCCTGATCGCCACCTACGCGGTCGGTTTCTGCGTTCTCTTCTCCATGCTCGCGACATTCACATATGTGAACTTTTATCTGGCCGCCCCGCCTTTCCTCCTCAGCCCCGCCGCCCTCGGACTTCTCTTTGTGGTCTATCTCGCCGGCGCCGTCGCGACCCCGGTGGCCGGACGCTGGATTGATCGCGTCGGCCATCGCACCACGCTTCTCGTCTCCTACGTCGGCGCGGTGGGCGGCATTCTCCTCACCTTGATCCATTCGCTGCCGATGATTCTGATCGGGCTGGCCCTCTGCTGCTCGGCGGTCTTCGTCGCGCAATCCGTCTCCAACAGCTACATCGGCACCGTTGCCTCCGAAGCGCGCGCCGCCGCGGTGGGGCTCTACGTCCTTTTTTATTACATCGGTGGCAGCGCCGGCTCCGCCATCCCCGGCTATCTCTGGAACCGCGGCGGCTGGCCCGCCTGCGTTGCCTTGATCGCGGCGGTTCAGATCATCACCATCGCCATCGCATCGGCGTTCTGGAAGCCCGCTCCGCTCAGAGGATCCGAATCGCTCGTGGTATCCTCCTAAAACTTGCGTATGGAAAGACGCGTCCTCGGCAAAACAGGAATGCAGGTGACCGTGCTCGGCTTCGGCGGCGCCGAGATCGGCTATGAAAACATCGCGTTCGATCAGGTCAATCGCCTCCTCCACGCCGCCCTCGATGCCGGCTTGAACGTCATCGACACCGCCGAATGCTATCCGGGCAGCGAAGAAATGATCGGCCGTGCCGTGAGCGGCCGGCGTAAAGATTTTTTCCTGTTCACCAAGTGCGGGCACGCCTCCGGCCTCGATCTTCCCGATTGGGACCCCCGCATGCTCGAAATGCAAATCGACCGGAGCCTGAAACGGCTGCGCGTCGATACCGTCGATCTCGTCCAGCTCCATAGCTGCTCGCGCGCGATTCTCGAAAAGGGAGACGTGATCCGTGTGCTCGAAAACGCCCGCGACGCCGGCAAGGCGCGCTTCGTCGGCTACAGCGGAGATGGACAGGATGCCCTCTACGCGATCGGCACCGGCCGGTTCGATACGCTGCAAACCTCGGTCAGCATCGCGGATCTCGAAGCCATCGATCTCACGCTGCCCCGGGCCGCGAAGCGCACCATGGGAGTGATCGCCAAAAGACCCATCGCCAATGTCGCCTGGCGCTGGAGTTCCAAGCCGCCGAGCGCCTATCATCACGAATATTGGGGACGCCTCGGGAAGCTCCGCTACGACTTCTTGGGCGAAGATCTCAGCCAGGCCGTTTCCATCGCTCTGCGCTTTACTCTCGCCCAGCCCGCCGTAGCCACCGCAATCGTCGGCACCACCAATCCCGAACGCTGGGCCGCCAATGCGCGGTTGCTCGAAGCAGGGCCGCTCCCGGCCTCCGCCATCCAGGCGATCCGTGAACGCTGGCACGCCGTGGCCGCGTCCGATTGGGTCGGCCAGATCTGACCCGCGGTTGTTGACGGGCGCCGCTCGGCATTATAGTTGGGGTGGGCGATGAATCTTCCCAATACGCTGACCATTCTCCGCATCTTTTTTGTCCCGCTGCTGGTCGCCGCGCTGGTCCAGGAGAATGTGTCGTTCCGGATCTCCGGCTACCTCATCACTAAAGAGTGGCTGGCGCTCGGCATCTTCCTTGTTGCCGCAGCGACTGATCTGCTCGACGGCTATCTCGCCCGCCGCTGGCGCCAGGTCACTACCATCGGCACTCTGCTCGACCCCATCGCCGATAAGCTCCTGGTTTCGGCTGCCCTGATTTCGCTGGTCCAGGTCCGCGTGCTCCCCGGATGGATGGCCATCCTCATCGTCGGCCGCGAGTTCGCCGTTTCGGGATTGCGCAGCATCGCGGCCGCCGAAGGCTACACCATCAAAGCCAGTGACCTCGGCAAAACCAAGATGCTGTCCCAAGTCGTTGCCATCTCGTGCATGATGCTGAGCATCGGGTATCCCAGCCTGCGCGTCCCGGCTATGATCCTCATGTGGACGGTGGTCTTCTTCGCTCTGCTATCCGCGGCAAGTTATTTCGCGAAGTTCTGGCGCAGGGTCGATGAAGGCATCAAGAAGCGCCGCCGCCGCGAGTTGCTGCATTTGGAACGCAAGCGCCAGCGCGAGCTGCTCCGGCGTCAGAGAGGATTGGGATCTTCGGGCGCGGGCTCGGCCGGAGACTCCGGTTTCGGCGCTTCGCGTGGCACAATGTGGAAGCCCCCCGAAGTGAACTGAAACGTCCGCACCGTCCCCGCGTCCCCTAAAGGCCCGATCGATTTTCCATTTAGCCGCACCTCGAGGCCCGCTGCGTTCCCCACTCTCAGCACCACGTTGCGATTTGCCGAAACAGTGCGGCTCTGGTTCGCATCCAGCGTGCCCGAGAACGAGTAGTTCCCGTCGGTCCGCACCGACACCCAGGTTGGCTCCTGCGCGATCAATTCCACCTGCACCTCGTGGGGCAGGTCCCCGGCCTGCCCACCGCCGGCTTTCTCTTCCGCCGGTGCCGGAACCGGAGTCGCCGCCGTAGGAGCGGGAGTAGCCACTGCCGGCGCCGGAGGCGCGCTAACCGGTGCCGCCTTCCTCGCAGCCTGGGTCACCGCCGGCGTCTTCGTCCGCACCGCCACCGTATGCCGGGAGCGCTGCCACCAGGCATACGCGCCTGCGCAACCCAGCATCACGAGCACCATCAGCGCCAGAGCCCATGCGGAAGAGGAAACGCGCCCTCGGTAATCACCCACCGCTTGCCACTGCGGCATGCGCGGCAATGGGATTTCCGGCGCTGGCGCGAGGGGCGCTGCCTCCTGCGCCGCCGGGGGCGGCTCCAGCACTTTGTTCAACTCGCTGACAATTTCACTCTCGTCCACTTCCAGAAATCGCGCGTACTGCCGGACGAAACTGCGCGCAAATACTCCGCCCGGGAGTTTCTCGAACCGCTCCTCTTCGATTGCTTTGAGCATACTGGCGGAGATCTTCAGCTCGTCGGCCACACGGTTTAGCTCGATGTTGCGCTTCAGGCGCGCGCGGCGTAAAGTCTCGCCAACCAAAGGCATATCTGAATGTTGTCCTGGGACCCTAACTTCATCATAGTACGCGTCGTCGATCTTGTTACGATAAGCGATAGCCCCGCAACGAAGACCTTGGACGGCGTCATCGTAGTCGACAAACCGGAACAGTGGACTTCGCACGACGTGGTGGCCAAAATGCGCCGCATCGCCGGCACGCGGCGCGTCGGGCACCTCGGCACGCTCGATCCCATCGCCACCGGCGTGTTGCCGCTGGTCGTCGGTCGCGCCACGCGCCTCGCCCAGTTCTACACGCGCAGTGACAAAATCTACGAGGGCACCGTACGCTTCGGCTGGTCGACCGATACCTATGATCGCGCCGGCGTGCCCACCAGCCCACAACGCGCCGTTCGCATGGACCCCGCCGATATCGAGTCCCATCTCGAACCGTTTCGCGGCGAGTTCCTGCAAGTGCCTCCGCCCGTCTCGGCCAAGAAAGTGGCGGGACGCCGTGCCTATGAGCTGGTTCGCGAGGCGGTCGCGGTGGAATTGCCGCCCGTGCCCGTGCATGTTTACGAATTGACGGTACTGGCGATTGATGGTCCGGATATGCGGATTCGCGTGCACTGTTCCGGCGGCACCTACGTGCGGTCAATCGCTCACGATCTCGGCCAGGCGCTAGGCTGCGGCGCGCATCTTTTTGAACTCCGGCGTACAGCCAGCGCCGAATTTGAAATTGCACAGGCGCGCACCATTCCGCAGCTGGAAAGTTTGGCCGCTGAAGATCGCCTCATCGATGCCTTCGTTCCCGCCCCCGATCTGCTCCCCGGTTTCCCGGCGGTTTATGTGGACGATCTCGCCGTCACACAGATCCGTCACGGCCGCAACTTCGCCGCCTCTGCCTTCCGCGCGCATCCCGCTGCGCGCGTGAAAGCTCTCAGCCGTCACGGCGAACTGATTGCCATCGGCGAAGCCGTTCTCCCCCACCTCTACCACCCCACCGTCGTCCTCTAAACAAAGGGATAGACGCCCTTTTTCGTGTTGTAGAAAAAACGGCCAAACACCGCGTGAGAGCCAGGCGTCGCGCTAAAATGGTCCTGAATGCTGAAGCGCTTCATTTTCTGGGATTATTCGCGCGCGAGCTGGCAATACGATGTCATGGTCGGATTGATCCTCGCCTTCATCTTCCTGACGCCGCGCGACTGGTTCCGCGATCAGCCTCGAATTCCCAAAGCCAGCAACATCGCTCTCTTGCCTGCCGAAAAAGGAACCTCCGTTTTCTTCGTCAATATCGAATCGCTGGCCGGCGTTCCTGAAAATCAGCGCGTCCCGCGCCTGACTCAGATCCTGCGAACCCAAGCCGCCGATCGCCGCCTGGAAGTTACGCGCATCGAACCGGTTCTGGATTCGGAAGGCGGCCTGCAAGGCTACATGGCGTTTGCGCGCCCATGAGCTTACCGTTGAAACACATCCTCACCACCGTCGCTGCCGCGGCCATCGCTTTGCCTTGCGCCACGGCCGGACCGTTGGAAGAGGCCTTCGCCCGCATGGATCGCGCCTCGGCCGGCTTGATGGCCTTGCAGTCCAATCTCCGCCGCAGTACGCACACTGCGGTGCTGAATGAGGATGATGTCGAGAGCGGAGCATTTCTCCTCAAACGCGGCAAGTCCCACGATGTTCGCGTTCTGTTCGATATCAAACAGCCCGAACCCAAGCAGTATGCGATCGATCTGCACAAAGTGGAGGTTTACTTGCCCCGTGTGGAGACTGTGCAGGAATACGACATCAGCAAATATAAGGACTTGGCCGAGCAGTTTCTCCTTTTAGGATTCGGTACTACCTCTAAAGAGCTATCGGCCGCCTACGACGTATCCTTGGTTGGTGTTGAAAATGTAGGCAGTGAAAAAACAACCCGCCTGCAGCTAATTCCCAAATCCAAAGAGTTGCTGGCGCATCTACTCAGAGTGGACCTTTGGATCTCCGACTCGCTCGGCGTTCCAATTCAGCAGAAATTTTATACTCCTGGCGACAACTACAACTTGTGCACTTATAGCGACGTGATGAAGAATCCCAATCTGCCCGATTCGGCCGTTAAGCTGAACCTCCCAAAGGGAACCAAGCGCGAACATCCCCTCAAGTAATCTTCATGAAGACCAAAACCAGCGCCGAGAGGCTGCTCTATCTCGACTGGCTCCGCGGTTTGGGCGCCATTATCATGCTGCAAGGGCACGTCTTTGATTCGTTCCTGAAACGAGAATTGCGCGGCGGCGGCCCTTTCATGCTTTCGCAGTTCGTCGGCGGCATGCCCCCCGCCATCTTTCTTTTCCTGACGGGAGTCACGCTGGCGTTTTTGATGGACAGCACCGAGCGCAAAGGCTTGCCGGGCCCGGCCCGCTTTCAAACCGCGCTCCGCCGCTCCGGATATCTTTTTCTGCTCGCCTGCGCATTCCGTTTGGAAATGTGGATCTCCGGTTGGCCTGCGCCATGGACCGATCTGCTCCGCGTTGACATTCTCAACGCGATGGGATTCGCAGTCGCTGTCTTATCCGTCATGGCCATGTTCCGAACCGCGGAACGCGCGCGTTTGTGCGCCGTGCTCGGCCTCGCCATTGCCTTCGTCTCGCCTTGGGTCACCCAGATGAACTGGTCGTGGGCGCCGCCGCTCGTCCGCAGTTACATCATTCCCGACCTCAACGCCTTCGGCTTCTTTCCGTGGGGCGCATACCTGGCCTTCGGCGTGAGCGCCGGAAGCATCATCCGCACCGTCCCGCCGCAAGCCACCGAACGCGTCATGCAGTGGGGCGCTCTGCTTGGCGGGGCCCTGATTATCGCATCCCAGTATTTCGCCAGCCTGCCCTTCTCGATCTATGCACAGTCGGATTTCTGGCTGAACAGTCCGGCTCAGGTCTTGATCAAGCAGGGAGTCACGCTGCTTTTGATCGCCTTTGCGTTTTTGTGGACCCGCTTGGTCCCCGCAGGCGCCTGGAGCTGGGTGCGGCAGTTCGGCACCACTTCGCTCCTCGTCTATTGGGTCCACATCGAGCTGGTCTACGGCCGCTGGTTCTGGTTCTTGAAGAACAACCTGACCGTCGTGCAGACTGTCTCGACCGCGTTCGTCGTTATTCTCCTCATGCTGGCGATTTCGACCGCAAAAGCGCGCCGCCATCGCATTGCCGCAGCGCTCTCCGATCTCGGCTGGACCTTCGGCCTCAAGCCCGAGCGCGTTCCCGGCGACTGACCGTTGCCCCCCACCCCCGCGCTCCGTATAATCGGCGCATGAAGCGCTCTCTCCTCTTCGGTGTGGTGGCCATCGCTCTGCTCACGGCTCAGGATCGCGGCGACCGCCCCGATTTGGGTGTGGTCGGCCGCATCAAGACTGAAGCCTTCGACAATTCCCAGGTCATGGACACCCTCGGCTATCTCACCGATGTCTACGGCCCCCGGCTCACCGCTTCTCCCGAGTTTCGCCAGGCGGCCGACTGGGTCGTCGGGCGCCTACAAGGCTACGGGCTCGAAAATGTCCATTTGGAGAAATGGGGTCCGATTGCGCGAAGCTGGTCCTTGAAGCAGTCCTCACTCGAATTGCTCGAGCCCCGCTACGCGCAACTCGACGCCGCCGCCCTGGCCTGGTCCGACACCACCAAGGGTCCGGTCACCGGCGAGCCGGTGGTGACACCTCTTAACCCGAATGGCCGCCAGTCCCAGGATCCGAAGAAGCTCGAAGCCGACCTCGATCATTACATGGCCGCGTGGAAGGGCAAACTACGCGGCAAGATCATTCTGACCGCCCCCGCGCGCGAAGTTCGGCCCGTCACCCAGCCGCTTTTTGAGCGCTACAACGAAAAACAGTTGAGCGATATCGGAGTGGCCCCGGTACCGGTCGCCAGGCTGTCCGATCTCCAGAATCTCAAGTTCCCCGACGATCCCGAGGAGGAGCGCCGTTTCGTTCAGAGCTTGCCGGCCTGGGTACGGGAACTCTTCGGCGACCAGCGCCGCCAGATCACCGTCAAGCGCGTGAAGTTCTGGCGCGACGAAGGAGTTCTCGCCGTCCTGAACAGCGGTGATTCTTCCCGCGATGGTTTGGTTTTCGCCCAGGCGGCCGGTCCCTACGACGCCAAAGAGCCGCTGGCGCCTCCCAGCTTCATCGTTTCGCACGAGCAGTACAATCGCATCGTCCGGCTGCTGGAGAAGAAGGTTCCGGTGAAGCTCCGATTCAACCTCCAGGCGGAACTCTCCGATCGCAACGAGGACGGCTACAACGTCGTCGGCAAATTCCCGGCGGGGCTAAGAAGGACGAACTGATCATGGTGGGCGCCCACCTGGATTCCTGGCATTCGGGAACCGGCGCGACCGACAACGCCGCCGGCGGCGCCGTCATGATTGAGGTCATGCGCATCCTGAAAGCGTTGAATCTAAAGCTCGACCGCACGGTCCGCATCGCCTTGTGGAGCGGCGAAGAGCAAGGCTTGTTCGGTTCCAAGGCGTACATCAAAGAACACTTCGGAGATCCCAATACCATGAAGCTGAGCGCCGCACACGCCAAGCTGTCCGGATACTTCAATGTCGACAATGGCAGCGGCAAGATCCGCGGCGTCTACCTGCAGGGCAACGACGCCATGCGCCCGATCTTCGAGCAGTGGCTCTCGCCGTTCCGCGATCAGGGCGTGAGTACCATAACCATTCGCAACACGGGAGGCACCGACCACCTGTCTTTCGACGACGTGGGTCTGCCGGGATTCCAGTTCGTTCAGGATCCGCTCGATTACGAAACCGTTACTCATCATTCCAATATGGACACGTTCGATCACGTCCAGGCGCCCGACCTCATGCAGGCAGCCGCCGTGGTAGCCAGCGTGGTCCAAGGCGCCGCCAACCGCGCCGAGATGCTGCCTCGCAAGGCGCTTCCTAAGCCGCACCCGAGGCTTACGATCGGCGCGGCCAGCGCCGTAGCGCAATAAGATCGGTACACTTTCCGGATGTGGTGTTTGTCCGAACATCCTAAGTCATTGATATAAAAGCAACTGCCTTTGGCCCAAAATAGCTTTGACAGGAAAATCCCGAGGCGGTGTAATGGATTTGGGCGCAGTCCGGAAGCCGGAGGGCGCCGCCCCTCGACGTGCGTCCCCACTGAATCCGGCGGCCTGTAGATTCTTTGAGATGCGGTTACCTTTGCGGCCCATGAGCACGTCATTTCTGGTGTTCGGGCATTTCAACCTCTATCCTAAGAAAAGCGGAAAGACTGATGATTAAGAGACTGATTCTGGCTGGAGCTATCGCGACGACGTCGGTCACGATTGTTCTGTACGCCCAGACACCCGCTACGTCGAAACCGACACAAAAAGCCGCCATCGCCTCACCTGCTGCGGAGCACGAACTCTTCGAACAATACTGCTTCGATTGCCATGCCGGCCCAGCGCCCGAAGCCGGTTTACACCTGGATAAGCTCGACACTGCCCACGTCGAAAAAGATGCCGACAAATGGGAGCTGGTCGTTCGCAAACTCCGCGCCGGCATGATGCCGCCTTCCGGAATGGAACGGCCCGATGTGGATACTCGCGAGGCGATGATCACCTGGCTCGAGAATGAACTCGATCAGCACCGCACCGCCGCCCTTCCGCCTCCGGGTCTGCATCGCCTGAATCGTACCGAATATGCCAATGTGATTCGCGACCTGCTGGCGATCGAGGTCGACGCCTCGAAGTACTTGCCGTCCGACGACTCCACGCGCGGCTTCGATAACGTTGCGGCCGGGCTTTCGCTCTCTCCCGCGCTGCTCGAAGGGTATACCTCAGCAGCCGGCAAAATCAGCCGCCTCGCCGTGGGAGACGTAAGCAATCCCATGCAGACCGTCTTTCGCGTACCGGAAGACACGTCGCAGGACTACCATCTCGAAGGCATGCCCTTCGGCACGCGCGGCGGCCTGATCGCTAAGTACGAGTTTCCTGCCGACGGCGACTATTCGATCAAAATCACTCCCATCAGCAAGGGCAACATGGGAGACACCAATCCCTTCGGCGAAATCGTCGGCGAAAAACTCGAGTTCCTGCTGGATGGCCAGCGCCTAAAGCTCTTCGACTGGGACAAAGATCGCGTCAAATCCGATGGCACCTATAATTTCAAGTTCCCGGCGACTGGCGGCTTGCATACGGTTGTGGTCACATTCGTGGCCACGAACTACGCCCCCGGCAACGACCTCGATCAACACTTCCTGAGAAGCACCATTGAAACCGGCGGGCTGCCGGGATTCAAGTTCTTCCCCCACGTTGGCAAAATCACCATCGACGGCCCCGGCAATCCGAAAGGCGCGGCCGAATCCGCCAGCCGCAAGAAAATTTTCATCTGCACACCCTCGACTGCCGAGCAGGAAGCTCCTTGCGCCCGAAAGATCGTCAGCGCGCTCGCGCGGCATGCGTTCCGCCGGCCGGTCGCGCCGGCCGATATGGACATGCTGATGGGTTTCTACCAGCAGGGCCGGAAGACCGGAACTTTCGACAACGGCGTCGAGATGGCGCTCCGCCGCATCCTGGTGGACCCCGAATTCATCTTCCGCAAAGAGACCGAGCCGGAAAGCGCCAAGCCGGGCGAACCGTATCGCATCAGCGATCTCGAACTGGCGTCCCGCCTTTCGTTCTTCCTCTGGAGCAGCATTCCCGACGACGAGTTGCTCAAGGTGGCCGGCGAGAACCGGCTGCATGAGCCGGCGGTGCTCGATAAAGAAGTCCGGCGCATGCTCTCCGATCCGCGCTCTGACCAGTTGGTGGTCAACGTCGCCGGCCAGTGGCTCCAATTGCGCGGGCTGCAGACGCAATCTCCCGTCACCGCGGAATTTCCGGATTTCGACGACAATCTGCGCCGATCGATGCGCAAGGAGACGGAACTTTTTGTCGACAGCGTGGTCCACGAAGACCACAGCGTTCTCGACCTGCTCGATGGCAACTGGACCTACCTGAATGAACGTCTGGCGAAGCATTACGGCATTCCGAACGTGTACGGCAGCCACTTCCGCCGCGTTGTCCTGCCGCCGGAATTCGATTACCGGCGGGGCTTATTGGGCAAGGCGAGCATCGAAACGGTGACGGCGTATCCCAACCGTACGTCGCCCACCGTGCGCGGCAAGACCATCATGGCGATGTTCCTCGGCGTTACCCCGCCGAACCCGCCGCCCAATGTTCCGGCGCTCAAGGAAACCGCTTCCACCGTTCACGGCGGCCAGAAGCCCACGATGCGACAGCAGATGGAGGCGCATCGGGTGCGGGCGGACTGCGTCTCGTGTCACAAGATCATGGACCCGATCGGCTTCGCCCTGGAAAACTTCGACGCAGTGGGCGCCTGGAGAACCACCGATGACGGCAACCCGATCGATGCAGCCGGCCAGCTCGTGGATGGCACTAAGATCAACGGCGCGGTCGACCTGCGCAACGCCCTCAAGCGGTACTCGCCGCAGTTCGTGCGGCTCGTAACCGAGAAGCTGATGATTTACGCGCTCGGCCGCGGCACCGAATACTTCGACATGCCTCTGATCCGTTCTATCGTTCACGAGGCCGCTAAGACCGATTATCGTTTTTCATCTCTGGTGCTGGGAATCGTGAAGAGCGATCCGTTCCAGATGAATCAAAAAGTTCAGATCAGTTCAAACGCGCCAGAAAAAGGGTTGACCGCCTCGCGCTAGGGCGGGCAGCCCAAGCAGCAAGAGAGAGGAAGAGACATGGGAACGTTCATTACTAAAAAGCACATTTCGCGGCGGGCGGTTCTGCGTGGCGCCGGTGTTGCTTTAGCGCTGCCGTTGTTGGATTCGATGGTGCCCGCTCAGACGCGTCTGGCCGGCACCGCGGCTGCCACAAAACTGCGGTTTACCGGCATTTTCGTCCCACACGGGATGGCGCCCGGCTACTGGATTCCCGAAAAGCCCGTGCTCGAAGCCGGAAAGTTTCCCTTCATCATGAAGCCGCTCGAGCCGTTCAAGGACCAGACGGTAATCCTCAGCGGCATGTGGTCGAAGTCGGCGGAGCCGCCTCCGGGCGTCACCGGCGCCGACCATTGGGTCGCCTCTGCGTTCATGTGCGCCAACAAACCGAAGAAGACCACCGGCGCGGACATTCAGGACGGCACGACCATCGACCAGTTGATTGCGCAGAAGATCGGGCAGGAAACCCTCGTGCCCTCTCTGCAACTCGCCATTGAAGACCCCGGCGCGAACTCCAGCAACTGCGGTGAAGGATATAGCTGCGCCTACACCAACTCGGTCTCGTGGGCGTCGCCGACCCAGCCGCTGCCGATGGAGCTGAATCCGCAGGTCGTGTTCGAGCGCCTCTTCGGTGACGCGCAGGCTCGCACGCCCGAAGAGCGCGCCGCGCGGCGCGAGCAGGATCGCAGCATTCTCGATTCTGTCGCGAAGAGTCTCGTACGCTTCAAGAGGGACTTGCCGGCCAGCGATCGCGCCAAGCTGGACGAGTATACCGACGACATTCGCGAGCTGGAACGCCGCCTGGAGCTGGCCAAAAAAGCGACCGGCCAGGTGTCAAGCGAAGGCGTGGCGGTTCCCACCGGTATTCCGGAAGCCTTCGACGAGCACGTGAAGCTGCACATGGATCTGCAAGTGCTCGCGTTCAAGGCCGACATCACCCGGGTATCGTCGATGCTCTTCGCCCGCGATCTGACGGGCCGCGCCTACCCGGCCAGCGACGTGCCGAGCCTCAGCTTCCACGGCGGCTCGCATCACGCCGAGAATCCGGACCGCATCGCCGAATACTCCAAGCTGAATCAGTATCACGTCAAGTGCCTGGCGTATTACATCGACAAGCTCAAGAAGACGCAGGACGGCGACGGCACCCTGCTCGATCACTCGCTCGTGCTCTACGGCACCAACATGGGCGATTCCAATCAACACCTGCACTATGACGTCCCGCACATCCTGTTGGGCGGCGCGGGTGGACAGCTCAAAGGCGGGCGCCACCTGGCTTTCCCGACCAAAACCATCACGACCGGCAACCTCCTGTTGAGCATCATCAATCTGTACGGTATTCACCAGGACAGCCTCGGCGACAGCACGGGATTCCTAACCGGGCTCGCATAAGCCGGAATCAGGAGTAGCGGAATGCGCATACGATACGTGTTCCCCGCGTTAACCGCGGGGGTGCTTCTCTCGCTTGCCTATGGCGCAACCGGCAGCCCCGTGGCGGACGCCGCCATGCAGGGCGATCGCGTGGCGGTGCAATCGCTGCTAAAGCAGAAGGCCGATGTCAATGCGCCCCAACCCGATGGAGCCACTGCGATTCAATGGGCAGCGTACCGCAATGATGGGGAACTGGCCGACCTGCTGATCAAAGCGGGCGCGAACGTCAAGACCGCCAACCACGATGGCGCCACGCCGCTCTCTCTGGCCGCTGAAAACGGCAGCGCCGCGATGATCGAAAAGCTCATTGAAGGCGGCGCTGATCCCAATGAGCGCCGGCCGAACGGGGAGACGGCGCTGATGATGGCTTCGCGCAACGGCAACATTGCTGCCATCAAGGTATTGCTCGATCACAAGGCCGACGTGAACGCTAAGGAAAGCCTGCGTGGAACTACCGCGTTGATGTGGGCGGCCGAGCAGTCGCATCCCGATGCCGTTAAGGTATTGATCGAACACGGCGCCGACTTGCGCGCCACCACCGATCCGGATACCCGCAATTCACGCCTGAACATTGCCCCGAGCGTGCAGCAGCGCCTGAACTCGGCGCAGGGCGCCGGCGGGTTGAACGCGTTCGCTCGGGCGCGCGCCGCCCGCGCGCGAGCCGGAGCCGGCGGGGGCAAGGCCGGTGCTTCGGCCGACGATTTCGATTTAGAGGCTTTTTTCCGCGGCCCCCAGGTGAAGGACGGTGGGGGGCTCACCCCACTGGCCTATGCCGCCCGCGAAGGCTGCCTCGAGTGCGCGCGCGTCCTCGTGGAAGCCGGCGCCGATGTCAACGAGCTCACGCTCTACGGGTGGAGCCCACTTCTGGTCGCGACGCAAAACCGCCATTACAAGCTGGCCGAATTTCTGCTGGATCACGGCGCCAACCCCAACCTGGCCAACAAAGGCGGTTGGACGCCGCTTTATCTCGCGACGGACAACCGCAATATCGAAAGCGGCGATTACCCGGTCCGCCGGCCGGATATGGACCACCTCGACTACATCAAGCTCCTGCTCGACCACGGCGCTAACGTGAACGCCCGAATCTGCGGCGCGCAGTCCACCGACAAAGAATGCAAGGGCGACACCACCGAAACCCGCACCAACTTCACGATGCAGTGGCTGTACGAGGATGGCGCGACGCCCTTCCTGCGCGCGGCGCAATCCGGCGATATCACCCTGATGAAGCTGCTGCTGGCGAAGGGCGCCGATCCCAAAATCGCCACCGCGCATAACGATAGCGCCTTAGCCGTCGCCTCGGGCATCGGCTGGGTGGAAGGCGTAACGTACGAGTGGTCTCCCGAGCAGAGCGTTGAAGCCGTCAAGATGTGTCTCGACCTCGGCATCGATCCCAATCTCGCCGACGACCAGGGCCGCACGGCCCTCCATGGCGCCGCGCATAAAGGCCGGACCGACGTGATTCAACTTCTGGTGGATCACGGCGCCAACCTGGAAGCCCACGATCTGGGCAGCCGCGACACGGTGAACGGCGCGATGAAAGGCCTCACCTGGATCCCGCTAGACTGGGCGCGCGGACTGGTCCGCGTCGGCGTGCAGTCGGCGATCGCGCATCCCGAAGCGGAGAAACTGCTCGTGAAGTTGATGACCGAGAAGGGCCTCCCGATTCCGCCGCCGCCCAAGTCTTCGATCTGCCTCACCAAGGGCACCAGCGGCTGCGAATAGCATGTGGGGCAGGTCTCCGACCTGCCCTTCCGACGGAGCCCAGCGACCCGGAATGGGAAGGGCGGGTGCCATCGGTCCGACGTAGTAAATAAGGGATTGCGTAGCCTGTCCCCAATTTCCGCTAAACTGTTTATTCGCTATGGCCGTAAGCAAGGAATTGCTGGAGATTCTGGTTTGTCCGGTCTGCAAAACTACGGTGGAGGTCAAGCCCGATGGCAGCGGACTGAAATGTGTCCAGTGCCACCGTGTCTACCCGATCCGCGACGATATCCCGGTGATGCTGATCGACGAGGCCAAGATCGAAGAATAGGAGCGGCGTGGGGAGCGTCCTGGAAGGGTTGCCGCGGGCAAGCCG